>DIVP01000018.1 GCA_002422465.1 Peptococcaceae bacterium UBA6129 | reverse complement strand
GTTCGAGTCCATTACCGCCCACCATATGATCATTTCAAGATAGTGTGAATGCACTATTTTTTTTGTTTATTTTGCAGGGCGGCGAATCCTCCAGAGAATGAGACCTGCAATACATAAAAAGACAAGGGTGTACCAACCGTACTTTGTCACGAGTTGGGCAATTTGGTCAATATTGTTCCCAAAAGTTCTCCCAACTAAAAAATAGATTAATGTCCAGAGAAGACCAGTCGAATAAGAGTAAGTTGCGTATATACGGTAAGGCATTTTGGCAGAGCCTACTAAATATGGTACTAAATGGCGAACAACAGGCAAAAAGTAGCTTAAAGGAAGGCTAAAATGACCAAATTGCTGAAACGTTTCTTCGGCTTTCCCAAGATAATTCGCTGTTTTCCTTTTTTGGATCAAGCGATTGAGAGCAAGCGCTCCAAAGCGTTGTCCCAGAAAATACCCAAAAGAAAGCCCTGATATGATTCCTAAATATGTGAGAATAAACGCAGGGATTGGATCAAGCAGTCCAATTGCAGTCATCAGCCCGCATGTCATAACAATCACTTCATCAGGAATCGGCGATATGACGATCCCTAACCATAAAGCAAAGAAAAATGCAAAATAACCATAATGCTGTATTAAGTCCAATAATATCTCATAATACATCACATTTTCTCCTCTTATTTATGATAGATATAAACAAAGGCAGGTGGCAGGTTAAAAGCTTGGGAAACCTTATTTGATAACCGATTTATTCACTCCCTTTATACAGGATTGATCATATTAAACAAAAATAAAGAGAATGTGAGGGAAAAAATGAAGATTTTCTTAAGTTTTCTGATTAGCCTATATGATTGGCAGGCAAGGGATCAATCGCATGGACAGGATAGACTGCTTGTCTGTTTTTTTTATTTGCGTGTAGACTAAAGCTGTAACCGCAATTTATAATGAATGTTGTATTGAAATCTTTGTAGTAATGATGGAGACAAGATGTCGAAGAGTATAAGCAAAACATCAAATGCCTTAAATGATTGGGGTGACCTGCGCCCGAGATTAATACTTGAGGGGATTCTTGTCGGAGTCCTGTCAGGATTAATTGTGGTCGCCTATCGGGTTATTTTAGACTATGCGGAAGAAATTCGGCTGCTTATTTATTCGTTTATTAATTCCAAGCCGACGAGTATTTTTCTTTGGTTCTTGGCACTCGCTATTATTGCTTATATCCTGGGCCTTATCGTCAAAGCGGAACCCCTTGTCGGAGGAAGCGGTATTCCACAGGTCAAAGGACAGTTGATGGGAAAGATATATATACGCTGGCCGAAAGTTATCCTTTGGAAATTCATCGGCGGTGTCTTGGCTATCGGGGTCGGACTGTCTTTGGGCAGAGAGGGACCTTCAGTACAACTTGGCGGAGCGATTGGTCATGGTACAGGACGTTTGCTGGGCAGAAGCCGGATGGAGAATAAATATTTGATAACGTGTGGAGCCAGTGCCGGTTTGGCTGCTGCGTTTAATGCTCCTTTAGCCGGAGTTATCTTTGTCCTGGAGGAACTGCACAAGAATTTTTCTCCGGTTGTATTATCTTCTGCGATGGTAGCTTCGCTCGCGGCAGATTTTATTTCCCAGTATTTCTTTGGTCAGCGCCCGGTGTTCAGTTTTCCCAATATTTCCCCATTACCGTTGAAATACTATGGATTTTTAATTGTTCTCGGTCTTTTGCTTGGTGTCGGTGGTGTCTTTTTTAATTATATTCTGCTGAAAACCCAAGAGTTATATAAACAACTATCTATTCCTCTTCATTTTCGGCCAATGATTCCTGTTCTGATTGCTGGCGTACTAGGTATTTTTCTGCCGGATGTCCTCGGAGGGGGACAAAAACTGGTGATAAAACTTGGTAATACTGATATGTTATTTGTGACTCTGATAATTTTGGTAGTAGTGAAATTTGCTTTTACAATGCTAAGTTACGGTTCAGGAGTGCCGGGGGGAATATTTTTGCCTTTGCTTGTCATTGGTGCACTAATTGGCAATATCACTGGGGTTGTCTTTTCATCCTTTGCACATTTACCCAAAGAATTTGTTGACAATATCATAGTTTTTGCAATGGCTGGCTATTTCACAGCCATTGTAAAAGCGCCAATCACAGGGATGGTCCTTATTACTGAGATGACAGGCTCCTTCAGCAACTTGTTGCCGGTAGCTGTTGTTTCTTTAAGCGCTTATCTTATGACTGATGTTTTTCGGTCGAGACCTATTTATGAAGCTTTGCTGGAGAAACTGTTGGTCAAGAGTCAAGCGCCCCTTAATTTAGATAAGAAAGGGAAGAAAATTGTCTTAGAGATTTCCATTGCGTTAGGTTCTTTTCTCGACAGGAAATACATCAAGGATGTTAAATGGCCTCAGGAATGTCTGTTAGTAGGAGTTATACGGGGTGAAAAGGAGATTATCCCCAAGGGTGATACCAAGCTGCAGTTTGGTGACTATCTGGTGGTCTTGACGAATGAGAAGGATGAAGCGAAACTAAGAGAACATTTGCAAAGACTGTCATACGTGCAAACAGAATGATGATGTTAAATATCAGTTAGAGCATAGGAACACCTCGTTCCGCTATCTAAGTGGAGCGAGGTGTTCAATTTTACCATTATTTTAGTGTATTCTGTGGGGGCTGCTTTTTATAAATTCAACTTATGAAACAGCCCTACCAGCCCTTATAGGGCGAGAGCAAACCACCCCATTTTGGGGTGGTGGTGATTACTTGCTGAGCAGTCCGGTTACCCTAGCCTTACCACGATATACAGAGACCTCTGCATAAATAGTCCCTTTTCGGACCTGCTCTTCGATTTCTAAGCCTTTTCCCTCTGGAACAAAATATTGTTCAATGCCCCAGCTTGCGTGCAGTTGTGTAAGCGGTGGCCGGTAATCCAGAGTCCCCTCTTTCCTTTCATCACTAGGGGAGGATGAAATATAGGATACTTTGCCCTCAATATATAACTTGTCTTTAACCTTGTCCTTTGACTTTGTAACCATAACCGGTATCCATGTATCGTCTTGGGGTTCCAAAGCTAGGTAAACGCACTCCCCGAAAGACATCTTTTCGGGGTCTAAGTCGTGTTTAATTTTCGTCAGATCGAGTTGGTTAATCGAGTAACCGAGACTGACATATTCACCCTGGAAAATGCTCTGAGGGTCAACCGGTATTACCTGCAAAACAATCTTTTCACCCCAAAGAATAACGGTATAGCTGTTTAGGACCATAAAGACCAGAACAGTCAGCTGGAATAAGATAAGCAAAAGCAGCAGTATACCACGTCTTTTCTTCATTACTGTTCACCTCGCTCCATTGTTTTTAGCAGGTTGCGCCGTTTATTCTCAAGGAACAGACTGCCCAAGAGCAACAGGAGCCCTCCGGTGATAAAAAATGCTGAACGCGGCAGGACGGCAAAAAAGAAATCAAAGTACTTCATCACCACTGCAGCAGCGAACATGATAATGCTTAAATTGAAGATAAAAGGGTTTTTCAACAGATAGCCGTAATAGACTGCCAAAAGCGCATAGATAAAGAGCAAAAGGTTATTGAGGATTAGGACACCGGTATTGGCGCCGAGGGCAGGGAAAAGCGGAAACAGGCATAAATACAAAAGAAACAGCGGTAAATCATGCCGGCCCAGCGTTTTACTTTTGAGCTTGAGACCAGCTATTACGAGAATTACAGCCCCAAGCAGGAAAGGAAAATAAAACAGTTCCTGCAAAGTCGCAAATTCGTTTATAAAACCATGAAAGGAGAAAGGCGCAAGGCCGACAAACAAACCTAAAAGCGTGAGCCCGTCCAGGAAATTTTCGGCGAAGAACTGCCGGTTTTTGAGAAGTCGGGCGAGATTATACAATAACAGGCTAAACAGCAGCAAACCGGTTATCCCGAGTTGAAAGCTAAAGTTTGTATGAGCAAGTTTCACTCCAAGCGGGACAAACCAGATGTAAGCAGCCACTATAGCTAGAACGAAATTTATTAGATCTTTCTTCTTTATTGCCAGCGGTAGAATTGTACTGCCAAGCAGGACCGGGAATATTATAAACGGAAGGCTAAGCGGATATTTCCCGGCAAGAAACCAGACCACAAGATTAACGAGGGCCAGGGTCAAATTGATTGAGGAATTAAAAAGGTAGGCTACAGGGATAACGCCAAGATACCAGAGAAAAAAGCCCATCTCAGTTTCCGCCGGCAGGTGGAAAATCTGAGCAATAAGCCAGATAGCTGCACCATAGAGAAGAGAGCCAAGGCAGATTAAAGCAAAGCCAACCTTAGGAAAAGTAGCTTTATAATAGCGCAGGTAATAGCCGGCACCGTATGAAAGAGTAAAGGACAGAACGACAACAGCAACTTTTAATGTACGCGGCATAACCTCCCAGTTCGCCGAGAAAAAAAGAATCACACCAATCCCAAAAAGCAAGCTGCCAAGTAAAGCAAGGGTTTGGGTCATGCTTTTTTTCACCACAGGATAACGGTGCAATAATGTCGTTTCAGTTTCAGCAGATATTATTCCTTCATCCCGCCATAGTTTTATCTCGCGCTGCAATTGCTGATTATAGGACATAGCACACCTCCATTATGTTGCGGATGTTTATTAAAGTACCTTAAATATATCAGAGATTGAAAGAAAAGTTAATCATAGGAAACAAAAAATGGGGATAAACACTAAAAAAATTTAATAATATGGATAATTAGTCCTATTGTTATAAAATTATTATAGTATAATATTCCCAACCTTGCAGGAAATTAGTACTAGTTTGTAGAAAATAAATAGAATTCTGGTTTTGATGGTGGTGTCAATGAAAGCGTTTGTTGCGTCTTCCTATGTACATAAGATGAGGATGGCTTTTGTCATCGGGCTGTTACCTGTAATACTGCTGTTTTTGGAGAATGAACCGGCATATGCTTACTTAATTGTAATCTTATCCACAGTGGTTATCGTAGTAGGACAGTTGCTAGGAATGAGAAAAAAAACGCATATGGGCAATCTCGTCTCGCTAACCGGTGAAACAATTCTTGTCGTGACAGGGGTCATCTTTACCGGATGGTATGCGAGTCCTTTTTTATTTTTGTTCTTGCTGTTCCCGATTACGTATGCTTTGTCGGCAGGTTTAGCTTGGACATATAGTACTTTTTTTATTTTTCTCCCTATTATTTTTTTGATAATGCTCGCAGCTTCCATTGACAAGGCGTGGGCGTGGTTGATTTACACGACAATATTTTGCGTGTTATTTTTTCTTGAGGTTGATATTGTATACAAGTGGTTCAATGCGAGTTCTGAACAGATTATTCTGCTGAAAGACAAGGCTAACCGTGATCCTCTCACCGGACTTTTTAACCGCTATATAATTGATGACGTATATGAGCGCATTGAGAATAGTATTCATAACGAGATTTGCTCGATTGTCATTTTTGATTTAGATGATTTTAAAGTAAAAAATGATTTATACGGTCATCCGGTTGGGGATAAGATCCTTATTAAGGTATCCGAGGTACTCCAGGATAATATTCGCAACAAAGATATTCTGTTACGTTACGGGGGGGATGAATTTTTACTCATCATCTGGGGTATTACGAGTGAGGAGACGGGTTTGATAATCAGCCGGATAAAAGATAAAGTGACTCGGGAGGCAGACTGTGAGATTTCTTACGGTATTGCGTCCGGGTACGTTAATAGCAGAGCTGAATTCACCAAGTTGATCTCCACAGCTGATGAGGATTTATACCACCGTAAACCAAAACAGCTACGCTGAAAACCCTGCTAGCCTTGGCCTGCAGGGTTTTTGTGCTTGGTCGAAACAAATGGATTTTTCCGCGATGTAAAAAATGTTACAATAGACATAATCAAAGATTATTTATTTCCTAAGACAGAAATAATCTTAATAAGGAGGGCTTAACACTATGGCTAAGGTTTATGAAGTATACCGTTGTAATGTATGTGGGAATATCATTGAGGTGCTGCATGGAGGTAAAGGGACCCTTGTCTGTTGTGGACAGGATATGGAGCTTTTGGTCCCAAAAACAGCAGATGAAGGCAAGGAGAAACACGTACCGGTAATTACACAAAATGGCGATGAAGTAGTCGTGAGAGTCGGGAGCGTTGCACATCCTATGTTAGACAAGCACTATATTGAATGGATAGAGATAATTGCCGATGGGGCTAGCTGCCGCAAGTTTCTTGCTCCTGGTGAGGAGCCGCAGGCCAGTTTCCGCGTTCAGGCAAAGTCAGTACAAGCCAGGGAGTACTGCAATATACACGGCTTATGGCAGTCAGCAAAATAGCAGTTATTTAATAAAAAGGTAGACCCCATCTTTGGTTTCAATGTGAAGTTTACCTATTTGTGTAAGATACTCAAGGTGTGAAGCAGCCTCGCCGTTTGCGAACCATTTTTGCGGCATCGGGAAATCATCCCACCGCTTGTATGACAAGGACCACGTCATTTTCGCCGCTACCTGGTATGCACTCTGCGGACCGTCATCAAGTATATTCAATATTTCCTGCAGGCGCACGTCATGGTGCTGTCTGAGTTCGTTGATGCGTTGTCTATGGTCCCTGATAATTTGCCTGTGACCGGGTAAAAGCAGGTTAATGTCCATATCATAGACCCTGTCGAGGCTTTTAAAATATTGAGCAAGGGTGTCCGGGATTTCGGTCCACTGCGTGATGTTTGGAGTTATCTTGGCGAGGATATGATCACCCGCTAGGAATATCTTTTTCTCAGGCTCATATAGACACATGTGGCCTGGTGAGTGACCTGGAGTAGCAATGCAAACGAAATTATATGGGTCAATCCCGATACGGCAGCCATCATCCACAAACGTAAAATCGACGACACGTTCAATGCAGTAGTTTTTGGCCGGGTGTTTGATAAGGGCATCATCGAGCAGCTCTTGCGGGAAGCCGTAGACTCTGAACAGCTCGCCGACTTTATGCCAGTATTCCAACAAGATACCTTCATTTATCAATACGGCGTCTATTTTATTGCAGTATACCTTTGCTGACGGCGCACCATTAGTGAGCTCGGCGACAAGACCTGAGTGGTCTGCATGGATGTGTGTGATAAAAAAGTCAGTCTCGTGCAAATCGATATCGAGCTCGTCCAGAGCGTTATGCATAGCTTCTTTGCATTCCGGCATGTTGAAACCGGTATCAACGATTAGGGTCCGTTTACTGCCTTTAATAAAATAGGAATTAAGAAATCTCAGCGGATTATGTGGAAGAGGTATCTCTACTTTAAAGATATTTGGTGCAACTTCTTCGATCAACAGTATCACTCCCAACAGTATTTGTTCTCAGGTTATCATAAGATAACTGCTATTGTAAATGTACAATTCGTCATAGTCGGAGGTGAGAAGCGTATGTGCCTTATCCTTTTTGCTTATGAATGCCATCCCCAATACCGGCTGGTTATAGCAGCGAACAGGGACGAATATTATCTCCGCCCAACTGCACAGGCTGTGTATTGGGAAGATAAACCCGCTATTTTAGCCGGTCGTGATCTCGAACAGCATGGAACCTGGCTTGGTATTACGAAAACAGGCTGTTATGCCGCAGTTACAAATTATCGGGATCCGAGCTTGACCAGGGAGGATGTCGAATCCAGAGGGCGGCTTGTCAGTAATTATTTGTGCGGTGAGGGCAGTCCGTATGAATACCTGTCGGGCGTACATGACGGAGAGGATAAGTATAACGGTTTCAATATCCTCGCCGGTGATAGTAAATCTCTATATTATTACTCAAATGTTGAACGTCAACTTAAAAAAGTAAGCCCTGGTGTCTATGGGCTGAGCAATCATCTCTTGAACACACCGTGGCCGAAGGTAGAAAAAGGCAAAGCTGCGCTGACAGAGCATCTGAAAAGCAGGAATGCCGGGGAGCCCGCCGAACTGCTGAAAATCTTGTCCGACAGCGCGAATGCGGCGGACAGCGTATTGCCACACACGGGTGTAAGTATGAAATGGGAGCGTCTGCTCTCGTCAATATTTATTAGAGGGGAAATTTATGGCACACGCTCATCGACTGTAATCCTCGTAAACCGCGACAACTATGTACGATTTGTTGAGAGAAGTTTCTATCAAAATTCTGAGAGCTGGGAAGAAGCGGCCTACGAATTTCATATCGGGTAGATACAAAAACAGGCCGCATGTCGCAGCCTGTTTTTTGTTGATATAACCTATATAACGAGTTCTTACTTGATTAAAAAAGAAGCGACAACTGTTACTATATAATCGGTGTCCTGCGGCAGAACAGGGGTTGTGGCTGCTTTATCCGCGAGTTTATACTGGGCATTTTCGTATAAGATCGGCGGACGGGAATTATCTTTTTGTACATTGATAGTCTGGATGCCGGTTATTTTAACGCCTGCTGACTTGGCGGCTGCTTCAGCCTGCTTTTTAGCATCTGCAACGGCTTGGCTTATGGCCTGATCGAGCAGCTTGTCTTTGCCTTCATCCGATAGCGTAAACTTCAGATTCCCAACCATCTCGGATCCGTTTTGGACGGCAATGTCGATAATTTTACCGGCCTCATCGGTCTTTTTGGTCTCTACTACAATCGTGTTCTCCGCGCGGTAGCCAATTAACTGCTGACCGAGTTTTTCATCCCATTTATAGCGCGGTGAGAAATTGATGTCTTTCGTTTGCATTTCCTCCTTTGGTATACCCAGAGAGATAATAGCGTCGATCACTTTTTGAGTCTTTGTGGCGTTTGCAGCTTGCACAGTGTTGTCTTTGCCTTCGGTGGACACAGAAAATCTCAGTTCAACTGTATCCGGCTGTGTGGTGATTTTCCCTGTCCCCGTTGCATTGATGACCGGTACGTTATTGGGGGTGGTTTGTGCGCCGCAGCCCGCCAGCATAAAGACAGCTAAAAGCAAAGCGGTGAGAATTAAACATAGCTTTTTCATCAAGATAACCTCCTCGAGACTTTTTGTCGTTTATCAGTTAGACGCAGGAAAACAAAATTTGTTTCCCCATATCGTCCGATGTACTGCAGGAGATTTCTTGTCTAAGGAGAAATGAACTATTTGTAACTAACATAGTGAGGTGTATTGATAATGAAAGTAGAAAAATTGGAGCGGTTGGCCATCGGAGTACCAAATTTAGAAGAAGCAATGAAAGATTTCTCGCGGATTTTTGGGATTGATTTTGAAACTGGAGTACTTGAGCCTATTCTTCCCGGCGAGACGAAAATCCGGTGCGCCGTCAGTACAAAAGGTGTGGAACTTGTCGAGAAACCAGGAAAAGCAATTGCGGTTGCGAGCTTTCATTTCCGCGTGAAAGACCTTGATGAAGCTACTGCCTGGGTTGAGAAAAACGGTGGCACGATCATTGGAAGATTTTCTGTCAATCAGATGGAAGAGGTTATCACCAATACCTTTGGGCTGCGGATCATCCTGGTGTATTATCCTGGTGATGACCCCATCAAAGCTGCTAAAGGCTAAGGGTTTAAAGAAAACCCCTTCTCTTGTTATGAAGACAAGGAAAACAAGGATAATAATGAGACTGTTTTAAAACCCTGGCTCGGTATAATCGCGGTCAGGGTTTTTATCTTCTAATTGCCTTAATAAAAGTATTAATACTCAGGAATAATAATAAAACTATTTATTTATCTAGGGGGCGGACTACTTGAAAAAAATGGATGATTTTTTCTATGCCGGATTAATTTCCGGAGCCATAGGAGGTATCTGCATACTGCTTTTCAATGTAGTACTGCGTTTACTGGGTGTTCCACACGGTACATATTGGGAAGCTATGGGGGGACTGTTTTACAACCCACAATTGTTAAAAACTTGGTATGCACAGATACATGGAGCAATTGACGCGATTGGAGTCTCTGCGGCAAACGGGGTTCTAACATGTTTTATTTTAAAATACACAGGCAGAGATCACCTTTATACTAAATGTGTGGCCTTGAGCGCATTTAGCGCCTATTTTCTTTTTCTGGCTGTATACCCTCAGACAGGTTTAGGTAAAGACAGCCCAATAACACCATGGGTTGCCTTGTTCGTACACACTTCTTTCTTAGGTCTGTTGGTAGGGTACATCTTGAAAAGGATATATACTTTCGCGGAAAGGCCGGAGATTAAATAATAGGTATTTCGTATCATTTCTTGAGACTGTTGCGCTAAAGATGTTATAATGGCAAATATGAAGATAAGCGTAGTGAAACTTGGATTAATTGAATATCAGACCGCTTTTGATCTGCAGCAGAAGCTCCTCAAGCTTCGCCAGCAAGGGCTGATTGAGGATGTCTTACTCCTTTTGGAACATCCTCCGGTGATTACTGTCGGAGTAAACGGGAAAGAAACTAATATTCTTGTCAACGAGGAAGTTCTTGAACAGCGTGGTGTGAAGGTTTATCATGCCAACAGAGGCGGCGATGTGACTTATCACGGTCCTGGACAGATAGTTGGTTATCCGATTCTCAACCTGACTAATCATGGTAAGGATGTCAGAAGCTATATCAGGCGGATTGAGGAGATATTTATACGTTTGCTCAAAGAGGAGTATGGCCTGATTGCTGACAGAGACACTGCCTATCCGGGCGTCTGGGTCGGAAATGATAAAATTGTAGCTGTTGGCTGTGCGATGAAGCGTTGGGTTACTATGCACGGATTTGCCTTTAATGTCAATACCTGCCTTGAGCATTTTCACTGGATAATCTCTTGCGGCATAAGCAACAGGGGCGTGACCTCGCTTGAGAAATTGCTGGAGATGCCACAAGATATTGAAAAGAATGAAGAGTTGGTTATCAAGCATTTTTCGTCGGTATTTCAAGTGGAGCCTATAATAGTTGAAAAAGAAGAATTCTTAAAAAAGATAACGGGGTTGGACTATGAATAAAAAACCGGACTGGTTGAGAACAAAAATCTCCAACGCTGCTGGGATTGGAGACGTTGCTCAAATGCTGCGGAAGCTGAATCTCCACACAGTATGTGAGGAGGCTAATTGCCCGAATATTATGGAATGCTTCAGTAAAAAGACAGCGACTTTTATGATAATGGGCAGGGTATGTACGAGAAATTGCACCTTCTGCACTGTTTCCAAGGGGGAGACAACCCCTTTGGAAAGCGATGAACCGCTGCATGTGGCTGAGGCTATTTTAGAGCTGGGCCTTAAGCACGCTGTTATAACCTCGGTAACGAGGGACGACCTGCCTGACGGCGGAGCAGGGCATTTCGCGAGGGTTATTGAAAAAATCAGGAGTCTTGCCAAGGATACGGTAATCGAGGTGCTTATCCCGGATTTTCAGGGGAGCCGGGAAGCCTTGCTTGAGGTAGTCCGGGCTAGGCCGAATGTAATCAACCATAATATTGAAACGATAAAAAGGCTCTACCCCAGTGTAAGACCGCTGGCTGACTATGACCGCTCGCTCGAGTTAATCAGGAGTATTAAAGAACTTGATGCAGGTATTTACTCAAAATCCGGCTTGATGCTGGGGCTCGGCGAAAAACCGGAAGAAGTTGAGAAATTGCTTTCCGACTTGCGCTACATGAATTGTGATATTGTGACAATCGGCCAGTATCTTGCACCTTCAAAGCAGCACCATCCGGTTGTTGAATACATCACTCCGGAGGTTTTTGCCAGGTACAAGATACTCGCCGACGATATGGGTTTCAAATATGTGGCCTCAGCTCCGCTTGTGAGGAGCTCCTATCATGCGGGGGAGGCTTTTTCTCCAAAATAATTGGAAGGTGCTTAAATATGCTTGCCGCTTTACAGAAGAAAATACTACATGATCCGGTTTTCTTGGTTTCAGTGTTTCTAGTCCTTCTGACATCTTTTTTTATAAAGCCGGATGTGCAGGCGATTGATTGGAAAGTTATCATCGCTTTGTTTAACCTCATGGCTGTCATAGTCGCGCTCGAGAAATACCAGGTACTCGACAGAGTGTCTATGGCACTCGTGCAAAGGTTTACATCGATTCGCTATATGGGCGCCTGTCTTGTTATCTTGACAGGTCTTTTTGCGATGTTTGTCACTAATGACGTGGCCTTATTGACGATGGTACCAATAACTATTTTGATTGCCAGGCGCGGCAGGTTTAACCCTGCGTGGATTGTGATCTATCAAACGCTCGCGGCAAATATTGGCAGCAGCCTGACTCCGATGGGTAATCCGCAGAACCTCTTTCTTTATGAATTCTTCTATATTAAAAATTTGGAGTTTATTAAGATTCTTTTACCTCTCGTAGGTTTGGGTTTGCTGATCATTATCGTTTTCCTGCTGAGAATTCCGCGGAAGTCAGTACACTATAAGATGGAGACTATGCCGAAAGAAGAGAATCTGCGGCGACAGATAATCTATCTTGTGTTTTTTGGTCTGGTCGTTTTATCAGTTTTGAGATTTATTGATTACCGGCTCATGTTCGTCGGTACGCTTTTGCTAATCCTGTTCCTGGATAAGGGATTGTTCTTAAAAATTGATTATTTGCTGCTTGCGACATTCATTGCCTTTTTCCTGTTTGTGGGGAATGTTTCACACTTGCCAGGCATTACAAAAAGTATGTCCACCCTGCTTATGGGTGAAGGCCGCACTTTCCTCGGGGGAGTGCTTGCTTCGCAGGTTATCAGTAATGTGCCTGCCGCAGTGCTGCTGGCTAATTTCTCGACAGACTATCCGGAACTTCTCTTGGGAGTCAATACCGGCGGCATGGGAACCCTTATAGCCTCACTCGCCAGCCTTATATCCTACAAGATATATTGTAAAGAATATCCGGCGAAGGGGTATTTACTTAAGTTTCATATCGTTAATTTTGCCGGTCTGTTTTTCTTATCCGCTGTTATTTATTTATGCATTAGAATATTGTAATTGGAAGAATATTTGCCTGACTTTATGCAAAAAATACCTCTATTTAAATCTAAAATACGAGGTACATATGGCTGATATAAAAATATCTATTATTGGAGCCGGAATGGTTGGCGCCACGACTGCCTTTTGCTTGCTTGAAGCAGGACTCGCTTCAGAGATTATGCTTGTTGACATTGATAGGGAAAAAGCCGAGGGCGAGGCTATGGATCTTCAGCATGGGATGTCTTTTGTACCTCCGGTGCGGATATTAGCCGGTGCTGTTGAGGACTGCAAAGACTCCCATATTGTTATCTTTGCGGCAGGCGCTAATCAGAGCCCGGGCGAAACCCGTCTTGACCTGGCGGGTAGGAATGTTGCGATCCTCAAAGAGGTATTGCCTACGCTTCAAAAGGTTTGCCCGAAGACAATTCTCTTAATGGTGACAAACCCGGTCGATGTCTTGACTTATGCTGCCCTGAAGCTGAGCGGTTTTTCGCCGGAAAAGGTTATTGGTTCCGGAACGGTTCTCGACAGTTCTCGTTTCAGACAAGCATTAAGTGAGCATTATGGCATTGATGCGCGCAGTATACACGCATATATTGTCGGGGAGCACGGGGATAGCGAGGTGCCTCTGTGGAGTCATAGTAATATTGCGGGCGCTTTACTTGATGAAATCAGAAGCTTCCGAGAGGTAAATCGTGAAGAAATTATCAACTCGGTGAAAAATGCCGGCTATCAGATTATCGAACGCAAAGGCGCTACCTATTATGCGATTGCACTGTCTGTCAGAAGGATAGTCGAGGCTATGCTTGGGGATGAGAATTCCATCCTGCCGGTATCCAGCCTCATTGAGGGACAGTATGATATTCGCAATGTCTGCCTGAGTTTGCCTTGTATTATCAATAGCAATGGCCGCCAAAAAATACTGGAGCTGAACATAAGCGATGATGAAAAGAAAGCCCTGCAGCAAAGTGCGGGTAAATTAGCGCAGGTAATTAAGGGACTCGGTATACTTTCTTAGCAACGAATGTCAGGTACAAATATCAGGTACAAATATCAAATATCCGGTTGAAAAAATAGCCGGATTACACTATAATAAGAACATACCCTGCGGGGGTATATTCTTATTATAGTAAAGAGTGATGATATGCAAATTAATGTAGATAAAAAAAGGTGTCCTCAGAACCATCCCTGTCCCGCCGTAAGGGTTTGTCCCGTCAAGGCAATCAGGCAAAAGGGATTTGAGGCGCCTGTCGTTGATGAAAAGGTCTGCATACAATGTAAAAAGTGTATAAAGTTTTGTCCGATGAAAGCAATACAGGAGAAATAATAGGAATGGATAAGTAAAAATCCTCTGGGGTATTCTAACCCTACATTATTATTACAGGTGATAAGAATTGTCATTTCATCGCACGATACTGCAATTCTTGATCGAAAAGTATTTACGAATTATTTGTTTCGAAAGATGAGAGGTACAGGCGGAGTATAATAAATTATTTTATATGCTCATATATTTTTTAATTAATAGTTATTTAGTTGCTAAATGTGTTATAATATAACCCGGACCTTGGGGCGTAGCCAAGCGGTAAGGCACTGGACTCTGACTCCAGCACGCGAAGGTTCAAATCCTTCTGCCCCAGCCATGACTCGCTAGCTCAATTGGTAGAGCAATTGACTCTTAATCAATAGGTTCTGGGTTCGAGTCCCAGGCGGGTCACCAGAAAATAAAGCCTTGTGCTGCAAGGCTTTTTATTTATTTCTAAATTAGAAGATCATGACAAAAGATTCGGCAGCATTGAAGCCAAACTTGAAAAACAATAACCTATATACTTAAATAGGGCTTGCTTAAAATCGCA
>DIVP01000137.1 GCA_002422465.1 Peptococcaceae bacterium UBA6129 | reverse complement strand
TATTTTGATTGCAACTTGGTATTACTCCATCTGTCATTAATGTGTAGTTTTCCCATCATGATCAAATTTTGAAGATCTATTTTTAATAAAAATGTCAAAACTGTCAAAAAGTTTAAGTAATAGAACGGAACACAATAAAAATCCTCCTAATGGAATGGTTAACCTAACTGGCCACATGGCAATCCGCATTACTGTCCAGGAACGAATGTTTTCTGACCAAGCCAACCATGCAAATGTACCACCAATAATTGTTGTAAGAATTGAAAATATTAAAACCGTTAATGTGCCAACTATATTAGAAATACTTTTCATATATTTTGGAAATAAGTTGAAAAAGAAATCAACCTTTAAATTTTGTTCAGTGAGCTCCAGATAAGCCAATCCAAGAAATGTAATCGCGACCAGCATGAACTCCACAATTTCAAATGGCCATATCAACGATGTAGTAAAAATATATCTAAGCAGAACTTCAAGGGATATTAATATCATCATAATAAACATCATGATTGAGCAAAGAAAAATAAATAGTTTGCTGATAGTTATTAAAATCTTTTTAATATTACTAATTATATACATATGTTTTTGCATATACTGTCCCTAGATTAGCATTTGCAATACACTACTTAAATAATCCAACAATCATTTAAATATATAACCATCTCCCTGAGCGAATCACGTTGGCGATGTCGCGTAAACTATTGGAACTTTGCGTGCACCTGTAAGCCATGGTGACTACGTTAGCAAATTACGCACGCCAAGTTCCAAATAAAAGTCGAAATCTCAAATATTTTTTTACTAGGGTTTTGGCCAAGGGTGTTTTTGATTTGCTTTAACAAACTCCCAAACTTTTTTTCCGGCTGACCCGTTTTCATCAATCCATTTTTGCACTACGGGTGGACANNCTCTTCCACCGTCTTGCCGAGCTTTGAAAGCTTATCCTGCACATCAATATAAGCTTTATTTAACGAACGGCTTGCCCAGTACATATGCTCTTTTCCGCAGTTAATTAATACTTCTTGAGCCCAACCAGGAAGCTTTGTCCAACGATCAGAATTGATGCTCACAACAGATGGCATATACAAAAAAGCTGGTTTCATAGTATAAAAATGCTCTAATTGCTCATACCATTTCCAACCCCACATGGCAGTCATGTGCATCGCCGCGCCATCAACAACACCTCGCTGTAAGGCTACATACGTTTCGGCACTTGGAACAGCAGTGGGGACGGCTCCGAATGCGAGCACTGCGGTGTCAAGAATTCCACCAGATGTTCTAAAACGGAGTCCTTTGAAATCTTCTATTTTCTTTATCGGCTTCTTTGTGGTGTAGATGCAAGTGGGATCAATCGGGCCAATATAAAGAGGGTGAGACTTCCATTTCGCTAATGCATTAACAGTATCAGGCTGTTTTGTAGCTAATTTTTAGCATAATTCGACATGATCCTCAATAGTATTAGAAAGAAAAGGCATTAACCAAATGCTTAATAGAGGTATTTCACCGGAACAATATGAGGAAATTTGCGTAAATATATCCGCGACGCCACTTCGACACGCAGGCAACATATCTCTAAACTTCACAAGTCTTCCAGCGTCTTCGTATTTTATTTTGATCTTGTTTTGACTTTTCTTTTCAACGAGATCTATATAGTGTTCCACTACGATTTTTCCAAAGGTATGTCCCTTAGGCCACTCACTAACAAATGTCAGCCTGATAGGCTTGTCTTTCGCGGCATACGCAATAGACTGAACTGGAGCTCTATTACCTATCGGCAATGATAGGACAAATAATAAAGAAAAGATTATTAAAAATATTTGGCGCTGGCTAAAATATTTTTTCATTTTATCCTCCTTTGATATTTTTATCATTATCGATCAACTATTTAAAATGTACTGTCAGATATTCGAAACTCATACCACCCTACAGTTATATGGAATGTTTCCGAACCCGCTGGAGAACCATTCTAGAAAACCATATAGCTTTAATTTTTAATTTCAAGACGAAGAATACTATTCTTGTAATGCTGCAACTGAATTATTGTTGCACCTCGGTCCGCTGTATATTCGTAAACCATTGGCGGGAGATGACGTTTCAGACTTTACGGCGTAATTACAAGTGCATATGCATATTTTATGTTCAATGTAACCCATATGTAGTATACTGTAAAGGTCCACTTTTAATTATTTTCTAATACCACTTTGGGGGAAACAAATGCCCAATAAACTTTTTCGACTATTAAATCTCGACCGTAGTCGCCAGGCGCCACTGCAACAGCAACTAATCGATGAGTTGCGTGAGGCTGTCATCAGAGGAAGATTGCGGCCGGGATATAAACTTCCAGCTAGCAGACAAATGGCTGAGGAGCATATGATCTCCAGGACTACAGTTATCAACGCCTACGAACAGCTCATCGCAGAGGGCTATCTCGAAGCACAACATGGCTCAGGAACCTATGTCGCCTNNGCCACTACTGCCCACACTTGGGCAATCAGGCAAATGTGACGCGAAACCACGACTACCTCTTCGCCTTTCTGCGCGCGGCGAATTTTTTACTCAGTTTCAGGTGACAACGCTCGATACCAAACAGCTGCCCGTTCCTTTTCGCCCTGGAATCCCGGGGCTTGATCTTTTCCCTCATACACTGTGGAACCGTTTGCGTTCACGCATAGTCCGAAAATTACCATCTTCTTTGTATGCATATAGCGACGCGGCTGGATACCCTCCCTTGCGTAAAGCAATCGCCAACTATCTAAAAGAAGCGCGAGGAGTCAGATGTGACCATGAGCAGGTGATTATAGTATCGGGAACGCAGCAGGCTCTCGATCTGGCGGCCCGGCTTTTACTTGATCCAGGCGATCCTGTAATCGTCGAAGACCCTGGATATCTCGGAGCGCGCGCTGCGCTTGAAGCAGCAGGTGCCAAGGTTATGCCCATTCCAGTTGACCAGGACGGTTTGGTTTTCGAAGAACCGAAGCAGTTGCCAGTAGCCCGGCTTGCCTGTGTCACTCCCTCACATCAGTACCCACTTGGGGGGACACTTCCTCTACGGCGGCGGTTGGCCCTGCTTGAATGGGCTCGACAGCATGGCGCTTGGATTATCGAGGACGACTACGACAGTGAGTACCGGTATCATGGAAACCCATTACCCGCTTTACAAGGTTTGGATAGATGCGGCTGCGTGCTATATCTAGGAACCTTCAGCAAGGTCCTTAATCCCGCATTTAGGATCGGCTATATTGTCGCTCCGCCTGAACACGTTGAAGCATTTGCAAGGATTAAATCATTGGCGGATCGGCACGCGCCACTGCTGGAACAAGTAGTCTTGACCACCTTTATTGAAGAAGGCCATTTTAGCCGACATATCCGCCGCATGAGAACCGCCTATATGGAACGACAGGCGGCATTGTTGAGCGTTGCTCGCACCATGTTCGAAGGAATACTGGATGTTAATTCTTCAAAAGCTGGCCTTCACCTTATTGGTTGGCTGCCTGCGGGTACAAATGACATGATGGTCGCAAAAATGCTTTTGAGAATTAACATTGAGTGTCCACCTCTTTCACGATATTCAATAAAGGCACGCACACCCGCCGGGTTATTGCTAGGGTATGCTGCTTTCACTCCTAAGCAGATACATCATGCCGCTCAAGATATGGCTATCCAATTACAATCCATGAAAATACTTTGCAAAGGCGCAGAATAGATGCCTCGTCAGCAAATCACAAACCACAAGTGAAAGCTTAAGTTCTATTACTAAATTTCTTCCAGTCGCGGATAATGAATACTTTTTTCATGCTGGGTATATTTGTCTATATAGGCCACGAGAAAAATCTGGGAGCTTCTGGGTGATGGCCTCGAAGGTTTGCGGGGATAAAGAGGCCTCCCATTCGCGTAATTTTAAATAGGGTTCACTCGTTAAGACATCTATATTTTCAATCTCATAGAGAGTGATATACTTGGGTTCGCCATCAATTGCGATATAGCGGCGAACTGATATAAAACCAGGTATATTAAGACGATTAGCGACATGGTGAGTATTATACCAAGCATTCCATTTTTCTTCTCCTTCCGCAGGTCCATTAGTCCTTACCATCAGCAGTAAATTTTTTTTGGTCATGATGCTCCTTATGCCCAAGGCACACTAAATCAGTAGATGTGCTAACCCATATAATTCTTGCTATTTGATTTGTTATCTCTTATAAATAATCTTCGATTTTTATCCTATCCTCTAAGGGAATCCGACTCCGTTCGTGTTCAACTCTTAATCCAAAAGGAACTGTAGCATCAAAAATAATTCTGCCCCAATGCATTCTATGAGGGTCTCGCGTAAAAGATGGAACCCCGGGAATCACAATGACATCACGCTCAGGGGAGCATCGGGTGGCCACGGCCCAAGACACATCGTGTGCATCGTAAATATCCACATCCTGATCCACCACGGTGCAGTACTTTATCCATTCCATGTCCGCTCCCAAGGCTGCCAGCCCGGCTTTCCTCCCCTGCCCTTTGAGCTTTTTCTCTATTTGGACCACTACATGAAAAATAAAAGGCCAACAAGCTGCATCAATAACCGAGGGAACGACTTTTTTGACGTTTCTATAAACAGACACAGCAACCGGCATCCCCAACAGGATAACATCTTCAGGGGATCCGGCCAGCATGGTGTAGTAATACGGTTCATCTGAATAGGTAATGGTTCGCGCCCGAAAAACATTATTGTCCGTTATCGGTGTATAGGTTCCCATCCAATCACCAAACGGGCCTTCAGATTTACGCGTATGGTGCAGGATCTCACCTTCGATGACAATACCCGTATCACTTGGGATATCTAGATCAACCGTTTCGCAAGGTACCAACTCCAGCGGCGATTCCTGGAGGGCGCCGGCAACATGCAGTTCATCCCATTCATAAGGAACGCCAAGGGCCGCCGCAAGCATCAGGGCGGGAGAACAACCCAACAGCACAGCAGCTTCCAAATTCTTGTTAGCCTTTTCGGCTTTCTCGAAATATACGCCAAGGTGTCGGCCGGGTGCGATCCGCAAGCCCATTTCGCCTTTCTCATTTTTCTGCAGTCTATGGTAGGAAAGATTGTGGACGCCAGTTTCCGGGTCTTTAACTAAAAGAATCCCACCTGTTATATAAGGGCCGGCATCTTTCCCGTAATGTGTGGCGATTGGAAGCTGTTCACCGAGTTCAGCGACTGCTTCAGTCCTTCTATGACTTTGTTGGGAAGATTGCTTAAAAGGAAGCAAGCCCAGTCTATGATCAATAGTCTTAACCGCGTCCCGATCCTTACAACCCATAAAAATACCTACTCGCTTATAGGTCCCAAAAAAATTGATGCATACGGGGAACCTACTGCCTTTCACATTTTCAAAAACTACTGCTTTATTGATCGTCTTTTGAATCGTGCTCGCCACAGCCGCAAGTTCAAACCGTGGATCGACTTCTCTTTTTATTCTGACGAGTTCCTTACTAGCTTCAAGTGCTCCCATGAAATGTTTGAGATCCATAACTTGTCCTCCGCTTATGGCTTAGCCCTATGACTTAACATAACTTATAGCGGACCTCTCTTTTCCACTAGCACCTATTGCTACCGAATCTGTCATTGTTTTCCTGTTATTCATTCATCAAACAGTCATCTGTCTTTCTTCTAATGGCTGTTATTCATCGGCAAGCATTTGGAAATCATATGTGTCTGCAACGCAACCTATTTTAGAGTCAAACTCCGTAAGTCCTTGGGCAGACTACTTCATGTCGCAAATGAATTTTTCTGCATCTCCCGGCTGTGTTATGACCCAGATGGGAATTTTTTTGAATCGACTGGCATCCACACAGGCGGTTTCACATCCTACTACCACTAAGATACCGCTTATTTCCTCATCTTCCAGAGAACCAAAATCTACTTTGTCTTTTAAAACGTGCTGCATTTTTTTCACAACATCAGCACGGTCATATTTAGGGTTGCACCCTCCGCAGTACTTTATACCGGGTTTTATTTTTCTTCCTTTTTTATGCCGCACAATTTTTTAGCCAACTTTTCTTTTTCGTCCAGATTGACCTGCCGCGCGATCATGATACGCTGGGCCTGCGGCGAACCAGCGCCATGCATGGACTCCGTCAAATAACCCACTGCTGCCGTCCCTAAAGTCATATTTTCGATCAGCCGCAAAATGCGCATCCGCTCCTCGGTAGGGTATTCAGCATTTCCTCGGAAATACTTATCCATCCATTTCCCGATCTCAGGGCAGTCATAATCCTTTTGCGAGGGCAAGGTTACCATGAGTCCGCCTGCTATATCCTGCGCCAATCTGGCAATCTCAAACGGAAATCGCGTGACATTTTGCTTATGCACGTTGGCCAGCAAAGTATCCACCGCATAGGTGCCGCTGGCCTCTTTATGACCTTCGGAGGCGCAAGCGATACAACCGCAATAAAGGGTCTCATTCAAGTGATTCATTTCAATTATCTTGTCGCGTACATGAGACGCCATTTCCACTCCATTGTATTTAGCTATCGCCTGTGTGGCACCGATCAAGACATCACCCACGCCTACCTTACAGGCATAGCTTTGCCTATGGTAGGAAGCAAATTGCTCGACCAGTTCGCCCGCGAAATCATACTCCTTATACATAAAAACGCGTTCCCAGGGCACGAATACATTGTCGAAAATAACCATTGCCTCGTGTCCGCCATAAAGCGTATTACCCTGATCTATATTGCCCGGACCTTCCATTTTTCGGGTATCGCAGGATTGCCGACCCATGATGTAAATGATTCCCTCAGTATCGCTGGGCAAAGCAAAGGAAATGGCAAAGTCCCTATCCGCCTCGCGCATGGATATCGTGGGCATCACAATGATCTCGTGCGAATTGACCGCGCCGGTTTGATGCACCTTTGCTCCCCGCACTATAATTCCCTTCTTTTTCTCCTCGACCACGTGCATAAACATATCTGGGTCCGACTGTTTATGCGGCGGCAGGGATCTATCGCCCTTCGGGTCGGTCATGGCACCGTCACAGGTCAAATCATTCTCTTGCACATATTTCAAGTAATCGATAAATCGCTCATGATATTTGGTGCAGTATTTGGCATCAATGTTGTAGGTATTTATGGATAGAGCGTTTAAGGCATCCATGCCCACACAACGCTGAAAACAGCAACCTGTCTGGGCGCCTATAAGCCTGCCCATCTTGCTCTTTTTGACCAGGTCGCCATTGTTTTGATGAATATGGGTAAACCGATTTATTTTTTTACCGGTGACATGCGAGGTAGCCGTCATGATATCTTCATATTCAGGTCGATGAGCCAATTCATAGGTAAGGGCCACCGCATTCATGGAAGGACGAATGATAGGATTATCTACAACATTTTTTATTCTTTCGCCAAACATATAAACTACTAGGTTCAGTTTCCTTAGACTATCTTCATACTGCTGAGACGTCATCATAGGCATAGAGCCCTCCTAAGCAATATTTGCCAGGCCAATGATTAAGTTAAAACAGAGAAGTTAGATTTAATTTTTAAATAAACCTCAATTATATAACGCCCTTTATCTATCAATACCCTACCCACATTCTGCAGAACAGATCTTTCAACTTTTCGCCTTGACACTCGCAGGGCGTAGAGTACATGTTAACATCCTTACTTGCTCGCGTCACTAAATCATCTAAGTTAGCCTCGAATTGATTTGGACTTACGCCCGCTTCTTTCAAGCTTAATGGCTCTCCGATTTCTTCCATTAAAAATTTTATCTTTTGGATTAAATTTTTAATGGCTTCCTGATCCGAGGCATTATTGATCCCCACAAAGCGAGCGGAGCTTGCAAGCTTCTCTTTTGGATCCGGGGTGTTTTCAAAGTGTGGGTTGGCGGTTATGTAATCCAGTGAATAGATCAAGGCTAGCCCCACAGAGCGACCATGTGATATATGGAATGTTACACCAAGAGAGTGAGCCAGGGCGTGGCTAAGCGACGTATTACTGTTGCCAAAGCCCATTCCCGCAATAGCAGCGGCATTTTGCATCTTCTCGCGCGCGACCATATCCCCACCGTCTTTTACCGCTTTAGGCAGCCAACTAAAGGCCATTTTCATCGCCTGCAGACAAAGGCCATCGCTGAAATCGGTCTGCTGGCGAGCTGTAAAGCCATCAAAGGCATGGCCCAGAACGTCCATACCGGTGCTGGCGGTCAGCCCAGGAGGCATCCCTACGGTAAACTCTGGAGCTAAAAGAGCGAGGTCTGGCACTATCTCGTTGTTGGCAAAGGCGATCTTTCTGTTTTTCGCTTTGTCGGTCAGAACCACGGCCCAAGTACACTCGGAACCGGTTCCACTGGTGGTTGGAACCGCCAGGAAAAATGCCTTTTCGCGTAGATTCAAGCGCGACTTGGGAGACACTTCCTTTCCGATCTGTTGCACTTCGATATCCGGGCGCGCGTAGAGTATCCACGCGGCCTTGGCCGTGTCTATTACAGAACCGCCGCCAAAAGCCGTCACCATCTGGGGCTGAAAACGGACTAAGGCTTCCTTCCCCGCAGCTGCTCCGTCGATAGAGGGCTCTTGTTCTGCCTGGTCCCAAACCATTACTTCATAACCGGCACCTTGAATGACCTCTGCTAGCTGGGCACTTTGCGGGGCCATATTCTTATCTGTCATAAGTAAAGCTTTTTTGCCCCTTCCTTTGATCTCGGCGTCCAGCCTTTTCAAGATTCCCTTCCCAAACAATATTTTGGGACTAACAAAATAGGGCATAGCATACTCTCTTTCTGATTTTGCAAATGATAAAATTGATTATATTTAATCGCCGGCGTTACATAAAATGCCGTTCGCGAGTATAGATCATTTCGTTAGAGCCCATTTGAATTTGAATAGCTTTTGTGTGTTGCGTCGATTTTTTCTCGCACTATGTTCTTTCAACTAATCATATGGTCCTATCAGTTCAGAGAAGCCATCTTGGCCCTAAAGTGACTCGAAAAAGAACGCTGTAAGGAGATTGAATTCATTTCAACTGAGTCATGCACTTCCGGCAAAGCCGGAGGCTTGACGGTTGCTGGCCCCTCGAAAAGGCCTATTCGCAACCGGTGAAATCAAAGACCCAAGAAACATGCACTCTAGGATCCAAGAAATGTTGGTTATAGCATTGGACTCAAAGCCAAACTATCCCGTAACTGTCAAACTTTGGGAGTCCCCCGGCAGAGCCGGGGGTTTACCCATGATTAATTACATAACGATTTTTATTTGCCCGCCGGCTATAGGCCATAAAAAATTAAGTATGGAAAACAAGCGGGCGAATGGTTCATGTTGAAAAGCCTGCCTTTCTCTCTATTTGAGGAAAAATACAAATAGAATTCCCAGACCAATGAAGCCTCCACCCAGCACGAAGGCCATTCCATAACTGCCAGTCAGGTCAAATATATATGCGGCCAGAAAAGAGCCGATGGCCGAGCCTATACATCCACCCAGAAAGAATCCCCCATATGCACCACCCGCCGACTTCACCCCAAAAAGGTTAGCGGCTAGCATCGGATATTGTGGAATGGCTCCACCGTAACAAAATCCAAAGAATATTGAAAAAATAAAGAAGGGTATGATGGTGCTTATAGTTGGTAGTAAAAACATAAGTATTATCATGCCTGACAGACATATAAGGAGGACCTTCTTACTACCTATTCTATCGGCTGCGGAACCCATGACAATCCTACCCGCTATACTTCCTCCGCCTATTGCACCCAGTAGATTAGCAGCAAGCAAAGGAGAAATATCTCTGTCAGTAGCGTAAGCCACTACGTGCGTCATCACCATGAAACGTCCGGCAGCTTCTCCCAGATACACCATGAACATAATCCAGAAAGCAGCTGTTCGTAAAACTTCAGAAATAATGATATCCGGCTTCTCTATAGTTAAAAGTGATTTATTAACGAATAATTTATTTTCAGCTCCGTAGGGCAGCTGCCCTATATCTTTAGGCTCTTTTCTCAGAGGTATTAGGAGTGTCCAAAAGCTGACAATAGATACTACTCCACAGATAATGTAACCCGTGCGCCATCCTAAATTATTGACGATATATCCTACGGCAGGACATATCATCAGAGTACCTATTCCCACTCCACAAGCTACTAAGCCTAAGGCCAGGCCTCTTCTACTCACAAACCATCTCGATACGACTGAACTGAGTGGAATAAGAGCTGCCGCTAGGCCGGCCGGTTGTAACAAGGCATAATAGGCATAAAACTGCCCTATAGTACTAACCCGAGATAGGCCTAACATTCCCAGACCGAGTAGTAAGCCGCCCAGAGCAATGGTTAGGCGCGGACCCCAGCGGTCAGCTATTATTCCGAGGAGCAGCCCAAAAACACCCAAACTGATGAGAGACAGGAAACGCGCCCCTGATATTGCCAAGCGGCTCCACCCCAGCTCAGCAGAAATTGGCTTCAGGAAGATACCGAAGGAATAGTCCATGCCAGCGGCTACCGCGATAATTACAACGGATATGGATACAATTGTCCAACCGTAGAAAAAACGGTACTTTGTGGAAGAGACAAAAGAATT
>DIVP01000124.1 GCA_002422465.1 Peptococcaceae bacterium UBA6129 | reverse complement strand
GTCACGGTCAACAGGGTATTTCTGGGAATCATTCTGGTCTTTCTATCTGCATACCGGGCCTTATGACAATGATAATCGCTCCAACGGCGACTTTTTTATATTATCATACCCTGATTCGCTGTGTCAACTCGTTATTGTCACTCCAATATAATATTATATGTATCTTTTCAGGGTATATGCAGAGCGGGATATTTCTTTCGTGATGATGAAGTCGAAGCGCCCCGCTTTGGCGCCCGCGATCATCCGATTAAAACTATCCCGCTTTTTTATACTTGTCCGGCTAATTCCCTCTTCGATGTATCCTCACGTATGTCTAGTTTGGCTTGCTTTTTATAAGCTCCGTATAGTATTGTATCTGATTTTCAAAGCTGTTTAACTGCTCGTATTTTTCCGTGGAAACCCTCGCGTAGAAAGTTACCCGCTCTTTCAGTTTAACCGATTTGGAGGCATTGCTGCCAGTAAGCAAAACCGAAACATCATTTGATAAAATGCATTTAATTATTAAAAAGTCGTTTGATTTTATGTAATCACATGGTATAATATGTATAATACAGTAACCGAGGTGGTGTCCTATATACCGAGCGGCGATGGATCAGCTTCTCAAATGGAAGCAGAAGAAAAATAAAAGGCCCCTTATTATTAGAGGGGCGCCNNGGAGACGGTCTATATCAGTTTTGATTATAACAGCCGGATGCAGGCGCTTTTTGAGGGCGACCTCAATATCGAGCGCATCGTCACCGGTTTGGAATTGTATGCCGGACACAAGATCGACGCTGAGAATACCTTGCTGATCTTTGACGAGATTCAGGAGGTACCCAAAGCGCTGACTTCGCTGAAATATTTCAATGAGAACGCGCCGCAGTATGAGATCGTCTGCGCCGGCTCCATGCTGGGCGTGGCGCTGCATCAGGGCACGTCATTCCCCGTGGGGAAGGTGGAATTTCTCGATCTGTATCCACTGTCCTTCTTCGAATTTATGCTGGCAATGGGCAAGGAGCAGTATGTGGAACTGCTGCAAAAAGGTGATTTTGAGATGGCGACTACCTTCAAGCAGGAGTACATCGACTTGCTTAAGCACTACTACTATGTGGGCGGTATGCCCGAGGTAGTGCTGAGCTTTTCCGAAACCAAAGATTTCAATGAGGTTCGGGAAATCCAACAGCGTATCTTGGCAGCTTACGAGCAGGACTTCTCTAAGCATGCGCCCAACGAAATGGTGCCGCGCATCCGGATGCTCTGGAACAGTATCCCCGCACAACTGACTAAGGAGAATAAAAAGTTTATCTATGGTCTCATCAAAGACGGCGCTCGGGCAAAGGAATACGAACTCGCTCTGCTTTGGCTGACCGATTGCGGACTTGTCCACAAGGTACACCGTGTAATCGCTCCCAGCCTGCCTCTGAGAGCCTATGAGGACCTGAAGGCGTTTAAGCTGTTTCTGGTCGATGTCGGTCTGCTGTCCTGCATGGTCGGCCTGCGGCAGGGCACGTTGCTGGACGGCAACGTGCTGTTCAAGGAGTTTAAAGGCGCTCTTACCGAGCAGTATGTGCTACAGCAGCTCAAAACGCTGAAAGGCGTCCAAACCTACTACTGGACGGCCGAGCGTGGGATTGCCGAGGTGGACTTTGTCATCGATACAGGTAGCGCCATTATCCCCATCGAGGTCAAGGCAGAGGTCAACCTGCAGGCAAAAAGTTTGAAGACTTACCGGGATAAATTCAATCCCACGCTATCTATCCGCACCTCCATGGCGGATTACAAAAAAGAAGATTGGCTGATGAATTTGCCGCTATGGGCAATTGAAAGGCTTTGAGAATCGCATATCGGAAGTGACATATATACATGAGTGATACGTTTGCTGCAATAAATGGGTCTAAACCTGCTGTTCACACAATAAAATATCTCAGGCTGAATCGAGCTCAGCTAATAAAGCTGAGACGGATAAGGAGATTTATTGATTTGTGGGAGCAAGAGCTTGAAAAAAGGAAAGAAACCACTACCGAGAGAATTGCATATGTTCGAAGTGAGCAAAAGCGATTTGAAGAGCTGATAAAATCGAATTCACAGAGTCGCAGTGATGAAAATGTGCAATTGCGCGATATAATCAAACTATTATTCGAGATGCTCTCCGAAGAAGCCACCTATTCATTGGCGCTTATTGATGCAGAGCTCGAAAAAGTCGAAAAACTTATAGAAATGCGTGCAGGACCCGACAATGCAATTTAAAAACTTAAGCCCCAATGCAAATAGGCAGCATAGCACCATTTGTATTGGGGCTTTAATAAGTGCTTACATCACCACATTCCAGTGGTATACTACTTCCCGGCCATAATCCCTGAAGTGGGCTTGTCCGCTGGATTTCCATAAAAAATGCCCTTTCGCTTGGTCCGCTAAAAAATAATGCGCCGCGTTTTTATAAAACGCATGCGCATAATGTACGGCACACCATAGATGGTTATTCATACAATCCCATACATCAGTATATCTAACTCAATATAACCCTAATAATCTTCCCGGGGTCTAAGCGTCGGAAACAGGATAACATCCCTGATCGAAGACGAATCAGTCAACAGCATAACCAACCTGTCCACCCCAATGCCAAGGCCACCGGTCGGTGGCATCCCAACCTCTAGCGCGTGCACAAAATCTTCATCCATCATCTGCGCTTCGTCATTACCTTTGGCACGTTCCTCCATCTGCTTAACGAAACGTCCGCGCTGGTCAATCGGGTCATTCAACTCCGAGAACGCGTTAGCCAGTTCGCGTGCCGTGATAAAAGCCTCAAAACGGTATGTATAATCAGCATCGTCTGTTTTACGTTTGGCTAACGGTGATATTTCAATAGGATAATCCATAATAAATGTCGGCTGAATCAAGTGCTGCTCTACTTTTTCTTCAAATATTTCATTTAAAACCGTACCCTTGGTTGCATCTTTGGCAACATGCACACCGAGGTCAGCCGCTGTTTTTCGGGCTTTTTCATCGCTATCAATTATCGCGAGGTTCACCCCGGTATATTTTTCGACGGCTTCAACCATCGTCAGACGCGACCAAGGCGGAGTTAAATCAATTTCCGTACCCTGATACATGATTTTGCACGTACCCAGTACTTCCTGAGCAATTGCAGAAACCATTTCTTCAGTCAGTTTCATCATATCATAATAATCGGCATAGGCCTGGTACAGTTCGAGCATAGTAAATTCAGGATTATGACGCGTGGAAATTCCTTCATTTCGAAATACCCTGCCTATCTCATAGACCTTTTCCATACCCCCGACAATCAACCTTTTTAAATGCAGTTCAAGAGCTATGCGCATATATAAGTCCAAGTCCAGCGTGTTATGATGGGTGACGAACGGTCTGGCGCT
The DNA here is from genome assembly GCA_002422465.1 of Peptococcaceae bacterium UBA6129. GTDB lineage: Bacteria > Bacillota > Peptococcia > DRI-13 > UBA6129 > UBA6129. The sequence goes on along the minus strand of DIVP01000124.1, from coordinate 1,370 downwards.
AGCGCCCCCCGCAATGGCATGCATAGTCGGAGTCTCCACTTCCAGGAAGCCTTGTCCCTCCAAATAACGGCGCATGGCCTGAATAATTCTGCTTCTCTTAACAAAAACTTCTTTTACTTCCGGATTGACTATCAGATCAACATAACGCTGCCGATATCTTAACTCAACATCCTTGAGACCATGCCACTTTTCCGGTAGAGGCTGCAGTGATTTAGTCAGGAGTGTGATCTGTTTAGCCCCGACTGTAATTTCACCCTTATGCGTCTTAAAAACATATCCGGTAACACCGACAATATCGCCAATATCAAGGCGCGTAAATAGTTCATGGTCTTGGGGCCCAATATCGTTAAGTCTGACATAAATCTGAATTTGCCCGGAAAAGTCCTGTAAATGTGCAAAACCAGCTTTCCCCATGTCTCTTTTGGACATGAGCCGCCCGGCTATAGTGACATCTTTCCCTTCGAACTCTATAAACTTGTTGATTATCTCCACAGCATGATGGGTTTGTTCGAAACGACCACCGAAGGGGTTTAGCCCTTTGCTTTGCAACTCCTTAAGTTTATCAATTCTGACCTGCCTAAGTTCATTTGAATCTTGTTCAAATATTTCCGACACAATTTTTCTTCCCTTCAGTCATGATACAGCTAATATTTTGTATTTCAACTTGCCCGCGGGCACATTTACTTCAACTATGTCTCCCTCTTTTTTGCCAAGGATAGCTTTGCCGACCGGCGACTCATAGGATATCCTGTTGTTCATCGGGTCAGCCTCCGCCGAGCCGACCAGGATATATTCCAATTCATCACCATTCTCCATATCTTTTAAGGAAACCTTAACACCTAGATGAACCTCATTCGAATCGTTCTCGGTATGTTCAATCAGTTTGGCATTACGCAACATTTTCTCGAGCGTTAATATACGACCTTCAATAAAAGCTTGTTCGTTCTTGGCATCTTCGTATTCAGAGTTTTCGCTAATATCGCCGAATTCAATGGCTTGCTTAATTCTTTCCGCTACCTCTCTGCGCTTAACTGTTTTTAGCGTTTCCAACTCCAGTTCAAGCTTTGCTAAACCTTCCTTTGTCAAGACAACTTCTTTTTCTGGTGTCATATAGTATTCTCTCTCCTTAAATTAACTTCAATTCAACTTCCTTATCCATTCATATCTATGTCAAAAATCCCAGGATAGTTCCAAAACAATCAACAAGGCCGACCTTTATATTAACAAGCACTGCAACCGCTCGCAGTGCTTGTTATCAATATTTCTATAAATCTCTAGGGCTATTATATAGATGCCTGCCATATTTGTCAAGGCCATACGGTTACGTGGCGATAATATAGTAGCATTCCTCATTTGAAAAAGTAAATTCT
>DIVP01000093.1 GCA_002422465.1 Peptococcaceae bacterium UBA6129 | reverse complement strand
ACAGTGGGCTAAAGGGCGTCGATTTTATTGCGATAAATACTGACGCGCAAGCTTTATTCCTCTCAAAGGCTGATAAAAAAATTCAAATCGGCGCTAAACTGACACGAGGATTGGGAGCGGGTGCAAATCCGGAAATTGGGCTGAAAGCAGCCGAGGAAAGCCGCGATGAACTGAGTGCAGTGCTAAAAGGTGCGGATATGGTTTTTATAACTGCCGGTATGGGCGGCGGTACGGGGACAGGGGCTGCTCCGGTGGTTGCTGAGGTAGCCAAAGAGCTGGGGGCGCTGGCTGTAGGCGTCGTAACAAAGCCGTTTCCGTTTGAAGGACGCAAGCGTATGAACCATGCGGACATGGGGATCGCGAATTTAAAGAGCAAGGTTGATACCCTGATTATGATTCCGAATGAAAAACTGCTGCAGGTTGTGGACAAGCACACTTCGATAAATGATGCATTTCGGATTGCAGATGATGTTTTGCGTCAGGGCGTGCAGGGTATATCTGACCTGATAGCTGTTCCCGGCTTAATAAACCTTGACTTTGCCGATGTCAAAACAATTATGCAGGAAACCGGAACCGCGTTAATGGGTATCGGGGTTGCCGCAGGAGAGAATCGTGCTGCAGTGGCGGCACGCGCAGCTATTTCAAGCCCGCTGCTGGAAACCTCGATTGAAGGCGCACGCGGCGTTTTACTGAATATTACCGGTGGTTCAAACCTTGGCTTGTTTGAGGTCAATGAGGCTGCGGAGATTATTGCTCAGTCAGCCGATCCTGAGGCCAATATTATTTTCGGCGCTGTTATCGATGAAAGCTTGCAGGATGAAGTAAGGGTTACAGTTATAGCTACCGGTTTTGAAAAATCAAGCAGAGGAAATAACACGATCGAACTTGATGTAAAACCCTTTAACACCGAGGACTTATATATACCACCATTTTTAAGGTCAAAAAAGTAAGGCTGTCTGTCAACAACATAGGATTCAAGGTGCCTCATGACTAATGTTGTGAGGTGCTTTTTTATTGTGGCGGAGGGAAAAAAGTTGTTTAGGGCTTCCGGACGCTCTAAAAGGTATCAAGTCCCCCAATCCTGAGGTTCTAGCTATGACCAGGTCGTTTTATGTAGAATTAAGCAAATGATGGTGATAGAATTATAAGTGGTAAAACTGCCGATACTTAATAATTATGATCGCTTAAAACGAAGGTGACTATATTGAATGGGGGCAGGACCGTGAAATGTGAATTAACGTCTGTAGAAACCAGGGATGGGCTTGATCTGCACGGGGCGTTCTTTGAAGCAGACCATGATAAACCAGCCCTAATCATAATGCATGGCGCAGCTATGAATTTTTATACCGGGATCGGACGTTTCCTGCCGCATCTTATCAATCCCTATGATTATGCCTGTCTGAGTGCCAATAACCGCGGACATGACTTCGGTACGGCTCCTGATGGTGATAAAAAACCGGTTGTAGGTATGATGCGGGAACGCTTTCGTGATTGTATTTATGATATTGAAGCATGGATCAATTTTTTGAACCGACGCGGTTACAGGGAAATCGTGATTGTCGGGCACAGCCAGGCGATACCAAAGATTCTATATGTACAAAATAGCTTGCAGTTTTCAGGCATAACAGGGCTTGTGCTGGTAAGTCCGCCTCCTTCGGTATCCAAAATGATGCGTTTTTTGGCTACCGATAATTTTTATGAAAGAGGCCTCTTTAAAGCGAATGAGCTTGCGGAACTTGGCATGGACAGCCAACTTATTGTTTTGCGGGGCAGGGGCACTATGCCCTGGATTTTTACTTCGGAGACCTTCTTAAGCTTTTACGGACCCGATACGCCTGCTGATACGGAGGAGTTAATCAGGAAAGTGTATTGCCCGATTTTGCTGATCAGAGGCTCCAACGATTTCGAACCCGTGAGCAGAGAGTTATTAGCCAACATGAAGAAAAATGCCGGGCATTCAGGGGCTTGTGATATTGTAGAAATTGCGAATGCCGATCATTTTTATTCCCAAGCTGAGGAACAACTGGGACAGACTATTCTGCAGTGGTTGGAGAAATTGGATTAATTAAGTGAATATACAATTAGGACGCATGATTGATCAAACACAAAAAAGGTGTGAACAGACAGTAAGGCACCTCACGACTAATGTTGTGAGGCGCCTTTTAATTTATTGCAAAAAAAAGAGGTAAGGTTAGAAAGTGTCCTGCAATATATGGCGTTCATTGATGAGATTAAAACCATAAAAAGATGAGAGGACAAAAAGGAGATTGACAGGGGATAGGTTTATCTTTAAAATATAAAATGATTCAAACAATTTAGGACAATAATATCATAAAAATGTTTAATAAATCAAATTACGACACAAAATATCAAAAACATAGCAATTTAACGCGAAAAATCGGGGAAAATTTAATGATATATTCTGCATGAAGAAGAACATTATGGCAGGAAAGGAAATCTATTTGTTGAATAAATTAAGAAAACTTTTATGGCAGGGGGAGAAAAAATGTATAAAACAACAAAAATTGTAATTGCTGATGACAATAAGGATTTTGTTGATATTTTGTACAATTATTTTGATCGGCAAGATGACTTTCTGGTGGTAGGAACAGCCAATAACGGATTGGAAACGCTGGACGAGATTATGGGAAAAATGCCGGATGTCGTATTGCTTGATATCATTATGCCCCATCTAGACGGGATTGGCGTTTTGGAAAGGTTAAACCAGCAGGAAGAAATGCTCAGCCGTCCGAAAGTCATTATGCTGACAGCTTTTGGGCAAGAGAATATTACCCTGCGCGCCGTTGAATTAGGTGCTGATTATTTTATACTTAAACCCTTTGATCTGGATACCTTGGCTAACCGTGTCCGCCAGCTGGCGTCATCCTACACACAGCCCAAGGCGAATGCGCTGAATCAGGTTAATTCCTATCCGGACTCCAAGGTCCGCAGCAAAAACTTTGATCTGGAGGTAACCAACATCTTTCACCAGATGGGTGTGCCGGCACATATAAAAGGCTACCAGTATCTGCGCGATGCCATACTTATAGTAATCAATGATGTCAACCTTCTGGGTGCAGTGACCAAGGAACTTTATCCCATGGTCGCGCAAAAGTACACGACCACACCCAGCCGGGTGGAAAGGGCTATCCGCCATGCCATTGAACTGGCCTGGGATCGCGGTAATGTGGAAATGATGAATAAATTTTTTGGCTACACCATCAACATCCAGCGTGGCAAACCGACTAATTCGGAATTTATCGCCATGGTAGCCGACAAACTTAGAATCCGGGAGCAAAGTCAGCTTGTGTTGAGTTAAGGTGTTTTGGTATTGAGAATATGACTCCGGTGTTAGAGCGGTCCATTTAAAAAGTGTTAAAAGTGATCAGCGTTGGTACGATCTTTTTGCTTTTAAAATTGGCAGAAAGGATAGCGAAAAAATGGATGTGCTTTTCAGAGATATAAAAGAACGTAAGCAAAACGAGGAAAAACTGGCATTTCAGGCAAACCTGTTTGCTAGTGTCCATGATGCGATTGTTGCAGTGGATGATAATTATGTTGTTACCTATTGGAGCGGCATGGCTGAAGAGATATTTGGCTGGTCTGCTCAAGAGGCCGTAGGGCGATGCTCTAAAAAAATATTTCAGGCCATAGCGCCCGACGTGTCTTGGGAGGACTTCAAAGCTAAATTGCGTGAAGATGGCTATTACATAGGGGAGTATTGTCAGCGTAAAGATGGAAAGATATTATATCTTGATGTCCATTTCAAGTTGCTGAAAAATCAGCAGGGAGTATTTAATGGATTCGTTGCATCTTTTCGGGATATCACTCAACGCAAGCAGCTAGAGAAAAACCTTGAGAATCTCAGGGACAATTTGATTGCTGAAATAAATGTCCTCCATAGACTGCACTTGATCAGTATAGTTCTAATTCAACATCATGACGATCCGCAGATATTATACGAAGAAATACTTGATGCCGCTATAGAATTGACTAAAGCCAGTAAGGGAAACTTCCAGTTGTTAGGGGAAAAATCCGGTTATCTTAAACATGTAGCCCAACGTGGTTTTAGTGGTCATTTCATGGATCATTTTAAGTTTGTTTCCCAAGATAGAGGGTCTTGTGGACTAGCGTATAAAAACAAAGAAAGGGTAATTATTGAAGATGTAACGCAAAGCCCTATTTTTATCGGAATGCCGGATCTTCAGGTAATTTTAGATGAAGGGATATATACTATTCAATCCACACCACTAATTAGCAGTTCGGGCAATTTTGTGGGTGTATTTTCAACCCATTATACAATAAAACACCAATTTGAAGAACGGGAATTACAGATTCTCGATCTGTTAGCCCTGCAAGCCGCAGACGCCATCGAGCGAACATTATACAAAGAAGCCTTAATTCAAAGTAATAAAAGTGCTGTCGCCTTAGTGGAGGAGCTGAGTAAAGCCAACGAAAATAAAAATAGATTTATAAACCTCCTCTCTCATGAGATTAGGAACCCGCTGGCCTCAATTATGATGAGCCTATCACTTCTTGATCTGGTGGCACCAGGCGGGGAACAGGCCAGGTTAGCTCAAAATATCGCGAAACGTCAGACAATCCAACTATCTCACTTAGTTGATGACATGATGGATGTATCCCGCATAACCACCAATAAGCTTACATTGAAAAAAGGCAGTGTAGAAATAAATAAACTGGTATCACAGATCGTCGAAGAGTATAAAGCGCTTTTTGCGGAAAGAGAGGTCCAGTTGGAGTCGGAAATACCTACAGATGTTATAACTCTTAATGCCGATCATACGCGCCTTAAACAGATTATTGGGAATCTGCTGCAAAACGCCGCTAAATTTTCATTAAAAGGACAAAAAGCCCTAATTACTTTAGCAAAAGATGAGCAGAGGCAAGAAGCAATTATTTCTGTTCAAGATAATGGTATAGGCATGATGCCGGAATTATTGCCTGAGTTGTTTCAGCCTTTCATGCAGATAAGCGAATCACTGGATCGGGCACAGGGCGGTCTTGGCTTAGGATTAGCCATCGTCAAGGGTATGGTTGAGCTGCATGGCGGAAGTGTAAATGCCTATAGTGAAGGTTTGGGAAAAGGGGCGAAGTTTACCATCAGGCTTCCTCTAAGCCCTCATACTCACAGGCAGCAGGAAGGAAATCAGCAAGCCAGCGGTGGTAAGTCTGCCAGACCCTTGAGGATACTGGTAATAGATGATATCCCGGATGTCGTTGAAATCCTTTGTCCCCTGTTAAGGAATTTGGGCCATGAAGTGATATCGGCAAATAAGGGGATTGAAGGGATAAGAAAAGCGAAAGAGTATCGTCCGGAGGTCTTGTTTTGTGATATTGGCCTGCCGGAGATGTCTGGATATGAAGTAGCTGAGAACATTAGGAACGACAATGATCTTAAGGATGTTTTTCTGATAGCTTTAACTGGTTATGCCCAGACAGATGACATGGAGAGAGCCAAGACATCCGGATTTGACCGATACTTAGTCAAACCGGTTGATTTGGAGGCTTTAGAACAGATATTATCTGAAGTGAAATAGGAGCTGATTAATTGGACTTCCCTGATGACGTAGACCAGGGGGTCTTTTTTTTTCAGTCGCATAATCCGACAAGAATATGGAAAAGTCTGGTGTATAATTATGAAGGGTGATCTAATTGCAGGCGACAGAATATACTGCTGAAATCTATATAGATATAATTATGCTCGTTAATTTTGTCATGGATTTTATTATTCTATGGACCACCTGCCGGATATTGAATGTTAAGGTTAAATTATTCCGCTTAATCCTCGGTTCATTATGTGGGGCGCTATATTCCTTAGTAGTACTGTTTTATGAAGGTTCTATTTTTACAACATTAATCGCGAAGGTTGCGTTTTCCGTTGGCATAGTGCTCTTAACATTTTCATTGCCAACTATTGCCGTATTTTTGCGTACGCTTATCTACTTCTATCTTGTCTCATTTGTGATTGGCGGCACGATTATTGGGGTTATTTTTTTGGCTGATCGGTCACCGGGCGCTATACAGGCGTATAATGGCTCAATTTTATTGCTTTCCGGGTTTAATTATTATTGGCTGCTGATTGGGATAGGCACAGCTTTGATGATTGCGTATTCAGGAGCTGCTTATATACGCAGGATTATGAGGGAACGGCAGCTCATCAGCACAATTGCTATTAGTTTTGGTGGAAAGGTTATCCGTGTTGATGCCCTCATGGATACCGGCAATCAGCTGCTTGACCCGTTGACGAAACGACCGGTTATTATTGTTGAAACCGGTATTTTGACGGGACATTTACCGGAAGAAATACTTGAGGCAGTGTTGTTTGAGGATGATCCAACCTTCAAAGGATTGACTGAGCGCGTAGATAGTTGGTGGGCGGCGAGACTGCATATTATTCCATATAATTCGGTGGGCAAAGCCAGGGGTATTATGCTTGGAGTACGCCCGGACCATGTTGAATTCAGCAGGGAAGGGGCAGCTGGCAAAGCAAGTGAAGTAATAATCGGACTTGTAAGCAGGCCGTTGAATAAAGAGGGGAGATATCAGGCGCTCATGCATCCTGACGTGAGGGAATAGTGTTATTAACCTATGTTGTATGGGGCTGACAAACAATTTAGCGGGGAGGAAAGCAAAGTTGCTCGAGGAAAAAAGTGGCTTTTTTAGTTTGGATCTTAAGGGGATCGTCATTCGCTTGCTCAGGCGTTTGGGCATTGAGCAGGATATATTTTATGTGGGAAGCAGCGAAGCTTTACCGCCCCCGTTAAGTGTTGAAGAGGAAATTTATTTATTAAAATGCCTCGAAGATGGTGATCAAGGTGTAAAAAGCACACTAATTGAACGTAATCTGCGGCTGGTTGTATATATCGCCAGGAAGTTTGAGAATACCGGCGTTGGTATAGAGGATCTCGTCTCAATTGGGACAATTGGTCTCATTAAAGCAGTCAATACTTTTGATCCGTCGAAGAAAATTAAACTGGCTACCTATGCATCGCGCTGTATAGAAAATGAAATTCTTATGCACTTGAGACGCTGCGGAAAGACGCGCTATGAGGTATCTTTTGATGAACCACTAAACATTGACTTGGATGGTAATGAATTATTGCTTTCGGATGTGATGGGTACGGAAAATGATATTATTTATAAAACCATTGAAGAAGAAGTTGATAGAAAGCTCCTCGTATTGGCCATGAACAAACTATCTAGCAGGGAAAGAAGGATTATGGATTTACGCTTTGGACTGAAAAACAACGGAGAGAAAACGCAAAAGGAGGTAGCCGATTTGCTTGGTATATCGCAATCGTATATCTCGCGCCTCGAGAAAAGAATAATTAAACGATTGCGCAAAGAAATACAACGAATGGAATAAATATACACAAAACGATTGTGCAAAAATCGGACTTCTGTTATGATTGATTTAACTTTCAAAAGCAGGAGTGACGAAGAAATGATTATTCGTAAAGCAAATCTGGATGATGTAGAAGCTATGCATCAGTTGGTGAATAAATATGCAGAGACCGGGGTTATGCTCTCGCGCCCGCGCAACATGTTATATGAATTTATCCGGGATTTTGCGGTTGCAGAAATCGATGGCGAGATTGTCGGAACAGGGGCGCTCCATATCATGTGGCTTGATCTCGCGGAAGTCCGGGCGTTTGCTGTTAAAGAAGCCTATGCTGCGCAAGGAATTGGCCGACGGCTAGTAGAATATTTTATTAATGAGGCTGTAAAATTAGGAATCCCGAAAGTGTTTGTGCTGACTTATCAGCCCGGTTTTTTTGAGAAAATGGGCTTTTCTATTGTAAATAAAGAAAGCTTGCCACAAAAGGTGTGGAAGGAATGCATCAATTGTCCGAAGTTTCCTAATTGTGATGAGGTCTGTATGGTAAGAGACTTAGATATTAGCTAATAATGTAATACTTTCAAGAAAAATAAAGGTGATTTTACTGCTGGTTAATAAAGGAAGCAGGTTTTGATTAATCTTTGCTTCTTTTTCTTTTTTGTCTCCATCTTTTACATATCTTAAACGGTATATTAGAAAATTTTCACGGCAATAATGAAGTTAGGTTAGATACTTCTTTATTACCGGGGGTTTTTTAAGATGATTATTAACAAGGTAGAGATTTGCGGCGTCAATACTTCCAAACTCCCTGTTTTAAAAAATACGGTTATGCGCGAACTTTTTCGCAAGATGCAGCAAGGTGATGATTTTGCGAGAGAGGAGCTTATCAGCGGCAACCTGCGTCTTGTCTTAAGTGTTATTCAGCGTTTTACAAACCGCGGTGAATATGTTGATGATCTTTTTCAGGTAGGCTGTATCGGTCTGATGAAAGCAATAGACAATTTCGATCTCGGTCAGAATGTCAAATTCTCTACTTATGCCGTACCAATGATAATCGGTGAAATCAGAAGGTATTTGCGCGACAATAATCCCATTCGTGTTAGCCGTTCATTAAGGGATATTGCTTATAAGGCCTTGCAGGTCAGGGATAATCTCATCAATAAAAATTCCCGGGAACCTTCGATTAATGAAATTGCCGGTGAACTAAATATACCCCGAGAGGAGATTGTCTACGCGCTTGATGCTATTCAGGAGCCGATCTCTCTGTTTGAACCGATCTATCATGATGGCGGAGACCCGATTTTTGTCATGGATCAGATTGGTGACGAAAAAAATGCCGACGGCAACTGGCTTGAGACTATCTCAGTTAAGGAAGCTTTAAGAAAGCTGAGCGAGCGGGAAAGGCATATCCTGACACTGAGATTTTTTGAAGGGAAGACCCAGATGGAGGTGGCCGAGGAGATCGGCATCTCGCAGGCCCAGGTATCCAGATTGGAAAAGGCGGCGCTCAACCATATGCGCAAACATGTTTAAAAAGCGCTGCAGCCGTCATTACTTAAAGATATATTAACAAGTGCGTCTTTTTAACTAAAGACGTACTATTTTTTTGTTATTTTTATCTGGACAGGAACATATATATGTAATGTTAATCGTGGTAATCCTGTTAATAGTGAGGGACGGTGGTAGCTTTGATAATAAAAATATCTGATTTGCGAGACCGTGATATAGTAAATGTTGCTGACGGCAGGAGACTTGGTCCAATAAAAGATATTGAACTTGATCTCGAAAAAGGCAGGATACAGGCGATTGTTTTGCCTGGATTTTCAGGAGGACGAATCCTCGGTATTTTTGGCCGGGGCGATGATTTAGTCGTACCATGGGAGAAGATTATCAGGATTGGGGTCGATGTAGTCCTCGTAGATGTATCCGGTCAGCATGCTGAGTTGCCTCAAAGATAGTATTGAACCTGTTTGACAGGTGTAAAAAGTGTGGTGTATTGAGAAAAAGTAGTAGCCCTAGCATGATTGCCGGGGCTTTTCTTTTTTTCTCAAAAATATTTTTTTGCCCAGGCAGGATATTCTGAATTACTACAGAATAGATATAATATCAAATATCAAAAATATAATATCAAATACATTGGAGGTTATCATGGAATACGAGACGAAGAATGACATCGTATATAGGCTGCTCAAGGATGAAATTATTGAAGGGAACCTCAAACCCAATGAAAGACTGGTTATAGCCGATATAGCAAAAAAGTATAATATCAGCGCAATGCCTGTCCGGGAAGCCATGAAAAGACTGCAACAAGATGGATTTGTCGAAAATCTGACTCATGTCGGAACAAGGGTAATATCCTTTAATATGGAGGAGTTGAAGGAAATAATTGATGTCAGGACAGAGTTGGAAAATTATGCCACCCGGTTGGCAACACCTCTGATAGATGAACCGACAATCCATATACTGCAGGATATATTAAAGGAGATGGAGATTATTGCCAAGGCCAAAGACAGTAAAAGATACTCCGTGCTCAATAAACTTTTCCATATGACAATATACAAGGCTGCGCCCAATAAAGTCCTGTATAAGCAGATATCGTCATTATGGGAGAAGTCCGAAATATCCAAGAGCGTTTTTTTTCTGGATCCGAACAGAGCGGATATTTCTGTGCAGGAACACAAGGAATGGATAAATGCGATTCAGGAACATGATACCGTCAAGTCTGTGAATTTGCTGAAACGGCACAAGGAAGCAGCTTATAGGGTTCTATTTGATGCTTATGATAACAAATAAGCATATTGGCGGCGGAGATTGTCAGTGCCATCAGAGAAATCAGAAAATGAAATAAATCAGCAAAATGTATGACAAAAAGCTGTAGCTGGAAATCTAAACTGAAAGGAGTGACCAGGGTGAAAACAGTTTCCAAAATAGTAGTGATTGATAAGGAAAAATGCATCGGCTGCGCTTTATGCACGAAGGTTTGTCCTGTTACGGCGATATCTAAGGCCGAAGGATCAGCCCGGTATTATGAGGTTGATGAGAAAATTTGCAGCGGCTGCGGGTTTTGTGTTGCACAGTGTTCGCAAAAGGCTATACGGGTTATGAAAAGGGAACAGTCGGTTAAGGTTGGGATAATGAACGTGGAAGTGACAGAAGAAATAAAGGAAATCTGCCGCAAAGCCCATATGTATCCGGAACAAATGGTCTGCTTCTGTCATTTGGTTCAGGCCAAAGAAATCGCAGCCGCGATTTTGCAGGGAGCACGTTCGCCCGAGGATATTTCGCGTTTGACCGGAGCCCGGACTGGCTGCGGCGTTCTCTGTATCAGCGGAATCATCCGCCTGCTCCGGGCGGCCGGGATTGAGCTTACGAAAGCGCCGGGCAACCAGTGGTATGGTATGGACGTTTCCATCTGGAACATTCCCGAAAGTATCCGGGAAAAATATCCGGAGTATTTTCTCGAAGAAGACCTCAGGCTGATCAAGGAATATTTTCCGGAAGGCGGTGAGAAGTAGTTATGTGTCCAGCAACTTTAAAACCAGCGGATCCACGCAGATCGGAATATAATATGGATCCGCAATTACTGAAGGATCGTGCTGTTGATCTGCCGGGTATTGTTTCTGTCCGGGTCAATGAACTGTTCCCGGAACTGCCGACCCCTATAGAACCGGGCCTTGACAGC
>DIVP01000144.1 GCA_002422465.1 Peptococcaceae bacterium UBA6129 | reverse complement strand
TATCTTTCTCTATTTATCACAAACGACCACGGGCATTCTCCAGGGAGCCGGCTGCGTAAAAACCATCTTTGCAAACAGCCTGATTGCCGGAGTATTGCGTCTGTCCGGTATATATCTCCTTGGGTCACACGCTGTTTATAGTCTTAGAGGAATTGCTTTAAGCTATGTCACGAGCTTTGTCTTACTGGCTTTGTTAAACCTCATTGTCATCCGGCGAATCACCCACTATAGGCTCGAACCTCAGTTTTATTTGCGGCTGTCTCTTTCTTCCTTTGTCTTGCTTGCACTCCTGCAAACTACAACTACAATAGTGCAAAATAATATCCTGTTGTTAGTTCTCCTGATTAGTGCCTATACTCTTATCTATTGTGCCTTAATGTTCATAACCGGGGATAAATATATCCATGTTGTTTTAGAGCAAATAATGAAAAAAATAGCCGGTTATAGTAACCGGCGGTGACAGTTTTTATATTTTCATGTCTTCAAAACCACTATCCCAGATTTGTTTTACGATACGATGGTCCGTCAGATCAAAATGCAGCGGTGTTATCGAAACATAATTGTTTTCCACGGCAACAATATCGATCTCCGATTCCCCATGGCTGTGTGGTTTGACACTCCCTTTTAACCAGTAATAGACATTGCCGCGCGGATCAATACGCCTGTCAAAAACATTCTCGTATTCCCGTACACCGAGTCTTGTTATTCTAAATCCTATGATGTGTCCTTTTTCTACGGCAGGTACGTTAACATTTAAGAGAGTATCCGGCGGTAAACTGCTGCGGTTTTTAAAAATACGTTCCGTTACCAAAAGCGCTATTTCTGCGGCAGTATCATATTCCGTATAATCATCGGACGCAACTGATACGGCTATGGACGGAATACCCAAGACTGCTCCTTCGATCGCTGCCGATACTGTACCTGAATAAAGCACATCTGTACCAAGATTAGGCCCGTTATTGATCCCGGAGATCACTAAATCAAATTTCTCCTTGACGAGTTCCTGTACGGCCAGTTTGACACAATCAGCCGGAGTACCGGAAATGGAGTAAGCCTTCAAGACCCCCGGAAAAGTCATTTCCTTTAAGCGAATAGGGTCCCAAATAGTTATGCCATGCCCGGTAGCGCTTCTTTCTTCATGCGGAGCAACCATCACCACTTCTGCTATCCGGGCGATCTTCTCGGCTAATTTCTGAATTCCTGGCGCCATAATGCCATCATCATTTGTTAACAATATACGCATATATCCTCCCGGTTTTTCTGTTCATTAAAATTCATAAATATTGATACTTAGTTTGTCTGTTTCTTTATCCTTTTTAAGACCGAGCATAACTCCAAAGTCAGCTAATTTCTATGTATTAACGCGAGCGCTTCGGCTCTGGTTGCCTCTTGTGTACGGCAAATACCCCTGACTGCAGAGGTGATTGTTTTGCTCCCCGGTTTGTTTACTCCGCGGATAGTCATACACATATGCTCAGCCTCAATGACAACAATAACCCCGAGCGGATTGAGCATACGGACAAGACAGTCGGCGACCTGTGATGTCAGCCGCTCCTGTAATTGAGGTCTGCGCGCATAGGTTTCAACGACGCGGGCTAGTTTTGACAGACCGGTTACTTTTCCGTGCCGTGGGATATAAGCAACATGTGCTTTTCCGTAAAAGGGCAGCAAATGGTGCTCACAAAAAGAGTACAAAGGAATATCCTTAACTAAAACCATTTCATCAACTTGCTCCGTGAAGCAGACGGAAAGATGCTCATCAGGTTCTTTATTCAGACCGGAGAATACCTCCTCGCACATTCTAGCCACTCTCAACGGGGTATCCCTCAATCCTTCCCGGTCCGGGTTTTCTCCTATCGCTTCAAGTATTTCCCGCACAGCGTTGCTTATTTTTTCGATATCCATATTATGACCTCTCGCTTATTATTTTTCTCCTATTGTATCACAATCCTCTCTTATTCTAAACCAAGCGCCTTATTATAACAATCGGCTGATAGGTTATTGGCTCCAAGCTGTTCATATATTTGGGCCTTTACCGACCAAGACAGGCTTTGCCAGTCCGGCGCTCTCTTTAAATATTTGACAAGGTCAAGGGCTTCCAAATATTTGCGTTGCCTTTGCAAACAACATATCAAATTATAGGCCAAATAAGGGCTGCCGGTAGAGCTGGCCAATCCCCTGTAATAAAGCCTTTCGGCGCCGCTGAAGTCATTTTGTCTCTCATAAATCCAGGCAGTATTATTTAATAGTTCAACGTCAAGGGGGTTCACGGATAAGAGTTTGTGGAGTATGTTGAGGGCTCGTTTGCAATCGCCGGATTTGGCATGTACGGCAGCAATATTGATTAATATTTCCCTGTTATCACCCGAAAGTGTTAAAGCCTTGTAATAACAGCCGATACTCTCCTTGTACTCCTCTATGAGCCCGTGACAATAGCCCAATGCCATCACAACTGAAATATCGCTTTGATTCTTTATACTATTCAACAGATCTATTGCTAACCGGTATTCACCCAATTTAATATTAACCGTCGCAAGATTAAAAACAATCTCTTGATCTTTTGGCTGTAATTCTGCAGCTGCTTTAAAATAGCATAGCGCTTCTTTAAACTCGTTAAGATTCAAATGACACATACCCAGATTATTTTGGAGAACAGCATCCCTTTTCCTGTGCTTCAGACACTTTTCAAAACAGGCAACAGCCTCACGATAAGCGCCCTTTTGATAGAGGAGTTGTCCTTTGGCTGCAACAGCATCGATCAGACTTTTGTTTTGCAGTAAGGCTTCATTATACATATTTTCCGCGTTCTGCATATTCCCTACTTTTTCCTCAACCCTGCCTAAATGAAAGACGTACTGTGATTTCCTTGCGCTCTTTTCAACCGCCTGGGAAAATGCATGGGCCGCTTTATCCCATACCCTCATATCTTCGTAAATACAGCCGAGAGTATGCCAATCTTTAGCGGCCGCGAGGTTTTTTTCTATGAGGATATTCAGATATTGCAAAGCATTTTGATTATTATTCATAAGCCTTTGCAGAGTTGACATGCTTCTACACCATTTTGTTTCTATACTTTTCGTCAAAAATGACATTGTCATCACCTCAATACAAGAATACTAATATATTCCACAAATGTTTACCATTTCCTTCCATTTTATTTAGAACATAATTCATTATCCTCTGCATAAGGATATGGTAATAAAAACCTACTTCAGGCTGTTTGTGGCAAGGCTTTGTCAGTGAAATACAAGTGGGAGGTGAAATTAGGTAATGCCGTCTCAGAATTCTGTAAAAACAGAAGGTTTACAAATCAACTGCATAGTTAAAGGCTTTATCTGGTCGCTGATTATTACGATATTCCTCAGTATACTCGCGAGTCTGCTCTTGCAGTTTACATCCTTATCAGAAACCCTGCTTTCCGGTTTTTCAGCCTTTATTTTCGTAGTCAGTATGTTTCTCGGCGCTGTCATTGGCGCCCGTGCAGCAGGAGGCATGGGCTTAATACACGGTCTTGCCGTCACATTGCTTTATTGGGCTCTGCTTTTTATTATCAGTTTGATATGGGGACTTGAACCGTTTAGCTTTCTGCATATGCTAAAAAGATTTGTCTTATCCCTGGCTACAGGAATCGTGGGCGGAATTATCGGAATTGGCCTTTCGCAAAAATAAAATAAGCAGGGAGTGCCGAAGCGCTCCCTGCTTATTTTATCCTGCTGCAAGTATCATTTGATAACCTTTCTAAGCAAATCACGTAAAAATAAGGGTAGTGGAATAAAATAAACCGCCTTGATATCCTTCATATTGTCACCCTCCATCTCATAATTCTATCGAAATATTTTATTAAACGGGTATGAAAAGGTGACTCTTCGTTGCAAATTAAACAGGCAATTATGACAAAAACAGTCCAGAAAAGGAATTCGGAAAAGCCGGCAAAGATTATAAAAGATACGCAAAAAACCACCCGCGATAAAACCAGGACTTGGCTAATATCCCGTTTAACCAGCCAGCCCACAACACAAGAAGTAAATGTGGCTTGAAATACCGGCTCATGCATTGCTAAAGCAAACCCCAGTGCACCGAGCACCGGAGTGAATAATAAGCCCTTGGCTTGTTTTGCCGCAGTAATATTGCCGGCAAGATATACCCCGCCAAGAATAAACCCGTAATCTGTCTTTAGATTCAGTAACAAAATCGCCCAGGCATATCCTTTCAAAAAGGCCAGCACTCCAGAAAGGCTCAATATCCAAAGACTGCTTGGCTCTTTGAGAACAAACCAACCAATTGGCAGCAACGCCCTCTTTTTGCATATTCTCGTGAGCGAACTCTCCTCATTAAGTAAATACCCGGCAGCAAAAGCCAGCATCGACAAAAAAAACATATCCTCCCTCCTGTCCGTATTATATATATGCCGGACAAGCCAGGGTATGATATGTTCGGGAAATGCCTTCTAAAATTAGGTTCTTTGTTAATACTTTGGTATCTTAAAATTACTGACCATCAAGTACGACAAAACTATTGAGGCAAAAGGATAAAACACCAACGGCAGCCTGTTCGAGAGCAAAATGAAAATAACCAGCAACGGACCGGCAAACGTAATCGGGATGCCTACGAAGTGAGTTTTGATATTTAAGACATTAAACCGCGCTAACCTGATAGCTCCGCACAACGCGAAAATTATTGAGACAGTCAGGCCGAGAAAGCCATAGGCATATAGCAGGCTGCCATATGCCAGCAAGGCTGGGGCTACACCAAAAGATACGAGATCGGCAAGCGAATCCAGTTCCTTCCCGAAATCTGAGGATACCTGTAAATATCTGGCTAAGCGTCCATCCAAGCCATCCAGGACCATAGCTAACAGAATTGCAATCGCAGCTTCTTTATACATGCCCTCCATCGTGTACCATAAGGACGTGATCCCAAAAATCAGATTTGATAGCGTAATAATATTGGGAATCAGTTTCTTATTCATGTGGTAACCTCCCAATAATTGTCTGGCCACCTTTTACCTTGTCACCTTTTTTAACGGCCGAAACAGAACCTTTCGGTAAATAAATCTCTGTGCAGGAGCCAAATTTTATCAAACCAAAGCGCTGCCCGCGGTCTAGTTTGTCTCCTTCTTTTACCCAGCAGACAATCCTTCTGGCGACAAAACCGGTTATTTGTACGACTAGCACTGCGATGCCCGGATAATTTGTGCTTCTGAGTCCCATATAGTTTCTTTCATTCAAATGTGACGCATGCCCTTTATAAGCCGGGAAAAACTTCCCGGGTTGATAATGTATGAATTCGACAGTACCTTCAATCGGCGTCCTGTTAACATGGACGTTGAATACACTCAAAAATATACTTATTTTCAATGAGGGCGTTTTTAAAAACCTTGTTTCTTCAACCTCTTCGATATTCAGTATTACTCCGTCGGCAGGAGAAATGACACTGAGGGCGTCAGCCTCATGATTCCGCTGGGGATTACGAAAAAAGTATAACGTAAACAATAAGAATAATGCCGGTATAACAGCTGCAATTACTCCCCAGGCTATATATAAAAACAGTGCAATAACAAAAGTAATAATAGCGAATAGCATAGCATCCGGTACTATCGGCCAATTCTCCCTGTTCATATCGTTCCCCTTTCTCGCGTTAAAAAGCTCCCATTAATTGTAACATCTTTTCATTGCACGTAACAAGGTCATATCGTAACCTCAGGATTCAATTTTTGCTTTTATTTTCATTTATTTTCATGAGTTTAAACCAATCTTCAATTTTATCGGCAATTTTCCTGGTATCTCCGGCAAAATAGTGCTGATCGGGCAAAGAATGAAGAAAGCTTTTACCATACCTTTTCGCAATCAGGCGATTGTCCATAACCACAACAATACCGCAGTCATCCATCGTTCTGATAAGCCTCCCATAGCCCTGGCGGAATTTTAAGACAGCTTGCGGCAAACTTAAATGGAAGAATCCGTTCTTGCCGTTTTTGACCAGTTCTTCAGTCTTTGCCTCAATTAAAGGCATATTCGGGGGTAGGAACGGCAGCTTAACAATAACGAGCGACGTCAGCGACTGCCCCGGCAGGTCTATCCCCTCCCAATACGTTCCTGCGCCAAACACGATGGCGTTGGAATTGTTCTTAAGCTCACCTATCAACGTGTTCCTGCGCCCATTTATTCCATCGGCAAATAATTCCAGCCCGGCCTGCCTCAACGTTTCACAAAGCAAATCGAAGACATACCGCATTAGTTTATGTGAAGTAAATAAAACCAGCGTGTTGCCGTTCATCACTTTTAAAAGTACCGTAAGCGCTTCCGCAACTGCCATTCCGAAACCCTCTTCACTCGTTCTGACAGGGTCCGGCAGGCTATTGTCAATTAACAGAAGCGACTGTTCATCGTAGAAAAAAGGTGAAGGAATCCTCGCCGTATCGACCAGCTCTTCCGGTATGCCGAGCTGCTCAATTAAGAAGCTAAAATTCTCCTCAACACTAAGGGTGGCTGATGTTAAGACAATTGATTCTTTTGAAGAAAACAAATAATCATGAAAGATATTTGCAATCATTAATGGTGTGATATGCAGCCGCAAATCATTATTGTAGTTTTCCCTTTCCAGCCAGAAGACCTCATTTTCCACTCTCTCTTGTGTAAAGAATTTTTTTACTAATTCATAATCCATCTTGATTTTACTGATGAATACTCTAAGCTCCTTAAGACCTGGATCACTATCCTCACAGTCGTTATCATTCATCAGATAGTCGTGAAGCTTGTCCAGCAATGATAAGAAATCAGAGGTCTGGAGCAAAAGATTATCAAAAAGAAGGCTAGTATCCCGCCACCAGGATTGCTGCCACGTTTTCTCATGTATACGGGCTGTTTCAATGGTTGGGTTTCTCGCCAGGTAGGAGGATATTTCATTGCAGGTGTTCTTTACACTTGTGAGACAGGCTTCGGCCTCACGGATTTTCTCGAGCATTTCCCGTGTTGAGGGATTGCTTTTGTCATTTGCAAGCAAGTATTGTTTCCAGAAATTAAGAAGCCCTGATTTTTTGAAGATATCGCTTCTTTTTTGCACCTGCGACAGCTTCAATTGGAATTCCCTTAATGAAAAGGTTTCGCTAAAATGCTTGGCTCCCTCGTCTTCTAAATGATGGGCTTCATCAATAATCAAAAACTGGTATTTGGGCAGCACAGCCCCGCCTAATTTCAAGTCAGCCAAAAGCAGCGAATGATTGACAATAATGAGATCTGCTTCCTGTGCTTTTTGTTTGGCTTTCTGATAAAAACATTCGTCATAATACTGGCACTGCGCACCCCAACAACTCTCTACCGTCGAAGAAAGCTGCGAGTAAAGCTCTGCTTCCCTTTCGCGCAGATTGAGGGAATCCTTGTCTCCCGAGCCATCCAAAGCCAGCCATACGGCTATCCTGGCCATAAGCAGTTTCTCCGTCCAATTCATTGCAGCGGCGTGTTCTTTGGCTGACTCGTACTTTTCCAGACAAAGGTAGTTGTTTCTTCCCTTTAGGACAGTTGCTTTGAATGAAACGTTCAGATTCTTTCTCAGGAGCTGGATTTCACTGTGGAAAAGCTGCTCCTGCAAAGCGATCGTATGCGTAGCGACAACCACCTTCTCATGCTGGGTAACAGCCCAGATAATAGCCGGGACTAGATAAGCCATGGATTTTCCTACCCCGGTTCCCGCCTCAACCAGCAAATGCCGCTTCCCGCTCATAGCCTTGGCAACCGCCTTGGCCATTTTGATCTGTTCGGATCTTTTTTGATACGTTTGCAGGCCATTCGCAACACAGCCGCCTGGCAGGAACATCTTCTCGAGCAGTGCTATGTCCCATTGCATTTCCGCCGGTTTGTCTTGGCAAAAGCTCTCCTCAGCGGGCCTTGCTTTTTTTGCGTTTCTTAAATCCTGAGTAAAATCGTACTGCCGAATTTTTTCTTTGAGTATTTCCTCAAATAAAATAGCCAGTCCATGATTGGACTGCTTGATAATATCGTGAATCTGCTGGATCACAAGCACAGGAAGTGAGCGCACTTTTTCGGTCAGCACATTAAAAAGACCTTCAAGCGCCAAAACATCAGCTAAAGCCCGGTGCGACGGACAAGAGTCGATCGCAAACTCCCTAGCCAGATGACGCAGGCTATAGGAGGTCAAATTAACATAAACTAATCTGGCAAATTCAACAGTATCCAGACAAGTGTTAGGCAGGCTATGTCCTAAAGCCCCCTCTAAAAAAGAGATGTCAAAGCCGGCATTATGAGCAACGATAATTTTATCGCCAATGAATCTTAGCAAGGAACTTCTCAATTCCTGAAAGGACAAAGCCCCTTTGACGGTGTTATCGTCGATACCCGTCAATCTCGTGATATGAACAGGAATAGGAATTCCGGGGTCAACGACGCTGTTGAAGGTCTCTTTGCTGCCTTCACAAGTAACACTAACTGCGGCGATCTCAATAATTTTATCAATTTTGGCGTCGAAACCGGTTGTCTCGAGGTCAAGAAATACCCAGTTTAAATCCATTATCGCTCCTCGCTTACGATTCCCATTTTTCCAGATATGATTTTTGCCCGGCTGTTAAAACATCGATTTTCCTGCCTAAAGACTTTAAGCGCATCATGGCTACGCCCCTGTCTATATCCTGGGGTACCGGGATTACGCCAGGCTGCAGAACCTGACGGTTTTTGTGCAGATACTGCAGTGAAAGGGCTTGAATAGCAAAGGATAAATCCATGATTTCGACCGGATGACCGTTGCCTGATGCTAGATTAACCAGCCTGCCCTCGGCGAGCAGAAATATTTTCCGCCCGTCCTTTAAGACAAACTCTTCAATATTCGGCTTGATAGTCCGGACCGAAACAGCGGCTTCATATAAATCAGGCTTGCTGATTTCCACATCAAAATGTCCGGCATTCGATAAAACCGCGCCATCACGCATGACCTCATAATGCTCTTTTTGAATGACCTCTTTATTTCCAGTGACAGTGACAAAAAAATCGCCCAACTCAGCCGCTTTAAGCATCGGCATGACCTCAAATCCGTCGAGCAGCGCTTCATTAGCCTTGATCGGGTCTATTTCCGTAACAATGACCCGCGCACCTAATCCTTTGGCACGCAGCGCAACCCCTTTTCCACACCAGCCATACCCCGCCACGACGACATTTTTCCCTGCCACAACCAGGTTGGTAGTATGCATTATTCCTTCCCAAACCGATTGCCCGGTGCCGTAGCGATTATCAAACAGGTATTTCATAAGGGCGTCATTGACCGAGATTACCGGAATCTTCAGCGCGCCGCTCTTCTCCATCGCGCGCAAACGCAACAGACCGGTTGTAGTTTCTTCGCAGCCGCCGGTAATATCAGGAATCATGTCCCGGTAGCTTTGATGTATCAACGCTATGAGATCACCGCCATCATCGATGATGAGATTTGGTTCTACACCAAGCGTCAAGTGATGATGTTGATGATATTCCTCATCCGTGGCGCCGTGCCACGCAAAAGCCCTTACACCGCTTTCAACCAGAGCAGCAACTACATCATCCTGTGTTGAGAGCGGATTAGATGCGGTAACGGTGACATCTGCCCCTCCTGCTTGCAGCGTCTGGGCAAGATAGCCTGTCTTGGCCTCGAGGTGCAGGCAAATGGCTATTTTTTTACCCTCAAAAGGTCTTTTCTCGATAAAATCTTTTTTTATCGTATTAAGCACCGGCATATAGTTAGCGACCCAGCTTAATTTTTCGCGTCCTTTCGGCGCTAAGGCAATATCCCGGATAATTGACTCGTTATTCAATGTTTAGCCCTCCTATCGATTTGTTTCCAAATACTAATTTTATCAGACAAACTATAAACAGCCTATACTTATCTCCTTTTTCCTTGAACTGAAGTAATATATATGCCAGTATATGACTGTGAGGTGATTGATAGGGATTGATAGGGGCATATTGCCTTTGACAATTCCCGCCCAATAGTTTACACTTATTAGTGCTGCTTAAACCACGGCACTATACTTTGCGCCCGTAGCTCAGTGGATAGAGCGCTGGCCTCCGGAGCCAGGTGCGTGGGTTCGATTCCCACCGGGCGTACCAAACACAATTTAACAACTGTATTCGTCATGCCTGCTTGAACTCCTGTATTTCAGGGGTTTTTTATTTTATTCCCTCAAAGCCATGCTGGCGAAAAGCCTCATATACCATGATCGCGACAGAATTGCTTAAGTTTAACGAACGGGCGCTTGCATTTTCACGCATTGGAATGCGAAAACACCGGCCGGGACTGGATTTTAACAGCTTTTCCGGCAGTCCTTTCGTTTCTTTCCCAAATAACAGGTATGCACCTTGAGGATATCTGATATCTGTGTAACAACTCGCACCTTTCGTAGTGGCCAGATAGAGCAAACTTGGCTCAGTTTTCTCTAAAAATTCCCCGAGATTCTCATGAATATGAATGTCCAGCAAGTGCCAGTAATCCAGGCCAGCCCTCTTCAAGTGTTTGTCGTCTATGGAGAAGCCTATCGGTTTAACAAGGTGCAGGCTGCACCCGGTCACTGCGCAGGTTCTTGCAATATTTCCTGTGTTGGCAGGGATTTCAGGCTCAACCAGTACAATATTGAACATTTTGCTCACCTGTTTCATAAAAAGTGAAACCTCATTCAGATGGGGTCAATTTCGAATAAATCTGCCCACAATGACGGCGAAACAATTTCCTTTATAACTACCTCAGCAAAGCTCCGTTTGCCGGTCCAGACGTTTTCGGGCCAATCAGCAGTACTGACGGCAGGCTCACTCGCTTCATGCATGATATAACCATTATCTTTTGCAGTTAAAAGCCACATCCGCACGAGCTCGTCTTCGCCGCTGTTGACTATACTGTCCCTCAATCCGGCTAATCTCCCCGAAGAGTTCGTACAAAGATAAGTCCGGCAGACGAACGGTCTCTTCTCATATTGAAGACACTTCTTGGTTTCGTTATTTAAAAAGATACAGCTTTCATCCTGTTGTCTGCTTAAAGAAATATCAACAACCCTGCCGGAGACGGCAATGTAAGTAAACCGTTGGAAAATATCCGCGAGATCCAAGACCAAACCAAGTGATGAAGCAACCTGCTCCTTTAGTCCCAGAACATCAATGCTTGTCAGCGGAATCCTTTCGTGGCAGCAGATATCACAGCCCTCGCATGTCCCAGGTTGAGCTCTCTTTCTTTCATAACTGCCACATAAGATATAATCCTCAATCGCACGGCAATAATCACCGACAGTTGCTTCTTCGCTATAAACAGCTAGGTCAACGCCCAAAGCGCCATACTTATTATATGGCAATATCTTTAGCCTGTTGTCTATCATTCCGGCTCCTCCCTTTCTTCTACACCGGCAGCGCTCATTTTATCCAGACCTATAGTCAGGATAATTGCAGGTACTACTACAATCATGGTCAAAAGCAGCGCCGAAACAGTTCCCCATTTGTCAGCCAAAAATCCTGTCAGCATTATTCCGAGGCCGCCAAGCCCAAACGCAAGTCCCATCGTCACTCCGGAAGCCAAACCGGCACGNNGCACGCCGCGGCAAGATCTCCTGGCCGATTACTATTGTCACCGGCGCCGTACCTATTATTACAAAGCCCAGAATTATTAAGACCCCTATCCTCAAGGTATCGCCTACATAAAAGTAAAGCGGCAACAGCACAATTGTCAAAATGAAGGACGTAACAAGCATCTTCTTCGTACCTGTCTTCGGATAAATGTAACCGCAAACAAGCCCACCAATGGTACCTGCGGCCAAAAATAAGGTCAGATTCAAACCGGCGCTTTTTTCACTTAATCCCTGCGAGACCAGCCATAGCGGAATAAAAATGGTTACGGCGCTTGTCACCCAAGTCCTCAAGGCAACAATGCTGCAGAGCGTTAAGAGCGGTTTAATAGTCTCCAAAGGTATTTTTTCCCATTTGCCTGCGGGCTTGACCTGGTATTCGCGCACATTTCGCGTTTCGAGAAAACGAATCAGCACGACCCAGACCACAGCCGGGATAAGAGCATATACTAACGCACCGAGGCCATACATTGAAACGATATAAGCAGTAATAACCGGAGCAAGGGCATAGCCAATACTCCCAAAGCAGCTGAAAATTGACATTTTCAGCGCTCTATCGTGTTCAATCCCATAAACAACGCGCGACGCACCAAGCGGATGGAACATTGCGGTTCCAATCCCGGCAAGAACCACCATGACCAGGAAGGACAGGTAACTTCCCGCCATACCCACTAAACTCATGGGTATGGCCAGCACTATGATGCCAAGCCCCAAGGACCATTTCAAAGGGCTTTTATCCATAAAATAACCAAAAATCGGCTGTAAAAAATGTGAGGTCATAGATTGCAACGAGACAAGCAAAGCAAGCTGTGCGTTGTTTAATCCCCACATCAAAGCAATAAAGGGCAAGAGCGGCGGCAGCATATTGGCATAAAAATCTACCCAGAAATGCCCGCCTGCTACTAGTAATACCCAGGACCAGATGTTTTTTCTCATGTCTTCCTCTTCTTTTGGCTTGATAATTGCTCAAAACTAATTAAGCTAGATTAATTATAATTAATATATCACCAAACATGATATATAAAAATATTATGACATTTCAACCGATATAAATCTGCGCAAATCCCGCATGAATTAAGAACCTGTTTCAACCTAAATATAAAGGGCATCTTTTTCAGACGGCCCTTTAGTTTTTCGGCTTAAAGCAATATTTTACTGTCCTTGGCTGCCGCCGCCTGCCTCTTCACCGGTCATCTCAACGCTGACTATCTCTCCTTTGATTGTCATATTGAACTCCTGCCCATCCTTAGTCTTAATTTTGACGACGGTTTTTTTCTCGTCCTGTTTATTATCCTGACTTTCGCTCCCGCCACTTGTGCCTTGCGCCGTATCTCCGCCAGAACTCCCTTGCTGATTGGTTTGCGCTGCTTTTAACTTTTTTTGCCGTTCTTTTAATAAGTCAACGTTTTCTTTCGTAATGGAGCGAAGCGGACTAAATCGTGCCGGGACATTATGACTGCCGTTGATTAACTGTTGTTCATAGGACCACGGTTTATCCTCGCTTAAATCCTTTGCTGCCTGCAATGCTATCTGTGCTAGCATCTCCGGCATCAGATCAACTTCAGCCCTATGCAGACCCGTTTTAAGCGCTTCTATGGCTTCATTTGATGTTCCTATACCAAACGTCAGGATCGGAGTCTCAGGTTTCTCCTCCGCTACAGCTTTGAGCATACCCACGGTTAATTCCGGAGAATGCGCAAGAATCGCCTGCGGTTTCTTATCGCCGGCCAAGTATTCTCTGACTTTTGTATATGCGGCTGCCGGATCCCAATTCTCAATAATTTCAACCTTTATCTGCCCAATTTTGCTGTTCCCGTTGAGAACCTTGAGATTGCCGCTTAATATATCATCAGCAGTCTTATTCGTTTTGCTGCCCCGGAGAATCAAGATATCATTTATTTTTTCCCCGGTATTAATACTGTCAAGCAATTGATATCCCAGCATTTCACCGGCGCGTTCATAATCATTCGAAACAAAAGCGTCAACGGCTATGTCCGACGGCAGCGAACCAAGACATATAACTTTTATTCCTTTGTTATTCGCCTCTTTTAAAGAGGCCTTTATCATTTCTGCCTCAACAGGTTCTATGATTATTACCTTGGCTTTTTGTTCTGCAGCTGTTTTTAAATTTTCTTCTTGTTTGAGAGCATTTTTCTGTGCATCGAGCCAAACGATCTCCAGTTTATCACTTTTGGCCTTATCTGTAACGGCGCCTTTGAAAACTTGGTAATTCTCACTTGCCGTATCAGCCGCTATTAGCGCAATTTTTGTTTTGTTTCCCGAATCAGCAGGTGACGGCTTTTTTTCCGGGCTTTTACCGCATCCGCAAGCTAAGAGGATTATGAGAACAGTCCCTGTGATAGCCAGTATACTTCTTTTCATCGTCTCACCCCAAATAGGACATGTTACTCATAGTATGATACTAAACAGCAATATTAATTTATCTTTTCCGTACACGGCCAGTATTTTTTTGTTCCTGTTCGAGGCTGTAAATGAAAGCCAAAATTTTTGCTACAGCCATATACAGTTCGCGAGGAATGTCTCTGCCTATGGGTATTCTGACGAGTTTACCGACAGTCTCAACATCCGTATATACCGGCACATCATGTTCTTGCGCCAAGGCGATGATTTTTTCAGCCATCAATCCTTCCCCGACAGCGACAATTCTTGGCGCACCCAACGTTTCGCTATTATATTCCAGTGCGGCCGCTTGCTTTGCCTTTTTCACTATCTGCACCTCAAATCACAAAATCGATATTCTCCTGAACCTCGTTTGCAAATAACGGGCCGTCGGAGGTTGGCACAATTTCCGTATGCGGACATATCGCCAGCAGTGTTTTTTCGTTATCCGCGAGCAGCCTTTGGGTGTCAGCCAATTCAGCCCATATACGTGTATATATCGAGCTATCAATCGATCTCAGCAATATCTCGATTCTTCCAAGCTTATCGAGTTCCAATTTGAAACGTACTTCCGAGGTTTTGCCATTGGCGGCCTGCCCTTTATATTCGTATATTTCTAACTTTTGGTACGCTGCCTGGGAGTATTCCGGAATCAACAGCGCGAGCAGCAAATTCGGATCTAGGAGATATCGTACAGCGCTGTTTTCATCACAGGGTATCCGTGATAATTCCAGCATTGTCTGCATTATCTCTTTCTCCCCTGTCAAACCATATTTCCTGATTGTCTGCTTTATTTTCTCGCCAAGCTGATCACTGTCTTGCGTCAATGGGCTGACTAGTTTTAGAGTCATCGTCTCTTCATTGGCCTCAAGAACAAGGAGTTTAACTATTTCACCAAGCGGCAGCGGTGACTCAGCCCTCGCCGCAAAACTTCTGTTCCCGGCTTGCAGGATAAAGTTCTCCCCCTCTTTAGACATAACGAGGGCTTCAAAAGTCTGCCCCACGCTATATTTGAGCTGTGTGGCCGTATTTGTGCCCGCTGCTTTTTGAATATCTGCCGCCATATTTAGCAGCACATTGCTTATCTTGAGATCCATTATTTCACCGCCAAAAAAGAAAAAGCACAGTTAAGCCTGTGCTAAATCTTCATATAGAAACACAACTATTGTTCCAGGCCCGCCGTGCGTTCCAACTACTGCTCCTATCTCACTGATGATCAGCTCGCAGTATTTTATCCCGGTAATCAGCTTCCCATGCAAATCAACCGCTTCGTCGAGTGCATCCGCATGAACGATAGCGGACCGTATTAATCCGTTTTTATCTGAAAACTCCTTAACCAGTTCGATGATTCTTTCAATAGCCTTCGCCTTGCCCCTGGTTTTTTCAAAGGGTGTAATAATCCCGTCTTCTATCGTAAGAATCGGTTTAATATTGAGCACCGTACCCATGAGCGCAGAGGCTTTGCCGATACGTCCGCCCTTTTTCAGATACTCCAGTGTATCAACAACTATATATGTCTGCATTTTCCTGATTATTTTCTCTATGCTTGCAAGTATCTCTATCTCTGTCTTGCCGTCTTTAGCAGCCCTGGCGGCCGCTAGTACAATCATGCCCAGTCCCATCGAAACCTGTTTACTGTCAACTACCGTAATATCCAGATGCGGCAAAGAGCTTTTAGCAAGTTGAGCAGATTGACAAGTCCCGCTTAAATGACTCGACAGATGGATTGATATTATACTGGAACCGTCACAAGCCAGTTCCCTATATATTTCCTGAAATTCACCCGGTGAAGGCTGTGACGTTCTAGGCAACTCAGTTGACTGCCCAAGCTTCTCAAAAAAAGTTTTTGCAGAAATATCAATTCCCTCGCGATAGACTTTATCCCCAAACGAAACCTTCAACGGTACCACAGTAATATTCAACTCTTTAATTAAGGATTCCGGCAAATCAGCAGTACTATCAGTGACTATGTTGATTTTCCCCAACCCGATACCACCCTTCCTTATTTCCNNGGCATTTATTCGAGTGACAGTAAATAATAATACAGCGGTTGCCCCCCAAAATGCAGCTCAAAATCTATATCAGGATACTTCGAAGCAAGTCGTTCCACGAGCTCACGCGCCTCGTCTTCTCCTGTTTCCTCACCGTAGTATATCGTTACCAGCTCATAATCCGGCTTAATATTTCCTGCCGCCAATTCTTCGACAACCCCGGCGACGTTTTCGCCTAAAACAACGAGTTTACCGTCAACGAGGCCAAGGATTTGGCCTTTTTCAATATTATGCCCATCAAATTGCGAATCCCGGACAGCATATGTAACTACCATAGTGACTATTTGATGACCAGCTTCCTCCATTTTTTGCTTATTAAAAGCCATCTCATTTTCCGGATTAAAAGCCATCAAGGCTGCAATCCCCTGCGGGATGCTAGTTGTTTCCACAACCATACATGGTTTGGTTGAAACATTGGCAGCCTGTTGCGCTGCCAATATAATATTTTTGTTATTTGGCAAGAGTAGGATTTCCTCCGCCAAAATACTGTCAATAGCCTCGAGAAAATCCTGTGTACTCGGGTTCATCGTCTGACCACCTACAATAACAGTATCTACCCCGAGGCTCTTAAATATTTCAATTAAGCCGGCGCCAACCGCTACGCTTACAATACCCAGATGCTTTGTAGCCTTGGCTTTCATCTGCATTTCCTGGCTTTGCTCATTCATATTATGTATCTGCATTTCGTGAAGAGAACCCATATCAGAACAGTAATCCAGTACGAGACCCGGCCGGTTGGTATGAACATGTATCTTGCTGGCCTCAGCGCTGCCGACAACTAATATGCAATCGCCCTTATCCAAGAGAAAAGCACGTATCGCATCAAGCTTTAAATCATCCGTCTTTTTCTTCAGAATAAACTCTGTACAATACTGATATTTCAGAACACCGCCATCAGTAAAAAAATCTCGGTCGATCTCACTAGTTTGCGCATCCAAACGCTCAACCGGGACAATTTCAAATTCTTCTCCCCACAATACCTTGAGCATCCCTTCGAGGATATAGACGAGCCCCTGTCCCCCCGCATCAACCACTCCCGCTTGTTTTAAAACAGGCAGCATCGACGGTGTTTTTTCCAGAGCGGCCATCGCACTTTGATAGGCGGCTTCAAGCACGGAATCTATCGTGCTGTCCGGCTTATCAGCCTCATTTTTGGCCGCTGCGGCAGCCTCCTTCGAGACAGTAAGGATAGTGCCTTCAACCGGATTCATAACCGCTTGATATGCTGTTTCCACCGCATTTGCCAGCGCTTTTGCAAACCCTTTTGCATCAACATCTTCCAGGTTTCCCGTATATTTGGCAAAGCCGGCAAATAGCTGGGACAGAATAACTCCCGAATTACCGCGCGCACCCATTAAAGCCCCATACGAAATAGTTTTTGCTGCAAGCCCGAGATGTGCCTCTTCTTTCTGCATAACTGCTCTCGTGGCTGAAGCCATCGTCAGACTCATATTTGTACCGGTGTCGCCATCGGGCACCGGAAAAACATTTAATGAATCAACTATGCTTTTGCGTACTTCTAAATAACTACTTGAAGCTATTATTAATCTGGCCCAGAGCAAGCCATCCATACGCTCGTATTTCACCCTCAAAATGCCCCCTCAGTTGATATAATTGCTGCAAACATACTAATAATAATTATATTAACACGATATAGTTTTTTACTCCGAACCGAATATCATCACTATTATACTTTGAAAACCAAAATATCGTCAATTTTTTCCTGAATTTAGAAAGCGCCAAAAGGTATACTAAAAAGCACGAGGTGCTTTATGACTATAGAGATTGATGATGCCGGCAGCGGCAGCCTAATTGGCGGAACGGGAATCGGAATATTGCGCGTTGAAACAGACGAATATTTTTTTCGTCTTATTCCACTTTTGTACTTTCAGCCGCCCTATTTCCAAAAAAAATATTATCAAACCTATGTAATCAGAATTATACAGAACGCTTTTTCAGATCTTGGGGTCACAAAGAAGGAACCTGTTCGTGTTTGCAGGGGATATATCTTTGATACCCTGCGGGAATGGTTGACATGTGAAGAATATGACTGGACTAACACAAAAATCGAAGGAACGTTGCAGCATAAGGTTGAAGAGTCGTTTAACGATTATATATTTGATCTTGGCTTACCGAGAAATTTTATTATACATGCCCGCTATGCGTTTGGCTTCCATCGCCTGTTAAAATGGGTCTTTGCAGATTTCCCAAATCGTGCAAAGCTATGCAAAACCGGCTGGAAAAGCTGGCAAAAATGGTCTGTAGTTCCCTATGAGTCTCTCATCTATCACACTAATAAAGACTTGTTTTGCCTAAAATGCGGTCTGCCCATCAAAAGCAATGATGAAATAACCATGCTTAAATATACTACGAACAAAGAGTGGCTCGTATATTTACATCCTGAATGTTATGTTTATCCCCAATTAAAACCAGGGGTTTCCGAGATATGACCGAAAACCCCTGAGTTCAAACAGATTAATACTATTTTATTCCTTCAACAACGCCTCTTTTGTATACCTGTTACCGGCATTCCAGAGTATCCATTCATTCAGTCCGGTATCATAGGTAGCTTTTATCTGCGCTCTGACCTCAGCAATGCCGTAGCTCGGACTGCCTAGATTGAAATCCTGCAGCCAGGGTCTGATAATAACGGGTACGGTACCGTTCTTTTTCAAACCGTCGGTAAGAGCATTTTTTACAATCTCATACGGATAAGCGTTCGGATTAGTAAATCCATAATTACCGGTCCCGTAATGGGACGGATAAACCATCGGGCAGATATAATCAACTTGCGTAATTATCTTTTCATACTTTTGTCCCATGCCCATGTCATCAAGGGTTAACGTAGTTAAACCGAATACGTCAGCGGCCACAAAAACATTGAATGGTTCCAGCTCCTTTTTAGCATACGTCAGAAATTTCAGGATGACATCCTCTTTGCTCTGGCCATCTGCAAATGGGTAATTGGCATATTTGACATCACCATCGGTAGGGAAGCGGACATAATCAAACTGGATTTCGCGAAATCCCAATTGGGCAGCCTCTTTAGCCACGCTAACAGCATATTCCCACACCTGTTGATTATGCGGGTCAACCCAAGCTAAGCCTTTGCGGTCACGCCACAGGCTCCCATCACTTTTTCTGATGGCAAGCTCCGGTTTACTCTCTGCCAGGGTTGGATCTTTAAACACAACTATGCGCGCAATCGGATAAATATTCTTTTCATACAAAATATCCATGTTGTTTTCAACATTCTGTCCCTTATGGACTCTGGCGTTCACTGCTTTGATAAGCGGCGTCTCGAAATTCGCCATGAGGAATCCATCATCGTCTTTGACATCGATTACTAAGGCATTTATTTCGGTATCATCTACTATTTTTACAAGATTATTGAAGAGCAGCTGTGAATGGAAAACGCGGCCGCTCATATAAATTCCTTTTACCTGGACTGCTTCTTTTTTAACCGGCCGTCTGTCTGTCGATAGTTCTCTTTCAATATGATATAACTGCTCAGCAGCAGAGATCAGTGTCGCTGGGTCGCGCAGTGTTTGTTGATAGATTGCCTCGGGATCTGTTTCAGGGGAAATCGCAGCTTTAGCATAAAAAGCCGAGACACCAGCCAGACAAACAATGCAGATAAGTCCAATCATTTTGTAGTTTTTGAGCAAAGCAATACACTCCCCGGGGATTTATATGTCTTAAAAAACTAAATTCGACATATTATAAGAAATACCTACTTTTTTTCTCTGCCACTTTATACCTTTCAGACTTTTTTTATCCGGCTTTGTTTATCTCTTTCTCAAGCTCGCTTACTTGAGCGAGCAAACGCTGCAGTGTCCGGACATCCTTGCCCGGCAGTCTGGCGAGACTTTCAATTCTCTCTTTAATACTTCTAAACGAATCGGTGAGCACCGGACTTGTAACTTTTTGTTCCTTAACCGCAATGTCAGATGTCCATTTTAGTTCATCCAATTCCAGATCACATTGAGCCCCATGCTCCGGAATTTCCGCCTGCCAGCCCAGCTCGCTGTGAATCACTCTTTGTAAAGTACTGAGCGCTTCTTCTTCTCCGTGCACTAAGAAAAGCTTTGCCGGTTTTTCCTTATATTCTTTTAGCCATGCCAGCAACCCTTTCTGATCGGCATGTGAAGAAAACCCATCAATCCTTACTATATCTGCCTTGACAGCAACCTCTTCTCCATGAATCTTCACCTTTTTCTCACCGTCAAGTATCCTGCGGCCAAGCGTTCCCTGAGCCTGATAGCCAACGAACAGCACAGTCGAATCGGAGCGCCACAAATTATGTTTCAGATGATGCTTGATTCGCCCTGCGTCAGCCATGCCGCTCGCCGATATTATGATTGATCCCTTGATCCCGTTTAAAGCCTTGGATTCCTCTGCTGTAAGAACATAATGAATATTTTCTCCCTCGAAGAAGCTCTTTGCTATGCTGCCCGTCATTTTACAGAAAACCGGATCAGTGCAAAACTGCGGATTTTCGATGAAGACCTTCGTGGCCTCAACAGCCATCGGACTATCGATATATATGTCGATTTTCGGAAGTTTGCCTTCATCCATCAACATCTTCAGATCATAAATTAAGTCCTGCGTTCTCTCGACCGCAAACGATGGAATGACCAGGTTTCCGCCCTTCTTCATCGTTGATTTGACAACGCTCACAAGTGAGTCAACCTTGTTCTCCGCCTGGAGGTGATAGCGGTTTCCATAAGTGGATTCCATTACTACGTAATCAGCCCTGCCGATCATAGTCGGATCATCAACGATAGGCTGATTGATATTGCCGATATCTCCGGAAAAGACTATTTTCTTCTCTTTGCCGCCTTCTTTTATAACTATTTCGATAATGGCTGAGCCCAAGATATGACCGGCATCTTGAAAACGCACACAGATATTCGGAGTGATCTCAATTTTCTTGTTATAGTCATAGCCTTCGATATATTCCAAGCAGGCTTTGGCATCATCGGCTGTGTAAATCGGTTCAAGTGGTTTTATTCCGCTTCGCAGAGACTTCCTGTTCTTTCTTTCTATTTCCATTTCCTGAATATGCCCACTATCAGGCAGCACTACAGCACATAATGCTTTCGTAGCCATAGTCGTATATACCTTGCCGCTAAATAAGTGTTTGTAGAGCTTGGGAATCATGCCGCTATGGTCGATATGTGCATGCGTTAATAAAAGAAAGTCTATTGTTTTCGGATCAAAAAGGAAATCGGTATAGTTTCTTTCCTTAAGTTCTTTTGACCCTTGAAACATTCCACAATCCACAAGAAATCTATTCTCAGCTGTTGTTACTAAAAAACATGATCCTGTGACCGTACCGGCAGCTCCGCAAAATTGTATCTTCACCAAATCCCCATCCCTTCTTGTTCTCTTACTATAATTCTACCATATCAGCACGAACTAGTCCTCTGGAATAATCATAAAATCCACTGAAGGGAATTTATCCTCATGCCAGCGCAGATTAAATTCATTTTCAAAGAGTACGACCGGACGGTCATGCTGATCAATGACGCACGTGCTTTTGATACTATGCAGCTTACTCAATCCATCTTTTTCATAACCTTTTACCCAGCGGGCTATCCGGTAAGGCAGGTGATACAAATGAATTTTTACGCCATATTCATTCTTCATACGGTGTTCAAATACTTCAAACTGCAATTGCCCGACTACGCCAAGGATAATATCCTCGGTCCGGTCAAGGCATGTGCGGTAAACCTGCACTGTACCCTCTTCAGCTAACTGGGTGATTCCCTTCTGAAACTGCTTATATTTTCCTGTATCCATATTTGTTACGCGGGCAAAGTGTTCCGGCGCAAATTGCGGCAGTCTCTCATACTGAAAAATATCCTCTTCACACAGCGTATCGCCGATTCGAAATATCCCCGTATCAAACAGCCCGACAATATCACCGGGATAAGCCTCCTCAATAATACTACGATCCTGCGCCAGAAACTGCTGAGGCTGCGGCAGCTTGATCCTTTTCCCTGTCCTGCTGTGATTTGCGGACATCCCTCGTTCATACCTGCCGGAGCAGACTCGTAAAAACGCAATGCGGTCACGATGTGCCGGATTCATATTAGCCTGTATTTTAAAGATAAACCCTGAAAAGGCTGTTTCAACCGGATCGATTAATCCGATATTGCTCTTTTGCGCTCTGGGTGCCGGCGCCAGCGTTAAGAACTCATCGAGAAAGGTTTGCACGCCGAAATTACTGATGGCGCTGCCAAAGAATACCGGCGTCAGGTTGCCGGTGTCGACTTTGGCGCGATCAAACGGGTCTCCGGCAATATCCAAGAGCGTTATATCTTCACATAATTTTTCGTAAAGCCCGGCTGGAAACATTTTATTTATTCTGTCGTCAGTTAATCCGTCACCGGTAAAATCAACATATTCGCTTTCTTTCTCACCGTGAAACAACTCGATTCTGTCTTTATGCCTATCATAGATGCCGGTAAATTCCGGGCCCATACCTATCGGCCAATTCATCGGACACGAACGTATCCCAAGCACATCCTCGATTTCCTGGAGCAGTTCAAGCGGCTCTTTGCCATAGCGGTCCATCTTGTTAACAAACGTGAAGATCGGGATACCCCTTAAGCGGCAGACCTGGAAAAGCTTGATAGTCTGCGCCTCCACCCCTTTTGCTCCATCTATGAGCATAACGGCGCTGTCCGCGGCAGTCAGGGTCCTGTACGTATCTTCACTGAAATCCTGGTGACCGGGTGTATCCAGGATATTGATCTGATGCTCACGATAGGAAAACTGCATCGCGCTCGAAGTAACAGATATACCCCGTTCCTTCTCTATCTCCATCCAGTCGGAAACAGCATATTTTTTGGCTTTTCTGCCCTTGACCGTACCGGCAAGCCTGATGGCGCCGCCAAATAGCAGCAGCTTCTCGGTCAACGTTGTTTTGCCCGCATCAGGGTGCGATATAATTGCAAAAGTACGCCTCATCTCAACTTGTTTGGCAATGTCCGCTTTTGTAATGTTCATTATTATTGGTTACCCTTTCTTAATAAAGTACTGTAATAATATATCACAAACAAACCCATTACGAAACTAATCGCCTGCTTAATCTCTTGATTAATCTTAAAGGGACACCGGAGCGCATGCTCCTGGTGTCCCTATTTTATACATTCCTCAACTATTTAGACAGTCGGAAGCTTGAGCAGATTCTTCTTTAAATCCTCTTCCGAAAACTGCGCGTCTACCATTTTACCGGAAAGATAATTGTCATACGCGGTCAGATCGAGGTGTCCGTGCCCACTGAGATTAAAGACAATACTGCGGGCTACACCATCGCGCTTGCCTTCGAGGGCTTCGTCAATAGCAGCCCTGATTGCGTGCGATGACTCCGGAGCTGGGAGTATCCCTTCTGTCTGTGCGAATAATATAGCCGCTTCAAAAACCTCACGCTGGTTGACGGCTTTGGCCTCAAGCAGCTTATCATGATACAACTGGCTGACAAGCGGTGATTCCCCGTGGTATCTTAAGCCGCCGGCATGAATGCCGGCCGGTGTGAAACTATGCCCTAAGGTGTACATCATCATCATGGGCGTTAAACCGGCAACATCACCGTAATCGTATGCGAACACGCCCTTTGTCATCGAAGGACAAGCCGATGGCTCAACCCCTAATAGTCTGACCTTGCTGCCTTTAAGTTTATCCGGAATGAACGGGAACGCAATCCCGGCGAAATTACTTCCACCGCCGCAGCAGCCGATAACAACATCGGGATAATCGTCAACCATTTCCATCTGCAGTTTTACTTCCTGACCGATTACCGACTGATGCAGACAAACATGGTTTAAGACGCTGCCTAACGCATAATTCGTATCGCTTCTTGCTGCAGCATCCTCAACAGCTTCACTTATTGCAATACCGAGTGAACCCAGAGTATCGGGATTTTCCTCTAGAACCTTCTTGCCAACTGCCGTATTTGTAGTGGGGCTAGCCAAACACTCTGCCCCATATGCTTCCATAAAAGAACGCCTGTATGGTTTCTGTTCAAAACTAATCCTGACCATGTAGACTGTGCAGATCAAATCATACATTTTACACGCAAGCGCCAGTGCAGTTCCCCACTGACCGGCCCCTGTTTCAGTCGCCAGTCTTTTGATGCCTTCCTTCTTGTTATAATAGGCTTGCGGTACTGCTGTATTGAGCTTGTGGCTGCCAACCGGGCTAACCCCTTCGTACTTGTAATAAATCCGGCACGGTGTTCCAAGGGCCTTTTCGAGATTGTGTGCGCGAATCAGTGGAGACGGTCTCCATTTTTTGTACTGCTCCCTGATTTCCTCAGGGATTTCAATAAATCTTTCGGTTGAGACCTCTTGCTTAATCAGCTCCATCGGAAATATCTGAGCCAAATCCTGTGGCTGCAGCGGTTTCTTGGTCTGCGGATTTAAACCCGGCGCAAGTGGATTAGGCATATCCGCCTGGACGTTGTACCAGTACTTGGGGAGCTTCTCCTCAGGTAAAATAATCTTCGTCAACTCGTCTTTTCTCATCTCAACTCTACTCTCCTTTTTCTAATCTTTGGGATAAATTTAATTCAGTTTAACATAGCCGGCCAGCCCATTGCAAGTATATATATCAGAAAAAAATGAGAATAGGGTAAGCGTTAATAGTTCTTTTTACAGAACCTGCTTACCCCTTCTCATAAAGATGGCACTCCAGTGGAATACGCCCCCTTTATTACATCCCTGATTATCCTGCTCCCTGCGCCTATTACGGGCCTAGGTTTCCGTAAGTCGCTTACCCAGCTTTTCGGCTAAGTCTAGGAGAGTGTTGCTCTAAGTAACGAATCTCCGCTTAGATCTGGTTTTACTATACATACACCGGCTTACCTACTTTTTATGGAATCTCCATACGAATTTCGGTCGAGCCTGAGCGACATCTTTTATCACTTCCGGTTCATAACCTGCTGGTTATTCACCATCTGGTGACTTGGCTGTCGTCCTTTGAATATTTAAGTAAAACAATATAAGGGTTTAATTCTTTTACCCGGCAACTGATTTTCAGGGTACCACAGGATTTCTAACTTGCGTTATTCCTCCTGTGTGTCTTTAATTCTAAGTCAACTCGCTCTAAGAGTCAAGACCTTTTTATGAATTTTTCTAAAATTCGTATTTATAACACATCCACCGCTTTGCCGTGTCTTATCGTTCGGTTTTTCAGGCAAGATATTCCTTGCAGGCTTGTAAAGTGTGAGCTGTCATTAAATGTTATTCGTCTTTTTGTCTATTTCAGATAATCCGCAAATTTTACAATGGATTTTATGAGCGTTAATGATATTATTAACTGTAGAAAAAACACAATGAGGGTGATAACATCATGCTGTCTCATCTGCAGCTTTATTTTAATTCAAACGTTGGAAAAGAAAAAATTGCCAGCTACTCTAAGCATAACTATCAATGTCCTTTTTGCGACCGCGCTAGTTTAGCAAATGTCATAGACGAAGACGGCACTATCCTTCTTGTTGAAAATAAATATCCGGTTTTGCATGATACCTATCAGACTGTGCTTGTCGAAACCAACGATTGCTGCGCAGACATCTCCACCTACCCCAAAGAACACCTGTACAGACTATTTCACTTCGCGGTAGAAAAATGGCTCGCGATGGAAAACAGCGGGGAATATGCCTCCGTCCTATTCTTTAAAAACCATGGTCCTTATTCCGGCGGAACGATTCATCATCCTCACATGCAACTGATCGGCCTGAAAAACCTGGATTACCAAACCAATTTAAAGCCGGAACATTTTGAAGGAATCACTATCCACGAGAAGCACGGCGTGGTTTTTAACATCTCGACGCAACCGCGGATTGGTTTTTTTGAGTTCAATGTCATACTTCCGGAAATAACCCAGCTCAACCCTCTGGCCGACTATATACAAATCGCCGCACACTATGTTTTGCGGCACTTCAACAAAAGCTGCAATAGCTATAATCTCTTCTTCTACCTGCACAATGAAAAAATCATTGCTAAAATCGTACCTCGTTTTATCACGTCGCCGCTGTTTATCGGCTATTCAATCCCGCAGGTCTCTGATCGGGCCGAACAGGTGCTGGCGGAGATTCAACGGAAATATTTCACCATCCGGTAACCGTCCTGACCGTCGGCATAATACCCCTCTAATCTTCTTTCGACACTAAATCCCAGGCTGCTATACAGTGATATGGCAGCCTTATTTGTCGTTCTGACCTCGAGTACAAGCCGCAGATAGCCTTTTTGCGCAAACTCTGCCAACCGTGCTTGCAGGTACTCTTTAATCAAGCCCTGACCGCTGAAACGCGATAATATCACAACTGAATAAAGACGCGCTGTCAGGCTGCCGCTCCTCGTCAGAAACGCGGCATAGCCAACTGTCGTCTGCCCATATTCGAACACATCCATAATTATTGAACCGTTCGGGTTGTCAATCATTCTGCGCAGGGTTCTTGAGGAGAAAACATCGCAGGGCATAAAGCCCTGCTTTTCTATATCTTCTATGCTTGCTAAATCATGCGTTTCTGCTTTACGGATGACAAGCCTACTCAAATTCCTCACCTGCCAGATAATGCACGATGTTCTTATAGATATTGGGATTGGCCTGATCTTCATTGCCCGAATCGATATTCGGATTGTCATTCACCTCAATGACATAATACTTGCCGTCAACCTCTTTGATATCCACCCCGTATAAGCCCTTTCCGATCGAATTAGTGGAAGCGAGAGCCACCTTGATCAGGCCGGGATTCGCATCTTCTAATTTTACACCTATCACCTTGGACAACTGCCCGTCCTCGGAACGGTCCATTATGCGCCAGGTATTCGCAGCAAATACATATTTAACAGCAGCCAAAATCTTGCCGTCCAGAACAATCACTCGCCAATCGTAATCACTCGGGATATATTGCTGAACAATAATACGGTCTGCTCTTCTCGAGAATCGTTTGCCGGTCTTGACAAACTCTTCCGGTGTGTTAAC
>DIVP01000089.1 GCA_002422465.1 Peptococcaceae bacterium UBA6129 | reverse complement strand
TTTAATATTTTTGACCAGGTCTTATACTAATTCGACAATTACCATTGAGGCAGCATCGCCGCGTCTGCTGCCCACCCTAATCATGCGCGTGTATCCGCCTGGACGGTCAGCATATTTTTTGCTGACATTATCAAACAGGTCTTTTACTACACTTTCGTCCATGAGATAAGACTCTGCCAAGCGCCGGGCATGTAAATCCCCTTGTTTCCCAAGAGAAATCATTTTTTCGACAATACTTTTTAATTCTTTGGCTTTTTGTTCCGTTGTCTCGATACGGCCGTATTTTATCAGAGAGGTAGTAATGCTCCGTAGCAGAGCACGACGTTGTCCCGTATTACGTCCGAGTTTCCTGTAGGTCATCTTCAAACCCCCTTAGCTATATCCTTATGCTCGCCTATTCCTCTGGCTCCCTTAAGCGAAGTCCCAATGAGGCAAGTTTTTCGTCAACCTCCTCGAGAGACTTTCTGCCGAGGTTTCTAACCTTCATCATGTCTTCTTCCGTCTTCATGATTAACTCACCTACGGTATTGATAGCAGCCCGTTTCAGGCAGTTATAAGACCGTACGGATAAATCAAGTTCCTCAATACTCATATCTAAAATTTTATCCCGTTCCTCTTCTTCTTTCTCGACCATAATCTCGACGTCACCAATCTTTTCGGTCAATCCGATGAAAAGTTTCAGGTGATCGTGCAAAATCTTAGCAGAGAGACTAATGGCTTCATCCGGAATTATTGAACCATTCGTCCACACCTCAAGCGTCAGCTTGTCATAGTCAGTTATCTGTCCGACGCGGGTGTCCGTTACTGTATAGTTTACCTTACGTACCGGTGAAAATATTGAGTCTATAGGAATTATGCCGATAACATGATCTTCCTTTTTATTCTTTTCAGCGGGACGATAACCCCTGCCTCTTTCGACAGCTATCTCCATAACCAGTTGTGCGTCGTTATCCAGAGTAGCAATGCGCAGATTCGGATTAAGTATCTCCACTTCACTGTTCTTTTCGATATCCGACGCCAATACCTCTCCCGGGCCTTTTGCATCAATACGGATAATCTGAGCTGAATCCGAATAGATTTTTAAAGCTAGGGTTTTAAGATTTAAAATTATGTCGGTAACATCTTCAACGACACCCGGTATCGTAGAGAACTCGTGCAATACACCCTCGATTTTAACAGATGTAACAGCCGCGCCCGGAAGCGAAGATAATAAAACCCGGCGCAGCGAGTTTCCGAGCGTAATTCCATAACCTCTCTCGAGAGGCTCAATTACAAACCTTGCATAGGAATTTGTCTCATCAAACTCCACACACTCTATTTTAGGCTTTTCAATCTCTATCATAGGCTAACCTCCTACTCGAACCTAACATTCACGCAGTTAACTTTACTAACACTCCTGAATTATCTTGAGTACAACTCGACAATCAGGTGTTCTTGAATAGGAACATCAAGTTGTTCCTTCGTCGGCAAGGCAACTACCTTGGCAGTTAACTGTTCACTATCGATTTCCAACCAGGCAGGCGGAGTTTTGTGGGCAAGGTTTTCTTTGATATCTTTAAACTTTGGAGATTCCTTGCTTTTTTCCTTAACTTGAATGATATCACCAACTGATACAAGCATTGACGGGATATTTGCCTTATGAGCGTTTAACGTAAAATGATTGTGCAAAACGAGCTGGCGTGCTTCTGCCCTTGACGCAGCAAGCCCCAAACGATAAACTACGTTATCCAGGCGTCTCTCGAGCAATTTCATAAGATTTTCGCCGGTAATTCCAGCTTGACGCTCAGCCTTCTCAAAATATGTTTCGAATTGCTTTTCAAGTACACCATAAATACGGCGGGCTTTTTGCTTTTCCCTTAACTGTGTGCCATATTCGGAAACCTTTTTACGGCCCTGACCATGTTGTCCGGGAGCGTAAGCTCTCCTGTCAATAGCACATTTTTCAGTGAAGCAACGGTCGCCTTTTAAGTATAATTTTAAGCCCTCACGCCGGCACAGTCTGCAGACCGGACCTGTATATCTAGCCATTTATTAACACCTCCCTTAGACTCTTCTGCGTTTAGGTGGACGACAGCCATTATGAGGAATGGGGGTTACGTCCTTGATAACACTAACCTCCAGGCCTGTTGCCTGCAACGAACGGATAGCTGCTTCACGACCGGAACCGGGCCCTTTTACAAGGCATTCAACCTCGCGCATACCATGTTCCATAGCTGCCTTAGCTGCTTGCTCGGCTGCCATTTGGGCTGCATAGGGCGTACTCTTTCTCGAGCCTTTGAACCCTGACTGTCCTGCACTAGCCCACGAGATGGCATTACCGGTTTTATCGGTGATAGTTACAACCGTGTTATTAAACGTTGATTGAATATGGGCAACGCCCGTTTCAATATTTTTGCGCTCACGGCGCTTTACCCTTGTAGCTGCTGTTTTTTTAGCCATTTTTCGTTATTCCTCCCTCTTTAGACCTTCTTGCGTTTGATCCCGACCGTTCTGCTGGGACCTTTGCGAGTACGGGCATTAGTTTTAGTTTGTTGCCCACGAACAGGGAGTCCACGACGATGCCTCACACCACGATAGCAGCTAATTTCCATAAGACGCTTAATGTTTAAGGACACTTCACGCCTAAGGTCACCCTCTACTTTAAAATCTTTATCGATAGCTTCCCTGAGTTTTGCTACCTCATCTTCAGTCAAATCCCTTATTCTGGTATCGGGATTAATCCCAGTCTTTTCAAGAACCTTCTGGGATGACGCCTTGCCAATACCAAATATATAGGTTAACCCTATCTCTACCCGCTTTTCGCGAGGCAGGTCGACACCTGCAATCCTTGCCATTCACACACCTCCTAGCCCTGTTTTTGCTTATGTTTGGGGTTTTCACATATTACCATTACTTTACCTTTACGTCGAATAATTTTGCACTTCTCACAAATTGTTTTGACCGAGGGCCTGACTTTCACTATTATTCCTCCTTCATACCAGGGCTTTACTTATAGCGGTACGTTATCCGCCCCCGGGTCAAATCGTAGGGCGATAATTCTACAGTGACCCGATCCCCTGGCAAAATGCGAATAAAATTCATTCTAATTTTTCCCGATACATGAGCGAGAACCTTATGTCCATTCGCCAACTCAACCCGAAACATTGCATTGGGGAGGGGTTCGAGTACAGTACCTTCTACTTCTATTACATCCTGTTTGGACATGGGGTACTACCTCCTTATCCTCAACACCTATTTTACTCAAGAGAAATTATTATTTAAAATTCCTAACCGGCTATCTGGTAAGTATCCAGGGGCCTTTCTCCGTAACAGCAATGGTATGTTCAAAGTGAGCAGAATTTTTTTGGTCTTTGGTCACAACCGTCCAGTTGTCCGGTAGTGTTTCTACTTCATACGTTCCCATATTTACCATCGGTTCGATCGCAAGCGCCATCCCGGTTTTTAGTCTCGGCCCATGCCCCGGTATGCCGAAATTAGGAATCTGTGGCTCTTCATGCATGCTTCTGCCTATGCCATGCCCCACAAAATCGCGTACAACTGAGAAATTATTCTTCTCGACGAAACTCTGCACAGCATGCGAAATATCGGAGAGTCTGTTGTTTACGACGGCCTTTTCAATTCCCTCGAAAAGAGATTGCTTGGTCACAGCCAACAGTCGTTTAACTTCGTCTTCAATTTCTCCGACCGGCAGGGTCACGGCGGCATCGCCAACGTAATCGTTGATAATAGCGCCGATATCAATACTAATAATATCACCAGATTTTACTATCCGTAAACGACTTGGTATTCCATGCACAACCTCTTCATTAATAGAAGCACAGATTGTTGCCGGATAACCATGATATCCCTTAAAAGCGGGTTTAGCCTGACAGTTTAGGATATATTCTTCGGCCACTTGATCCAGTTCCAACGTCGTTACTCCCGGCTTAGCAGCCTTTTCAACCTCTTTGTGCGCCTTGGCGACAATTTGTCCGGCATCAAACATATACTGCAGTTCCCGCTCAGATTTGAGGATAATCATTGTTTCTCTCTTCCCAAGGC
This sequence comes from Peptococcaceae bacterium UBA6129, assembly GCA_002422465.1. Lineage (GTDB taxonomy): Bacteria > Bacillota > Peptococcia > DRI-13 > UBA6129 > UBA6129. The sequence continues at coordinate 9,927 of DIVP01000089.1, read as the reverse complement.
CTTTAAGATATCGCGGGTTACCTCGTCTACCGGTTTGCCGCCATCAACAGTGAGCAGAAGGCCTTTTCTCTTATAATAATCGACAAGCGGCGCTGTTTGTTTATTATATACATCGAGGCGGTTCGTTGCTGTAGCTGCTGTATCATCGTCTCTTTGATACAGCTCGCCGCCACAGGACTGGCATTTATCACCTTTTAACGAGGGGTTGAAAATCAAGTGATAAGTAGCGCCACAAGACCTGCAGACCCTGCGTCCGGTCAACCGGGCCAAGAGTTCATCCTGGTCAACTGTGATATCGAGCACAGCATCAATTGCAACTTTCAGTTCGAGCAAAGTCTGCGCCAGCGCGTCGGCCTGCGGCACAGTACGCGGGAACCCGTCGAGCAGAAAACCGTCGGCGGCATCGGCAAGAACAAGACGTTCCTNNTCAGGTACGAGCTGCCCCGCATCCATATAGCGCTTGGCTTCCAGACCAAGCGGCGTTCCTTCCTTCAGCGCCTTTCGGAACATGTCGCCGGTAGAGATATGGGGTATTCTTAATTCGTGCACCAGGAGGTCGGCCTGAGTTCCTTTGCCCGCCCCAGGCGGCCCCATCAAGATAATCCTCAACCTTGCTCCCTCCTTAGTATGTTATTTAAGAAAGCCTTGATAATGTCTCATCAACAGGTTGGATTCAATCTGTTTCATCGTATCAAGAGCAACCCCGACCACAATCAAGAGGCTGGTGCCACCAAAGTACAACGGTAACGCGGTAACGGACATCAAGGCACTTGGCAGAACTGCTATCCCGGCTAAAAAGATTGCGCCGGCAAGGGTAACGCGGCTCGATACTTTTGAAATATAATCCGCTGTGGGTCGTCCGGGTCTTAATCCCGGTATAAAACCGCCGTATTTTTTCATATTATCGGCAATATCATTAGGGTTAAAAGTGATAGCCGTATAAAAATACGTAAAGAAAATAATCATCAACGCGTAGATTACGTTATAGAGGACTGTCTGGAAATTAAAGACATTCGTAAACCATACGGCAAACTTATTCGCAGGAAACCACGACGCGATTGTACCCGGAAACATCAAAATTGAAATTGCAAAGATGATTGGGATAACACCGGCTTGGTTTACCTTCAGGGGAATATGAGTGCTCTGCCCGCCATAGACCTTTCTGCCGACAACACGTTTGGCATACTGCACCGGAATGCGGCGCTGTCCTTCCTGTACCGCGATAATACCTGCGATAACAGCGAGGCCGACAACAGCAAAAATAAGAATAACAAAAATATTGGTTGTACCGGCTACAAGATACTCATAGAGCGATACAATGCCTGCCGGGACGCGCGAAACTATACCTGCAAAGATGATTAGCGAGATACCGTTGCCGATACCCTTTTCAGTGATAAGCTCACCAAGCCACATCAGAAAAGCAGTTCCGGCTGTCAGCGACAGGGCAATTACTATAGTTGAACCCCAACCCGGGTTAATGATTGCAGATCTCAAACCAATCGATATGCCAACAGCTTGTATGAAGCCGAGAACGACAGTACCATAACGAACGTATTCGCTCATTTTCTTCTGTCCTTCGGCGCCTTCTTTGTGCAATCTTTCAAAATAAGGAATAACGACGGTCAACAACTGCATAATAATCGAGGCATTGATATACGGGGTGATGCTCATTGCGAAAATCGAAAATTTCTTAAAAGCGCCGCCGGAAATAATATCAAAGAATCCAAGCAGCTGCCCTTTGGAAATTAGCTCAGCAATAACCTGTGTGTTAATCCCCGGAACGGGAATATGCACACCTATCCGGAAGACTAAAAACATAGCCAGCGTAAATATAATCTTTTTGCGTAAATCGCCAAGTTTCCATGCGCTTGCTAGCGATCCAATCAATTAAATCACCTCTATTTGCCCGCCGGCAACAGCGATTTTTTCGGCCGCCGTCTTCGAGAAGCCTTGGGCTTTCACTGTAAGAGCTTTTGTGATCTCTCCATTACCTAGTATTTTTATGCCATCGCGCACGTTTTTGACTAGTCCGATTTCGACGAGAACTTCCGGTGTTACCACTGCGCCAGCCTCAAAGCGATCCTCGAGTTGTCTTAAGTTGATAGGTACTATTTCTTTTTTGAAGATATTTGTAAAACCGCGTTTCGGCATACGCCTTTGCAACGGTGTCTGCCCACCTTCAAAATATGGTCCTTTGCCTCCGCCTGCACGGGCTTTTTGACCCTTATGTCCTTTGCCCGCAGTTTTCCCGAGACCCGAACCGGTTCCCCGTCCTTTTCTGACGGTATTATCCCGCGAACCTGCTGCAGGATGTAAATCATGCAGTTTCATTCGATGCACCTCCTTCTTGTCACTGAGCTGCTTCTTCGACAGATAACAAGTGTTTCACTTTGGTTATCTTACCCATAATGCTGGGCAGATCCTCTTGGATAACGCTATCGTGCGTCTTATGAAGCCCTAAAGATTTCACTGTGGCTCTTACCCTCTCATCAGAACCTATGACGCTTTTTTCGAGGGTTATTTTTATCTTAGCCATTTTGGTCCTCCTAGCCTAGGATTTCTTGAACTGTTTTCCCGCGCATTTTCGCGACTTCTTCAGCTCTTTTCATTTCTTTGAGACCTTGTATGGTCGCTCTGACCATATTATTGGCATTGTTTGACCCCAAAGATTTGGTTAAAATATCTCTTACTCCTGCCGACTCCAGTACAGCGCGTACCGGTCCGCCGGCTATAACGCCAGTTCCCTCGGAAGCAGGTTTTAAGAGCACACTGCCTGCACCGAAACGGCCTAAAACCTGATGCGGAACAGTAGTACCAACCAGAGACACGCTGATCATGTTCTTTTTGGCATCTTCAACACCCTTGCGAATAGCCTCCGGAACCTCTGTCGCCTTGCCCAGTCCGGCTCCGACACGCCCTTTGCCGTCTCCTACGACAACTAAAGCGCTGAAACTGAAACGTCGTCCGCCTTTAACAACTTTGGCCACACGGTTTATATAAACCACTTTTTCGGTCAATTCCGTGCTGTTTTCATCAACTCTTGCCATTTTATTCCCTCCCTTGACCGGCAAATTAAAACTCTAATCCCGCCTCGCGGGCTCCCTCAGCAACAGCCTTCACACGGCCGTGATAGAGGTTGCCGCCACGATCAAACACCACAATTTTAAACCCTTTTTCGATAGCTTTCTTCGCTAGCAATTCGCCTACCTGTTTTGCTGCTTCAATATTACCACCGCTTTGCAATTCACTCTTCAAAGGGGCTTCTACCGTTGAAGCTGAAACCAGGGTTTTCCCGGCAATGTCATCTATAAGCTGAGCATAGATATGCTTTAAGCTTCTATATACCGCCAACCTAGGCTGCTCCGCAGTACCTCTGATACGCTGGCGTATTCTCAGGTGTTTCTTTTGACATATTTTTTTGCGATCCGGTTTAATAATCACGTGCTTCACTCCTTTCCAATACGAGTTAAGCTTGATGTCCTAACTACTTTTTACCTTTGGCGCCGGCCTTGCCAGCCTTGCGGCGGATGACCTCATCCGTATACTTAATTCCCTTGCCTTTATAAGGCTCCGGTTCACGGACTGCGCGAATATTTGCCGCTAACATACCTACTTTTTCTTTGTCGATGCCCTTGACAATGATCTTGTTGGGCGCCGGCACCTCGATTTCGAGGTCTTTTTCTGTTTCAAACTCCACAGGATGCGAATAGCCCACTGTAAGAACAAGCTTATTCCCCTGCTTGGCTGCACGATAGCCAACACCAACTAAGTCCAGGGTTTTTTGATACCCCTTTGTAACACCTTCGACCATATTGAACACAAGTACTCTGGTTAAACCATGCAGCGCCCTGTGCTGTTTTTGATCTGTAGGCCGCGAAACAACAACCTGCCCGCCTTCTATTTGTACAGTCATATCTTTATGCAGACTCCTCGTCAGCGCTCCCTTGGGGCCTTTTACTGAAATATTGTTGCCATCCAGTTTGACCTCAACGCCGGCCGGAATCGCAATGGGCAGCTTACCAATTCTTGACATTATCACACCTCCCCGAGCAAATCCAGATTAAAACAAACAACGAATTGGATTTTACCAAACATAACAGACTACTTCGCCGCCGAGCTGCCTTTTTCTGGCTTCTCTATCTGTCATGATTCCGTGTGAAGTAGAAACAACAGCGATACCCAAACCACCCAACACACGGGGCATTTGGTCTTTACGCGCATAAACGCGCAGACCGGGTTTACTTATCCTTTTAATACCGGTGATAACCTTTTGTTTATCATTACCGTACTTAAGATATAATCTCAACAAACCCTGTTTGCCATCTTCGATATACTCGTAATTCTTAATATATCCTTCTTCTTTGAGTATTTCCGCGAGAGTTTTTTTCATTTTTGACGCCGGAATCTCAACCTTCTCATGATTAACAGAATTAGCATTGCGAATTCTCGTTAAGAAATCAGCAATTGGATCAGTCATAACCATATTTTAACGACCCCCTTCCTCTATCCAAACTTACCAACTTGCTTTGGTTACGCCTGGAATATGTCCTTCATAAGCCAACTCACGGAAGCATATACGGCACATACCAAACTTCCGCATGTAAGCATGGGGACGACCGCATATTTTACATCTGCTGTAAGCCTGTACCTTGTGGATTGGCGCTCTTTGTTGCTTTAATTTCAGGGATAATTTTGCCACATAATTCCCTCCTTCTAAATCGAATAGAGTGTTTACCGTTCGGCAAACGGCATACCCATAAGCCTGAGCAGTTCTCTGGCTTCTTCATCAGTTTTGGCAGTTGTGACAAACACAATATCCAAGCCGCGTATCTGATCGACCTTGTCGTACTCTATTTCCGGGAAAATCAACTGTTCTTTTAATCCCAGCGTAAAGTTGCCGCGCCCGTCAAATGATTTCGGGGATACCCCTCTGAAATCGCGGACTCTTGGCAGGGTTACATTAAAAAGCTTATCAACAAATTCATACATCTTATCGCTTCTTAATGTTACTTTTGTACCAATCGGCATACCTGCACGCAGCTTAAAGGCTGCAATTGATTTTTTCGCCTTCGTGGTAACAGGTTTTTGTCCGGTAATCATTTTTAAATCGGACACTGCCCCGTCTAAGACCTTGGGGTTTTGTACCGCTTCGCCCATGCCGATATTCAGGATAACCTTTTCGAGTTTCGGTACTTGCATTACATTTTTATAGTTAAACTTCTGCATGACTGCAGGAGCAACTTCCTTAAGATACTTTTCTTTTAATCGGACCAACTCATAAACCTCCTTCCGGCCGTTTATTTATCAAGCTCTTCGCCACACTTGTTACATACTCGGTTTTTTTGACCATCGGCTAAAAATTTCTTGTTAATACGCACCGGTTCTTTACATTTACTGCAATATATCATGACGTTCGAACTGGCAATAGCAGCCTCTTTTTCAACGATCCCTCCCTGCGGTTTACCCCGGGACGGCCGTGTATGACGCTTCATGATATTTACACCTTCTACAACTATCCGGCTTTTTTCCGTATCGACACTGAGAATTTTGCCTTTTTTACCAGCATCCTTGCCAGTAATGACCTGAACCAGGTCACCTTTTCTGACATGAATCTTCGTTTTCATAGTTCACCTCCAGTGGTATTTTACGGTTCTACCAATCTTAAAGCACTTCGGGTGCTAAGGATAGGATTTTGACAAAATCCCTTTCTCTTAACTCACGGGCTACCGGTCCAAAGATACGGGTGCCGCGCGGGCTTTTGTCATCTTTAATAATTACTGCGGCATTTTCGTCGAAACGGATATACGAACCGTCAACTCTTCTGACTGCGTCTTTTGTACGCACTACCACAGCTTTTACAACTTCACCTTTTTTAACAACGCCGCCTGGTGTTGCCTCTTTAACAGTTGCAACGATTACGTCGCCAAGTGATGCATAACGTCTCAGCGAACCCCCGAGAGGACGTATGCACAATACCTCTTTGGCGCCGGTATTATCGGCAACTCTTAACCTTGTCTCTTGTTGTATCACGCCACGAACCTCCTTTTATACCAAAGGCGCTTTCTCAATGACCTGTACTACCCTCCACCGCTTTTCTTTACTTAATGGCCGGGTTTCCATGATCTTCACTTTGTCGCCGGTTTGGCAAGTATTCTCTTCGTCATGAGCTTTATATTTTTTGGTACGCTTGATAACCTTACTGTACACTGGATGCTTAGTGTATTCTTCAATGGCGACAACAATTGTCTTATCCATTTTATCACTAACCACTATACCGGTTTGGGTTTTTCGCATGTTTCTTTCCAAAACTATACCCCCTTTACACTAACCTTTTCTTCCGCTATTTCCCTCTCTCTGACAATTGTCTGAGTCCGGGCTAATGTTTTCTTGACGTCACGGATACGCATCGGGTTTTCTAATTGCCCGGTAGCAAGTTGGAAGCGCAGATTAAACAGTTCTCCCTTAAGCTCTAAAATCTTGGTCTGTAATTCATTTTGTGTCAAATCGCGAAGATTGCTGTTAGCTTTCACTTGCTTCACCACCTATTTCTTCACGGATAACAATTTTTGTTTTGATAGGCAGCTTATGTGCGGCCAAACGTAATGCCTCACGAGCATCTGTTTCTTCCACCCCGGCAATCTCAAACATAATCCTGCCAGGCTTGACAACAGCCACCCAATATTCCGGAGAACCTTTACCGCTGCCCATCCGGGTTTCTGCAGGTTTCGCCGTAACCGGCTTATCCGGGAATATTTTAATCCAGACCTGGCCGCCACGTTTGATATACCTGGTCATCGCAATACGGGCAGCTTCGATCTGCCTGTTTGTAATCCAAGCCGGTTCAAGAGCCTGTAGCCCGAATTCGCCATAGGAAACTGTGGTCCCGCGCGTGGCCTTGCCTTTCATGACGCCGCGGTGGGGTTTCCTGAACTTCACTCTTTTAGGTATCAGCATTTTTGTTCTCCTCCTTCCTGTTTTTTGCCTCAGGAAGTATTTCACCCTTGTAGATCCAAACTTTAACGCCAATCTTACCATAGGTTGTATTGGCCTCGGTAAAACCATAGTCAATATCGGCTCTCAAAGTATGCAGAGGCACTTTGCCTTCACTATACCATTCGGTCCGGGCTATTTCTGCGCCGGCCAACCGACCGGAACAGGATACTTTAATACCTAAAGCGCCCAAACGCATAGTACGGCCAACCGCTTGTTTCATGGCTCTGCGGAAAGCAATACGCTTAACGAGCTGTGCAGCAATTCCCTGTGCAACGAGAAGCGCATCAAGCTCCGGCTTTTTTATCTCAATAATATTCACATTGACTTTTTTACTGGTCATGGTTTCGAGCGACTTGCGCAAAGCTTCTACTTCAGTACCGCCCCGACCGATGACTATACCGGGTTTGGCTGTACGAATAGTGACCTTGACTCTGTTAGCAGCGCGTTCTATTTCAATGCCGGATATGCTGGCTAACACAAGCTTGTTATTAACGTAATTCCGTATTTTGATATCTTCGTGAAGGAGTTCTGTGTAGTTTTTGTCAGCGTACCATTTACTCTCCCAGTCACGAATAATCCCTATTCTTAATCCCTTTGGATGTACTTTCTGACCCACTGTTTATCCCTCCTTCTTTTCGCTGACTACGACTGTGATGTGACTCGAGCGTTTGGCAATCATGTCGGCGCGACCCATGGCTCGCGGCATTATTCTCTTGAGGGAAGGACCCGGGTCTACGAATGCTTCCTTCACATAGAGTTTATCAGCATTCATTTCATAATTATGCTCGGCATTGGCGACGGCAGACTTTAACACTTTGCCAATCGGGTCTGTTGCCTTGTGCGCAGTAAATTTTAATATAGCAAATGCCTCTGCAATCTCTTTTCCCCGGATGAGGTCTATCACCTGACGGGCTTTCCGGGGGGATACGCGTATATATTTTGCAACTGCTTTAGCTTGCATAAATGTACCTCCTCTCTGGGGGTCTTTATTTTAAAGAAGTAGAGCGTTCGGTATGTGAACCGTGTCCTCTAAAGGTCCTTGTTGGCGCGAACTCCCCCATTTTATGTCCCACCATGTCTTCAGTAACGTATACCGGAACATGTTTCCTGCCATCATATACCGCAATAGTGTGGCCCACCATCTGCGGAAATATTGTCGAGCGCCGCGACCACGTCTTAATAACTTTTTTTTCGTTTACTGCATTCATCTTCTCAATTTTGCTGATCAGACTATCATCAATGAACGGTCCCTTTTTTAACGATCTGCCCATTCATCTGCCTCCTTTCTGATATTTTCGAATCGGCCATTACTTCTTCTTACGAGACTTAACAATGAATTTATCTGAGGGATTCTTCTTTTTCCTGGTATTGCCGCCAATAGCCGGCTTGCCCCAAGGTGTTACCGGATTCTTACGTCCGATTGGTGAACGCCCTTCGCCGCCGCCGTGCGGGTGATCGACCGGGTTCATAACTACACCGCGGTTAGCGGGCTGAATTCCCATCCAGCGCGAACGTCCTGCTTTACCGATTGTAATGTTTTCGGAATCCAGATTGCCAACCTGACCAAGAGTCGCCCTGCAGTTGATATGAATCATGCGCATCTCACCCGAAGGCATCCGAATCGTAGCATAGCTGTTCTCTTTAGCCATGAGCTGTGCTGATCCCCCTGCCGATCTAACGAGCTGGGCGCCTTTTTGCGGCTTCATCTCGATGTTGTGAATAATGCTGCCGACCGGGATATTCAATAAAGGCAACGCATTGCCAACTTTAATATCCGCATCCGGTCCCGAGAAGATGATATCCCCGACTTTTAATCCGTTCGGAGCCAGGATATATCTTTTTTCACCGTCGGCATAATGAAGAAGTGCAATATTCGCCGTACGGTTCGGATCATATTCAATCGTTGCCACCTTAGCAGGAACACTATCTTTATCGCGCTTAAAATCAATTACTCTGTAAGCACGTTTATGTCCGCCGCCCTGGTGTCTTACGGTCAGCCTGCCCTGATTGTTACGCCCCGCCTTACTTTTCAGAGGCTCAACCAGGGATCTTTCCGGCTTATCGGTTGTTATCTCTTCAAAGGTAGAAACTGTCATTTCCCGTCTACCTGGTGAAGTAGGTTTAAAGCTTTTTACCGGCATTCTTCTTCCCTCCCTTACGCTAGAAGCTTACTAGTCTTCAAAAATCGGCAGTCTTTGACCGTCTTTTAATGTAACAATGGCTTTCTTCCAGTCGGGCCTATACCCAAGTGTTCTGCCCTGACGTTTTAATTTACCACTAACATTCATCGTCTTTACGTCTGTGACCGTTACTTTAAAGATAGTTTCTACTGCATACTTGATTTCGATTTTGTTAGCATCTTTATCGACCTTGAAGGTGTATTTGTTTTGTTCCATCAGGGCCGTTGTTCTTTCAGTAATGACTGGTTTTATTAATACCTCATGCGGATTGCGCATTATGCCAGCACCTCCTCTATCTTGGCAATGGCATCTTTGGTAATGACCAATTTATCATGATTGAGCAGGTCATAAACGTTGATACCGCGGGCCTCAAGGGGTTTAACACCCGGAATGTTTCTCGCCGATTGTTCTACGTAACCACTGGCGTCAGCTGTAACTACCGCAGCCTTTTTGTCGACTTTGAGATTGACGAGAACCTGGACCATGTCCTTCGTCCTTGGCTCTGCAAATGACAATTGGTCTAGTACGATAATATCCCCGCCGCTCACCTTTGCTGATAGCACCGACTTCATAGCCAGACGCCTTTTCTTTTTCGGTATCGAATAAGAATAATCGCGTGGTTTAGGTCCAAAAACCGTACCCCCCTTACGCCAAAGCGGCGAGCGGGTCGTACCTGCACGAGCGCGACCGGAGCCTTTTTGCTTGAAGGGCTTCCTGCCCCCTCCGCGAATTTCTCCCCTGGTTTTCGTAGAAT
>DIVP01000113.1 GCA_002422465.1 Peptococcaceae bacterium UBA6129 | reverse complement strand
ACACCAATACCGACACCGACACCAATACCGACACCGACACCAATACCGACACCGACACCAATACCGACACCGACACCAACACCAACTGCTTCCCTGACGGCTGATGAAAAGGTCATGTTTGATCTCATTAATCAGGAACGTGCCAAAGCAGGGGTAGCGCCTTTGCAAATCGATACGCGCCTGGTTCAAAGCGCCAGAGCAAAAAGCCAGGATATGATTACAAAAAACTACTTTAGTCATACCTCGCCCACGTGGGGAAGCTTTTCCGTTATAATCCGCCAGTTCGTAGGGAATTCATACTCATACCTTGGAGAGAATCTAGCTGGAGCGCCTAGTGTATCAACAGCGCATGTCAATCTTATGAATAGTGACGGACACCGTCAAAACATCTTAAATACTCATTATACACACATTGGGATTGGAATTATATCCGGTGGTCCCTATGGGAAAATGTTTACTCAGCATTTTGCCGGAAAATAATCTAACAATCAGCTAAAAGCAAGTAACCTCCTTCTTGTACCGACTCATATTATAGCATAGGTTAATTTGGTTTATTGAAGGAGGGATTACTTTGCAGGATTTGGATTTGACTGCTAAAGTAAAAGAGGCGTGGAAGGATCCGGAAATTCAAGCGTTAGCCCGCCGCTGTTTCCATAAGAAATTTAATTGCACGCCTGTAATCATGGAAAAGGTATGTGCATCTGGGACAAAGTGTTTTCATGACATTCATTATCTCTTTGAGGCAGAAAACGGACTCCCGATACCTGCCGATGCTTGCCCGATCAATTGTGTAGTCAGTTGTTTTGCAATCTGTGGAGTTGGCGCAGAGCCGCTAAGAAATGGGATAGCAGGACCACGCAGGATTGGAGATTGTATTGTTTTTACGGTTGTTTACAGAGTCCGCGTCTGGTTTGAATTTTTTGATCCTGTAACGAACAGTCTTGAGGTCGGCATGGCCAGCAATGTATTCGAAAGAGAGCTCGCAGTTCCTGTCGAGGATATTGACGGCGGGTGTGTCCTTTGTCAGCCGGAGGCAGTAGATTTATGTATCAGGAGGATTAATCTTGATTGTATCCGCGCTGTGATTGTACCAAGACCCAGTGGATTTCCGCCTAATTTCCCGCCATTTGCAATTGAGATAACGGTAGAGAAGGAATTTTTCGCAATGGAATCCGGCAGGTCGATCATCTGCATACCTACCTGCGTTGAAGAGTGCATTGACTTACCGTTCCCGGTTCTGCCCGGCGAATGTGTGCCCTTTGAGCGTGAATCTAAATGTGAAAGCTTCTGTGAGGAGACAGATCTCCAGCCGGGACGCTGTGCACAGTGCCCACCGCCGCAGCCGTAAGGGCTAATATTATCGGATAAATAATACAAGGGAGTGCCCAGAGGCGCTCCTTTTCTTGTACCTATTAATTTTGTTTTATTTTTGGCAAAATATCAGTACAATAGGGGGAGAATGATTTACAAAATTATTCAGGAGGATTATACCTTGGACAGAGGTTTTGTAAAAAATGAGCAGAGCGGGATTGTGTACTATACTGTTTTTGCGTTTGATAAAACCGGCCTTATCAAGCATGCCTTCAGCACAAGACTCGGAGGGGTCAGCAGCTGTGCTTATGAAAGCCTGAATCTGAGTGTTCTAACTAGTGATAAACTCGAGAATGTCTGGGAAAACAGGAAGCGTTTTCTGAATGCTGTCGGGATTGAGCAGGACAGAGTAGTCGGGGCACATCAGGTTCATCATGACACAATTTATCAGGTCACTACGAAGGATAAGGGTGCGGGGGCATACGACCCTCAAACTGTTATTCCTGACACGGACGCCTTAATGACCAACGAGACGGGATTAGCCTTAACAGCATTTTTCGCTGACTGTGTTCCCGTTTTATTTCTCGACCCGGTAAAAAAAGTTATCGCGTTAGCCCATGCCGGATGGAAGGGGACTGTCGCTAAGATTGCAGCAAAAACGGCGGAAGCTATGATGCAAACGTATGGATGTGCAAAGAACGATATTCTGGTGGCTATTGGACCTAGCATCGGGCCGTGTCACTACGAGGTGGATAAGCCGGTTATTGAGAAAGTAAGAGAAGCATTTCCGGATTATTGGACTGAGCTGTTTGCGGGTTTGAACGATGAGGGACATGGGTATCTGAATCTATGGGAGGCCAATTTCAGACAGCTGAGAGATGACGGAATACCTGCCGGGAATATAAGTACGGCAGGGCTTTGTACGAACTGTAATCAGGATTTATTTTTCTCGCACCGGAGAGGGATGGCAGGGCGTCAAGCCGCAGTAATAATGCTGGTATAGGAGTGAGAGGATGACTAGAATACTAGTTGTTGACGATGAGGTTTGCATAAGGGAACTCGTGCATTATAATCTCGAGAAAGCCGGCTATCAGGTCGAATGCCAGGGAGATGGTCTCAAAGCCTTTCAACGAATTATGGACGATCCGCCAGGGCTTTTGATTTTAGATTTGATGTTGCCGGGAATGGATGGGCTCGAAATTTGCCGCCATTTGCGTCAGAATGAAAAGACGCGGAATTTACCGGTAATTATGTTAACTGCCATGACTGAAGAGATAGACCGCGTGGTAGGATTGGAGATAGGGGCTGATGATTACCTGACCAAGCCATTTAGCCCGCGGGAACTGGTGGCGCGTGTAAAATCCTTGCTGCGCAGAAGTCAAGGAGTATCTGCGCCGACGCCTGAAACGAAGGTGGAGCCAATAGTGAGGGGTAGTCTGAAAATTTATCCCGATCGTTTTGAAGCACATTTAGATGATGAACGCCTGGATTTAACACCAAAAGAATTTCAGTTGTTGCTGCAGTTGGCTGTTAACCCGGGCAAGGTTTTTACACGGGAGTTTATTCTAGAGAAGATCTGGGGCTATGAGTTTACAGGTGATACAAGGACTGTTGACGTACATATTCGTCATCTCAGACAAAAAGTAGAAAGCGACCCGAGCCGCCCGGAGATAATTGAGACTATCCGGGGTATTGGCTATAGGTTTAGGGAAAATAATGTATGAGAACACTTTCATTTACGGCCGCGCTCTGTTATCTTATACTAGCCGGGATTGTCTCTTTGCTCATAGAATATTACCTTAAGACTTTTGGGAATCAGTCATACTTATGGCTGGCTATTTTTGGTACCCTGGTTGCAAGCGCCGGTGTTTTTTACTTGTGGATAAATGTTAAAACCAGGATGCTCGTTAAACTGAAAGATCTGGTCAATGCTTTTGCAGTTGGCGATCTAACTCCGAAGCTCTTTATTACCGCTGAGGACGAGATTGGTGAATTGAGCGAGGCTTTGTATAACATGGCCGGAAATTTGAAAAGGCAAATACAGCAAACCATCCAGGAAAGAGACCAGATGGAAACAATTTTGGCCAGCATGGTAGAGGGAGTTTTAGCTTTTGACAAGGCCGGACGGCTTATGCTGATCAATAAGACAGCAGAG
>DIVP01000019.1 GCA_002422465.1 Peptococcaceae bacterium UBA6129 | reverse complement strand
TGGTGTTGGTGTTGGTGTTGGTGTTGGTGTTGGTGTCGGTGTTGGTGTCCCTCCAACTTTTGCGGCATAATCTGCTTTCAAGGCATCATATGTTACCTGGTCAACGATACCGGTTACCCCAAAGCTTTTGTTTCTTTGGAAAATCATAACGGCGTATTTGGTAGAGATGCCGTATTGGTTAGACACTGTCGCATAATAATACCCTAGCGTCTTTAACATGCTGTTAATATTACCGACAGTGGCGTTATTATCACCAGGCTTGGCTACCACCGTAGCAGCCATTGCGAACGGAGCGCCGAGCGATAATGCAAAAGCTATCAGCACTATAAGTGTAATCATAATCTTATACTGCTTTTTCATTGCTTATCACCTCTTTCACTTTTTGTCTGCTGCAATATCTACAATACCACAGGTTTGCAGGTAAACCAACCGGTAATATATAACAGGTTGTCAGTTGCGAGCGTTTCTTTGTTTCTTGGCCAGATATTCACTGACCCAATTGACGGGATAACAGTTGAAGACATCTTCCTTTGCTAACCAGCCTTTCCGGGCGACAGCAATACCATAATTAATATCGTTTATTTCCTCAATTCTATGCGCATCCGGATTAATACTGATTAATACCCCCATCTCCTTCGCCTTCTTCAGATGCCTCCAGTCTAGATCTAGCCGGGCAGGACTTGCGTTCAATTCCATAATGACGCCATGCTCCAACGCCGTCTTGAGGATAACCTCGATGTTAACCGGGTATCCTTCGCGCGCAAGGAGAATTCTCCCGGTTGCATGTCCAAGCATGGTTACAGCCGGATGCGACATGGCCTTTACTATTCTCTTCGTCATATCTTCCTCAGTCATCCTGAATTGGGAATGCACCGAGGCTATGACAAAATCAAAGTCGGCGAGGAGGTCATCCGGGTAGTCGAGAGCTCCGTCAAAACGGATATCCGACTCAATCCCGAAACAAATCGCAATTTTGGGGTACACCTCACGCAGACGCCGGATCTCTTCATGCTGTCTCCTGATATCCGCGGCTTTCAAGCCTCCGGCATATGCTGCCGTCTGACTGTGATCACTGATCCCGATATATTCATACCCATAGCGCAGGGCTTCTTCAACCATTTCAGCGATGCTGTTGCTGCCATCGCTATAGGTCGTATGCAGATGGAATATCCCTTTTATATCACCGACCTTAAGCAGCTCCGGCAGCGGCCCGTGTTGCGCGGCTTCAATTTCACCGGTATTTTCGCGCAGCTCCGGCGGAATATAATTAAGCCCGAGGGCTGCGTACAATTCTTTTTCAGTATGGCATGGAATCAGTTCTTCCCCGGAGAAAAGACCATACTCATTGATTTTGAGGCCTTTCTCTTTGGCCAGTCGCCGCAGGGCGGTATTATGTTCTTTACTTCCGGTAAAATGGTGCAGCGCATAGGGATACTCGCGGGGTTTGACAACCCTGAGATCGGCTCGGATGCCGCTGTCGAGGAGCACACTGGTCATAGTCTCCCCGCAGCTCACCACCTCGCGCACCTGGGGCAGCTCACTGAAAAATCCGGTGATCTCCGCAGTATTTTCAGCGGCAGCGACAAGGTCAATATCGCCAACCACTTCTTTCGCGCGCCGGATGCTGCCTGCAAGGCTGGCCTCAGTGACTCCGGGATGCTGCCGTAGTGGTTCAAGCGCCGTCCAGGCCAGCCCTAAGGCCTCGGCATAGTAATACTGCCCCTGAAATGTTTTCAGGTATTCTATACCTGCAAGTACCTTTTCCTGAGTTTTCACGCCGAATCCCGGTAATTCCACAAGACGGTTTTCCTTGCAGGCATATTCCAAACTGCGCAGGTTCGTTATCCCAAGCTTCTCATAGAGAATCCTAACCTTTTTCGGCCCGAGCCCAGGCACACGCAGCATTTCCATGAGGCCCGCCGGTATACTGGCTTTGAGCTCCTCATAATATTGAAGTTTGCCGGTCCTGACGTATTCCGTTATTTTTCCCGAGAGGGCTTGTCCTATTCCGCTGATTGCCGTCAGCCTATTCTCGCTGACGAGCGTTTCCAGATCCTCTTCAAGGTTTAGGACAATTCGGGCGCCATTAATATATGCCCTGGATTTAAAAGGGTTGTCCTCTTTGATTTCGAGCAGAATCCCTATTTCCTCTAGAATACCGGCTACTTCATTCTTCTTCAATCTTACATCCCACCAAAACCGCCAACATTTTTTTTGATCTCTTCGCCGGAATACCCTGCCTTTTTTAAAGGCTGAATAATATCTGCTTCAAGATCGGGTACATAAATTTTCAATCCTTTAAACTTACCCTTCAGCAGATACTCACCAAAGGCCGCCGGGATTAATACGGTTTCACCCTGTCTGGCAATCAGAAAATTGCTGCCATACTCTATGATTGTTTCACCTTCGAGAAAAACGTAGATATAGAACTTGCTGCCGTCCGTTTCTTCCTCTACTTCATCATCTATTATATACAATTCTGCTGCAAAAAACTGCGTCGCCGCCAGTACTGACTTACGGGCCATCTCGTTTATTCTTATTTCGAGCCCGCCGTATTTTTTCCCCTGCTGCCGGCAATCTGTTACATTGAGGGCTTTGATTAGGTGCAATGGCATTTTCTGACCCTTTTTATCAGCCCTGTTGTAGTCATAAAGCCGGTAGAGCAAGTTTGATTGGGATTGGATTTCGACTAGCAGGGTTCCTTGCCCTCCGGCATGCACGAGACCAGGCGGGATGCTGATAACGTCACCCGGAAATACGTCGATGTCATTAAGGCATTCCAAAACAGTGCCCCCGGCAATATTATTAACAAACTGTTCCCTGTTAATATCCTGAATAAGGCCTAAAGCCAGCCGCGCGCCCGGCGCGGCGGAAAGAACATACCATAGCTTATTTATCGCATACTCACATTGTCTCGGCGTATTTGTGTAATTGTCCGGCACATAAACCTGAACCGAAAGCGGTTCACACACATCGATAAGTTTGACGGAGAATGGAAATTTGATATCCGCGGCTAAATATTTCCCCGTCAACGCAGAACCAAGCAATTCTTCATAATGGAGTTCAAGCAGGTCTGTCAGCGCAGCGCCGGCAAATACTCCATTGTCAACAACGCTTATCCCCTCAGAAGAACAGGAGATTTCCAGGCTTTCGGCGATTAAACCGTCAGGAAGCTGCCTGCCGATTTTTTCTAGATTCCTGCCTCCCCATAGATATTCTTTGTATATAGGCTTAATCCTCAGCGGATACCACATGGCTTCACCTCAATACTTTTCTATCTAATTTATATATTCAAAAACACATAATTATGCCGACCATTCCGCAAATTAGCCCGATGACAAAAAAGAAGGCTGCTGCACAGCCTTCTTCGTTTGTTTCTTTTCTTTTAACTTTTAGATGAACTTTGTCCATCATTTCTCAACGAGCAACTCGTAAACCTCATAACCACGCCCGACATGCTTTGCGTCATGCGCGTCTGAGCCATAGACCATCGGTATGCCCATTCCCCTAGCCGCCTGAATAATCCAGGGCGCTGGGTAGATCTCCTGGCAGTATTCCTTGAATAGACCGGCAGCGTTGACGTCGAGGCTGTAGCCTTTTTTACGGATATATTCGAGGATATTCATTACTGCTGCTTTAACCTCATCGCCAACACGCCTGTCGGGATTAAAACGGCACTGGAATTTATTGCACAGACTCAGGTGACTGATCCTTTTGGGCTTATATATACCCAGGTCAGCCTTCAGGGCTTCCTTGACCGTACGATAATAGGCGAGCTGCACCTTCTCATAAGAAGCATAATAGCGCAGCAAGCCGTCTTCAAAATCATCGGGATCCTGGTCCACAGCACGCCAACCCCGGCGGCCTCTGATAAAATGAACGGAAAGAAGAGAATCATCGAAATAAGGCCCATATTCTTTCAATAGATACCTTGTATATGGGAGATATTCATCGATGTAGTCCACCTCCGCACCAATCAATAACTGAATCCTGTCTTTATATTTATTCTTCAGCCGCTGCATTTCCCGGATATAGGAGTCATAATCGTCATCCCTTATTTTCAGCGAATCAAGGATGTCTTGCGGATAAGCCAGCGAATTTAAGAATTCGTCCGGATAGGGCAGGTGTTCTGAAACAGTATACATCTCAAATCCCAACTCTATCGCCCTGGCAATATAGGCCTCGACCTCTACGTCAGAAGCATGCATACAGAAATGGGAATGACTGTGCCCATCTCTTTTCATAGTCATACTTTTTCTACTGCTCCGTATTCAACACCAAATATATCCACTGCTGCCTCCCGCATCCTTTGCGCCTCGATAGGCTTGTCACTGTAGTTTCTGTCTGCGCTCACAATCCTGTCGGCCTCTTCGATTCCTTCAATAACCCTGCCAAAAGCGGCGTATTGTCTGTCGAGGTGGCTGGAATCTGCAACCATGATGAAGAACTGCGACCCCGCAGAATCCGGATCGGACGCTCTGGCCATTGAGATAACGCCTCTTTCATGTTTTAAATTGTTCACAAATCCATTGCTATTAAACTCACCCTTGATACTGTAACCGGGATTCCCCATACCCGTACCCTGCGGACATCCGCCCTGAATCATAAAGCCCGGAATGACACGGTGAAAGATACAGCCATTATAATAACCGGACTGTACAAGCGAAATGAAATTTCTAACCGTATTCGGCGCTATATCCGGGTATAACTCAATTTTTATCTGGCTGCCATTTTCCATAGTAATTGTTACGACTGGATTCTTTTGCATATCTGTATCCCCTTCTCTTTGATTTAGTAATTATTATACTATATTTTGCCTATCCGCTATACAGGAATGGCCAAATGTATTAAAATTGCTATAACCCTTCATTAATCATTCATAACTCGGAGGTGTTCTTCATGCTTATCAAAAATATCTTTTCTGCCAAGAAACCTGTCATTTCTTTTGAAATATTCCCACCTAAAAAAGATAGTCCCATTGAGACAATCTATAATACTATTGATGCGCTGAAGGATCTGACGCCAGATTACATCAGTGTAACCTATGGAGCAGGCGGCAGCACAACGAACCGGACAGTTGAAATAGCTACGCTCATCAAGCAGAAATACGGGATTGAAGCCCTGGCTCACCTGACAAGCATCACGTCAACGAAAACAGAGATTGCCGGCATCATCGAAAATCTCAAAACAAACGGCATCTCCAACATCCTTGCACTGCGCGGAGATTTACCGCAGGACCCGGATTTCAAATTTCCGGACCCCCTGCATTTCCGGCTGGCCAAGGACCTCGTCACCGCAATACAAAAAAACCATGACTTTTGTATTGCCGGGGCCTGTTATCCGGAGGGTCACCCCGAATGCGACAGTTATGAGAAAGACTTAATCCGCCTCAGGGAGAAGGTCGATGCCGGTGTTGATTTTCTCATCACACAGCTTTTCTTTGATAACGAGATCTTCTATCAGTTTATCGAAGACAAGACCAGGCTGAATATTAACGTCCCGGTTACAGCAGGGATCATGCCGGTTTTGAACAAAAAGCAGATTGAGCGCATTACCACGATGTGCAGGGCATCCCTGCCGAAAAAACTGATCCGGATCATGGAAAGGTACGAGCACAATCCGGAGGCTTTGAAGGAAGCCGGTATCGCTTATGCGACCGAACAGATTATTGACCTTTTATCTTGGGGTGTTGACGGTATACATATCTACACCATGAACCGCCCGGAGGTAACAAGAACGATTATCCAAAATATGTCGGTCATACGTAACTATATCAGCAAATGAACTGAAATATCGAGCTCCGACCGCCTCACACTGACATGAACAAAAAAGGTCTCCCATTTATTTGGGAGTCCTTTTTATCTTCAGGGTTCTAAATTTTTTCCTATTTTCTGGAGTACTCATATGTTCAGAGGTACTCATATATTCAGAGGTATTCATATTTTCAGGGGTTCTGATATCCTTTCTGTGCGAAATATCCTCGACCTTAACCTCCGGATGGTGATAACGGTTACGGTACTGCGTCGCATGCTTATATTGAATAGCCTTCGCCGGGCACCACTGGATACAGGCCAGGCACTGCTCACAATTTCTTTCCCAGACAGGTTTGTTTTTTTCGATCGTGATGTTGCCGGTAGGGCAGACCTTTGTACAAACACCGCAGCCTGTGCATCTCACATCGCTCGTGAAATACCGCGCTTTGTCCGGATTGCTCATGAACAAGCTGTAAACAAGCTTGCCAAATATGTTGACGATAAAGAAATCCCGTTCCACACCGCTCTTCTGATTGTTTTTTATCACCGGGATTATTTTGTCCAGCCGCGAACGGGCTGTTGTGAACATCTTTTCTTGCTTTTCCAGCGTTACGGCCCCGTTTGTGATAATATAATTGCTCGGTAATTTGATAACGTACCCGGCTTGGAGTTCTATCTCCCGCTCCTTCAATAAGCTCTCGGCCTGCAGCAGTGTGGCGGCCTGGTTACCGCCGCAGGTAGTGACAGCGAAACAGTACTTAATCCCTTCACCGGACAACTTTTTTATAAAGGACACTACTATTCTCGGTACTCCCCAGGCATAAACCGGAAATACTATTCCTATCTTTTCTGCAGCCGTATCAATCCCTCTTTTTTGCGTTTCGGCTTCTTCAAGCACCCGCACTATTGAGACAAGCTCAGCATTCTCAAGTGCGCCGGCAAGCTCCCTCGCGACCCAGAACGAATTGCCGGTACCTGAAAAATAATAAATTTTTGTTTTCATAGCCACACTTCCTTTTAGTACCTTTTGTCCCATCTATCTACATCATACCCAATGCCGCAATTGATAACAATAGAGATGTTGCCGCATTTTCGTAGATCGATTAAATCCTGCAGTTGTTTTGCCCTCTTGACAGGGTAAATCCGTCATGATACTATGGCAATAGAATATTTCGTTATCCGAATTGTTTGGAGGATGAAGTTATGGCAGCCACCGGTAACCTTCTCGATCTTTTTCTCGATAATTTCCGGAAGCTATTTTACCCCGAGGAATGGATAGCTCTCGATTTGACCCTTTCCAAAACTGAAATGTACCTCCTGTTAATGCTGCAGCGCGACCAGGAGATCATCATGAGCCGGATTGCCGATTATATCAATGCCCCTTTAAGTACGGCTACCGGAATAGTCGACAGACTCGTGAACAAAGGCTACCTTTTGCGCGGCAGGAGTGACTCCGACCGGAGAATTGTGGTAATCCGCCTGACGGAAAAGGGGCAGGCTTTAGTTGATAGTGTCAAGCTAAGTATCATGAACTATATGGAGCGCATTGAGGATTCGCTGACAGAGGAAGAGCGCAGGCTCCTTTATAAGTTGTTCTTCAAGATAATTGACTTGTTCAACAAAGAGAACCTAGAAAAAGCAAATGAAACCAAAGCTACAACCGCACTCAAGAAAATAATTATAGAATGACGAAGCGGTACTATTCTTTTCTTTGTAAATGTCAGCCTTTACTACAGCCCACGTCAGGTGGGCTATCTTCGAACCATTTACTACGTTATTCGTAATATTCATATCTCGAAATGAGATAGTTTCAGTTCTACACAAAAAGGAGGATGCCGTTATGAGAATAATCCTGTATACCGGTAAAGGCGGTGTCGGCAAAACAAGCATTGCCGCTGCCACTGCCCTCAAGAGCGCCAAAGCCGGGTTAAAAACGCTCGTCGTGAGTACGGACCCGGCGCACAGTCTCGGAGATTCTCTGGATATCAGACTTTCTGCGGAACCGGTTGAACTGCAGAATAATCTCTGGGCTCAGGAAATCGATCCCGTCCATGAGGTCGAAAAGGGCTGGGGACAGGTGCAAAAATACCTGACTTCCCTTTTTACCGCAAAAACCCTCAAAAATATTTCTACCGAGGAATTAACTGTTTTCCCTGGGATGGAAGATCTTTTAAGCCTGCTGCGAATCCTTCATTATTATCGGGAAAAGACGTTCGAGGTTATCATCATCGACTGTGCGCCGACCGGCGAGACACTGGCGCTGTTAAGCTTTCCGGAAATGTTGAGATGGTGGATGGATAAACTGTTCCCGCTCAAAAGAAAAGCGCTCAAGATCTTACGCCCTGTCGCCGAACCTTTAATCGGTGTCCCGATGCCCTCCGACAGCGTCATGGGTGAGATAGAAAGAATCTATAATGACCTTGATGAAATGCGGCACATCTTTACAGACCGCGAAACAACAAGCGTGCGCATCGTCGTCAATCCTGAAAAAATGGTTATCAAAGAGGCTCAGCGCAGTTTCACGTATCTGAATATCTATAATTTTAATGTGGATGCCGTTGTCGTCAACAGGGTTATACCGGATAATGTCACAGATGAATACTTCAAGGTCTGGAAGGATATTCAAAAAAATTACCGTGTCATGATCGAGGACAGCTTTGCGCCGATTCCGCTTTACTACGCCCCGCTTTTTGAACGCGAAATTGTCGGCCTCGAAATGCTTGAAAGAGTCGGTACTGAGGTTTTCCGGGATGAAAATCCGGTCAGCATAAAATTCAGTCAGAAGACACAGCAAATCGAGAAGGTTGACGACGGCTATACCTTGTCGCTGTATATGCCTTTCACCGACAAAAAAGATTTGTCTCTGAACCAAAAATCTGATGAGTTGATCATCAAGGTCGGAAATGTAAAAAGAAACATGACTCTGCCGAGAACCCTGCGTGGTCTTTCGATTGCTGGGGCAAAATTTGAGGATGAGACCCTAATAATTAATTTTGGAGGCGAAAAAAATGAACGAACAGACGCTAACTGAGGTTATCAGATTAAAGCTGAAAATTATGGAGACGATCATGAACGACCTGCCGGATGAAATAAGATCACCGTTAAAGCAGGCAGAAAAAACCTTCTTAAAAGCTGTCCATGAGGCCACCGGCGCCTGTCTGGCCGACAATACCAATGAAGTAAAACCTGCTAACGCAATAAAACCTATCCCCATTGATTAAACTGCAAATCATGGTATTTAATCTTACTTCAGCTTCATTTTAGCCAGTGCCTCGGCCAGTGCGGTGTTTTTCAAACCGTCCTGGCCTTTTTCCTGTTCATAGAGATATTTTGAGACATCCCTTTTATCCACGCTCGCTTTATCATTCTTTCTTCTTTCGTTGAAAGCAGTAAGCTTTTCGCGGAAACCGCACTTGCACGTGAAGATCTGACCTTCGCCCTCGCCATGCAGCTCGAGCTTCTTATGACAAGTCGGACACCTGGCATTTGTAGTAAGACTCACGCTCTTCCTATAACCGCACTGCCGGTCCTGACAGATCAGCATTTTGCCCTTTTTGCCATTGACCTCGAGCATATTCTTGCCGCAATCCGGGCATTTGCTCCCGCTAAGGTTGTCGTGGCGAAATTTCTTCTGGCTGTTTTTTATCTCGCCAACAACGGTCTGCGTATACTTTTTCATCTCACCGACAAACTTATCTTTGCTTAATGCGCCTTGGGCAATCGACTCAAGCTGCTGCTCCCACCGGGCTGTCAACGCCGGGGTTTTCAGCCCCTCAGGCACTAATTCCAGGAGCTGTTTGCCCTTCGCGGTCATAAAGATGCTTTTGCCTTTTTTCTCGATGAGAAAATTGTTAAAGAGCTTTTCAATGATATCAGCCCTTGTCGCCACTGTGCCTAGACCGCCGGTTTTACCGATGGTCTGGATGAGACTACTGTCTTTTTCGACCATAAATTTGGCCGGGTTTTCCATCGCTGTAAGCAGCGTAGCCTCAGTGAACGGTTCTGGGGGTTTCGTAAACCCGTTAGTCTGGCTGGCTGAGAGCACGCGCAGGGTGTCGCCCTTGTTTACTGCCGGCAGGCTCTGTTCCGCCAGATGATCAGGGTCCTCAGAAGCCTCGTCCTCATCGAACCTGTTGTCATATACCTCTTTCCAGCCCGGCGCCAGCACAATTTTCCCGCGCGCAATAAAGTGCTCCCCGGCAATACTCGCCCTGATCGTCGTTTGCTCGTATTCAAACGGCGGATACAATACTGCGAGAAACCGCCGGACAACCAGGTCATAGATCTTCTTTTCCTGATCGTTTAAGGAGCTAAGAACTGCCGGCTGTTCGGTCGGAATAATCGCATGGTGGTCGGAAACCTTGTGGTCGTCGACAAAGGACTTTTCAGCTTTGATGGGGTTTTTTAGAATCTTGGCGGCATATTTCCCGTACATCTGCACGCTGCAGGCCTTTATCCTATCCTTGAGCGTCTCGACAATATCAGTCGAAATATACCTGGAATCCGTGCGCGGATAGGTAAGAAGCTTATGCCGTTCATAAAGGTTTTGCATATACGAGAGGGTTTCTTTTGCCGAAAAACCGTAGCGCTTGTTGGCATCCCTTTGCAGTTCCGTCAGGTCATAGAGCTGCGGGGCGAAGGTTTTTTTGGCGGCCTTCTCGACACCGGTCACTTCGGCATTCTTCCCGCGCAGCAAGGCCAGTGTTTTATCACATTTATCCTTGTCAAACGTCCTGGCTTCCTTGGTCTGCGCATCTTGCCAGGTCAGTTTGAATTTCTCGGTTAATACGGAAATCCCGTAAAAAGCACGCGGCTTAAAATTTTGGATCTCTTCTTCGCGTTTGGCAATGATAGCCAGCGTCGGTGACTGTACGCGGCCGCACGAAAGCTGCGCATTGTTCTTGCACGTCAAGGCGCGCGTGGCGTTAATGCCTACGAGCCAGTCGGCTTCAGCCCTGGCAACCGCCGAGGCAAAGAGGTTCTCATATTCCCTGCCGCTTCTCAGCTTGCTAAAGCCCTCTTTGATAGCCTTATCGGTTACCGAGGAGATCCACAGGCGTTTGACCGGCTTTTTTACCTGAGCCTTTTCAAGGATCCATCTCGCCACAAGCTCGCCCTCACGCCCGGCATCGGTGGCAATAACGATTTCCGCGACATCTTTTCTGTGCATCTGCTCTTTCACGGTCTGGTATTGCTTTGAGCTCTGTTTGATGACAACCAGGCTTAGTTTTTCCGGCAGCATCGGCAAATCGTCGAGCTGCCAGCTCTTATATTTTTGATCATAAACCTCCGGGTCGGCCAGCGTCACTAAATGTCCGAGCGCCCACGTAACAATGTACTGACTGCCCTCAAAAAAACCATTCCCGTGATTCGTGCTGCCTAAGACACGGGCTATATCCCTGCCAACCGATGGCTTTTCCGCCAGAACCAGTATCTTACTCATAAAAACAATCCTCCCGCCAATAATTCGTGCAGCCTTTCCCACTCCGCATAAGTTCCGGGTATCTTTTTTTCAAGCTCTTTATATTCAGCAAGAAGGGCCCGGGCCGTGTCTTCATCCTGATATGTCGACCCCTCGGCTAATAAAAAGGACACTTCCTCCAGCCTCTTTTCCATGTACTCAATATCCTTTTCCAGACCGGCTATTTTTTCGCGTGTTTGCGCTTTGTTTATTTTTGGTTTGTCCTCTGTTTTACTCTTTTCAGACTTGTTCTTTTCGTTTTTATTTTTTTCAGCTTTTTCTTCAGCTGCAAGCTCTGCTGCTTTCCTCTGCCGCGCTTTTTGCTCGCGGTAGTAAGTATAATTGCCGCGATAGTCTGTCAGCCCAAGCCCTTCTAATTCCAAAGTCCGTTGGGTTATTTTATTGAGAAAATAGCGGTCATGTGAGATAACGAAAACCGCACCCTTGAGTTGGAGTAAATACTCCTCAATGACCAGCCGCGAGGCGATATCGAGATGGTTGGTCGGCTCGTCGAGCAGCAAGAGGTTCGGCTTGGCCTGCAAGAGTTTGAGAAAAGACAGGCGTCCCTTTTCGCCTCCGCTTAAATCTTTGACGAGCTTAAAGACATCGTCACCGCTAAAGAGAAAGCTGCCGAGTATATCCCTGGCTTCGGGGATAGTGAGCGCAGTATTAATCATTACTTCCTCAAGAACACGATTGTTCGGGTCCAACCCCTTGTGTTCCTGGTCAAAATAACCGACCTTCACTCTGGGCCCTATTTTCACGCTGCCACAAGACGGTAGAAGCTCGCCGGTG
>DIVP01000032.1 GCA_002422465.1 Peptococcaceae bacterium UBA6129 | reverse complement strand
TTTGTTTTTTGCTGGTAAACTGCATTTACAATATAGTAGTAATTACCCTTCAATATATGGGAAAATATGCCCTGATTACAACGCTATCACTTACTCAAAAAGTGCTCCAATGTTATTGCTTGCAAGAGATTCCTATGTAGTGTCAATTAGCAACCAGATTAGTCCTGCGGCCTCCGGTTTAGCTGCGTTTGCAAAATATTATGAACTGCTAAAAACAATAAATAACAATACTGGTGGTTATATAAATTCATTAGGAAGAAAAATTGCTGTTGAATGTTCTAAATATCTTGATACAAATTCTGGTGTTGGAACTAGTTTGTTAATAACTAGTAATCCTGAAAACTATTACTTTAATATGGATGATACGTACCTTGCCAAATTGAGTATGTGTTTATTTGGATCAATTCAGAATCTGGCTATCATGATATTAGCTGATCTAAAAGAGATGTATTATTATTCAGCTACTATAAGCTGGGCAACGAGAAGCGGTGGTCATGTCATCACTCCGATATATTACAGAACATATACTGGAGCTTTTGAAAATTTCTACTGGCAACAGAATAATTATTTAGAAACTAATAAAGATAAGCCAACTATAACAGCAGTTGTAAATAATAATGGTTGGATTCTTTTAGCGGAGACATACCTTTATAACAAGCCTCGAAACCAAATTCTCACGAATATGAGTGAAGCTGAAGCAGTAGCTACTTTGAAAAAAATTGCAGAACTTTCTCCGGGTGCATTTGTCACCACTAAGATAAACCCGCCTAATCCCTCAGAAGGAATCCCGATAACCGAGTTTATTGAGAATATCCAGGATTATAAAATAGTACGCTATGACTGGTAGTCAATTATTGCCATCCTCCGTTAAAGCCGCAGTCGGGATTGCATCCAGAATTGGGGGAATTATAGCTGCCATCACTGGGATAATGTGCGTCTACTGATTGGTTTGGGCAAGTATAATTTCCGTCATAGCCACTACATGGGTCATACCCATCGTCCCCATAATCCCCGTAGTTGCTGTAATGCGGGCAGATCAGGTCGATTTGTTCGAGCTTCGTCTTCATGTTGTTGAATTCCGCTGCTTTGATGAGGTTGCCGACATCAATAGCGTTGATGTTCGATACATCAATAGTGGTTATCCACTGAGACTGCTCGATATTCTTGATCTCGTTTTTTGCGTTGACCATGCTGCCGGAAAGGACATAGGCAGTGGCGTCGGGAAAAGAGACGGAAGACAGGCTGTGCTTGATGCGCAACCTGTTTATTTCATTCCTGATTTGAGTAAGATTGCTTAACAACTGCTTGCTGAAATCATAACTGATAGGCAATTTGCTCGCCTCCTTATCGGCCGTTCAAACGGCGTGCCTGAAGTTAGATAAACGTAAAACTGATGGATTCCGCGCCATAACCCTTGCGGAGACCGGTATTGGTCAGAAGATCCCCGACCGAATAGACCCGGCCGGATATGCCGCTTTTTTCCTCGATAACAACGCCATCGACCAGATAGCTTACTATCGAGACACTTTTTGACTTCATTTCCTCGAATACAGACTGCATATTGCTAAAACTGATGTCAGGCCACCAGAATACTCTGCTGATAGACAAACGGTTACCGTCAAGCCTGTTTTCGGTCCTGGTTCCACAATCGAAATGTGCATCTGTAAGGGGAATCTCTTTGGTTGTACCGTCGTTAAAAGTAAGGACTAGTTTCCTTTCATTCATAGCTGGTTCACCTCCGGAACCTGTTTAATTCTTTAACTGAGTATTAGCTTAAAAGTCTCTGTGCCGTAGCCGAAAACGAGGCCCTCCGACTTTCTCATGTCCAAAACGGAATAGTTTGTTTCGACAGTGCCTGATTTCTCAAGAACGATTACGTTGTCGATGAGATATTTCACAGCTGCGATAGTTTTGTTCTGTACTTCATTCGCTGCGGTCAAAAGACCGGACTGCCTGGGCTGATCCCAGGGGAAATCCGCTGTGACCGACAGCCTGCTGCCATAAAGGTTGATATTCACTTCAAAACGCTCGTCATCGGCAAGAATAATTTCTTTGGTTGTCCCATCGTTAAAAGTAAGCACGATTTTTCTTTCTACCATTTCGTATACCTCCAATATATTTATCTGGAATTCAATCCGGCGGACCTATAACAGGCATTTTACAGTCTTATCAGCTCAGGCCAGCATGACCAGCATCCTTACCCTGCCTGTTCCCCCGCCGTTGTAATCCTCGAGCGCTTTGCCGATGGCAGCGCCGGGGATATATTTATCCATGGACATGGCCATTCCGGAAAGCGGAGAAGCGACTAGCAGTTCCCCTTTTTTCACAGAGCCGGTTACCTTTACATAGACCCGGCCGCTCATTGCTACCGGGGCATATTCTCTTTCGATTTCTTCGGCTGTCAGATTGGCCGGAGCCCCGATACAATGGGCGTATTCGTCGGAGACCACACCTACAACCAGATGGCTATATGCTTCCCGGGACTTTATATATCCGAGGCCATTGGGGTTTACGGCTACAATATCACCGGGCTCCATTTCCTCATCCTTTTTAAAGAACTCGGCGTAGTCGTTATAGACGGCGTTATAAACCCTGGTTGCATATAGGTAACCGCTGTAATTCAGCCTCGCAGTGCCTGTCGGCGCCGTCGTGGAGCTGTCCCAGCAGCCGTTGGTATTCGGAGTGGCGCTGAGCTGCATAAAAGACGAGGCATGTTTGCCGTCAACTGTGTCCGCATCGCCTGTTATACTGGCGGGAAGCTTGGCCTCCGCGTTAAGCTTTAGCAGCTTGTTGGCCGTAGCGGCTGTTGTAACCTCGGTCGTTGAGATAAACTCAGACGAGTGTTTGCCGTCAAGCATATCGGCATTACTGGCAGTATCGGAATTATTGGCAGTATCGGCGTTTCCGGCGTCGAGAACGACCCACTGGGCGCCATCCCAGTATTTTATTTTGGCCACATAAAACACCTCCGTGTTGTTGCATTGTTATACTTCAGTCCACTAATATGGTGTAATTATTTCCGTTCCAGACTACGCTGTGTCCGAACTTCTCCAGTTCCCGGACCGGGAAGAAGGCCCTGTTAATATCCTCCACGATAAAAGGTTCAATTTCCATATCAACGGGTTGGCCTTTGTAGAGGATGGTCACTCTGTTGCCGGAGACAGTTATATTACCGCTGAGCTTTAAAGTTAGCATATCCACCATGCTCCAAGCGTCGAGCAGAGAGGGGATGGGGAGGTCGCTCGCGAGGGATTCCTTGTGCATCCTGGCATAAGGGATAAAGCAGTGTCCGCTGCTATCGGTTAAGCCCGGGTTAATCCCCCAGGAGTTGATGACTTCATAGAGCTTGAGGGTATCATCATAGCCAATGAGGGTCATAGCATGGCCGCCGAGAATCGTACCCATGCACTCAGCCGGCCAGACGCCGTTTTGGGCCTCATAGATGTTATCGGTCAGCATCATCGCTATCGGGAGCGGACCTTGTTCAACCAGAGCCTGTTTGAGCTCCTGCTCGGTTGAGACTTTGGCGTATGCCGCGAACCTGTTTGGTCTCGCCAGCCTGTGCTGTTCCTCATCCGGGAGAGGCGGCGTCGTCCAGGCAGCGCTGTAAGGCATGGTTGTTTCAGGGCAATCCCCATATTGGGTTAGTACTTTCATGACTGCCCGCCCAAAAGTCCCTTCAATGTCGGGATAACCGTCGAGTTGCTTGGCCATTGAGTAGACATAAAGCGGGCTCAGCCTTTCGGCAGCACCGTTTTCGATATATTGAAATATCTCGTTGACACAGCTCGCGGCATGTCCATAGCAGGTTCCTTTGGCGCCTTGATCTCTGACCGGTAGTGGAGTAATCCGACACCTGTGCTTTGTGGGTAGGGAGATTGCTTTGGCAATTCCGGCATAGAGCCAGTCCCGGTGGTCAGCAGGGGACGGCAGCACACCTGGAGTAAAACGGGAGTTTTCTGGCATAATCGTTCCTCCTACGTTGCGATAGCTCTTTTATAGGGGACAAACTTATTTTTCGAATCGCCGTTGACAAAATGAACCCAGACCTCTTCTCCTACAGAAAAGGTCACGTTTGGGTTGCAGGGTATCTTTTGCACTATCGTGCTGCCATTCACATAAACGTTTAAAAGCTTAGTAGAGATGACGCTGCTGACTTTTCCTACGTGCCACTCGTTCCGGCTGAGGTTTTCTTCTTTTAATACCTTTTTGATTATCTTTTTAAACAAGGAGAGCGTTTCTTTACCTTCCTGCATAAGAACACCACCTTAGATGAAATTCCAATCAGTTATTACTGTTCTGTATTTAAGGCATTCGCAGTTCATTAATTCGGGTATCAGAGGCAGGTTAAAGGAGGTCAGGAGATATTTGCCTGTTACATCATTCTCCTGGTCTTCAATTACAATAATGTCACCGCCGTCATGGAGCCAGTTCGGAGACACCTGCATGCTCACCCTTTCGGAAAACCCGAGCCTTCTCATCAGTTCATACTTAGCCCGCCATTTACATTCATCCGCAGTGGCGAGCAGGCTATCCGGGCTGCCATTATTGTGTTCATAGAGGATGTCACCGATTTTCTGGATGCTGTAGGGGCTGCCTGTCCACAACGGGTCTGTTTTATCGACCTTCAGTTCATAACGGCAGGATGCAGTTTGCCCGGACCCCCCGAGGACGATGATATGATTGGAAAGGTTGGTCTCATCGAATCTTCTGATGTTGCCGGCATAATAGATATCCGTTGGCTCATTGTTGCGATAAATCCAGACCACAGCGTCATTTTCGAAACTGTTAAAGTCTATTTTCTTTAATCTCAAATAGCCGTAAACGTCATAGAAAACGTCGCTTTTGGCCAGTTCAGCCAGTTCTTTGATAGCGCGCCACCGGTTATCGCCGTGTTCATAGGTGAATTCAAACGGAGTGACTTCAGCTACCTCATCGAAGTTGAACAGGGTTTCTCCGCCACCATCGGCAATTGTTCTGATGGCTGTGCCGATATTGACATTTTTAGCGATCGTTGTTTCGTGTAAGAACCGGCCCCTTTTGTCCGTGAGAAGATAGGCCTTATCCTGACCGGTCAGATAGGTTCTTTTGCCGTCAAAATCATGCGTATCGGCGGGCTCAGTCAGGACAAAAACACCCTGAGGTACGTATTCAATAGTTCCGTCAGGCAGCTTCAGGCCCAGGAGTATCCTACAGCGTTTATCTATCCAAACCAGTTTGTCTTCACCCCACGTAAAGCGTCCGTCTTGATTGCATAACGCAAATTGAAAAGACCTGCGGACAGGTCTTGTTACATCAACAGAAATCTGACCGAGGTCATCCTGGCTTAAGAGTCTCGTGAACTCACCGATATATTTCATCTCATGGTCATAAAATTCAATTTTGAGATAAACCTCTTTAAAGCGGCTGCCCATTGCCTGCAAAAAGTTCTGGCTGCAAATAATCATCAGCTCACCACCTGGTAGAGCTTGTGATATTCTTCTTCGCTCATGATTTCCGTACAGTCAAACTCTACAAGCATATAGTCGCGGTCGGCGCCGGAGTTGAGAGGAGTAATCTTGACGGGATTGCTCAGTTCCACGACATAGATATCACCGCTGCCGGATTTGGCGATATAGGGTTTCCTGCTATTGACCATAGCCAGCAGTTTTTTGTATTCCTTGAAGGTGTTGTTGTTCTGCTCCGGCTCCACCGGTATCATCGCAGTCAGCGTAAAACTGTGATAGGCTTTTTCGGTATAGTAGACTTGCGGGAAACGGTTGAGTGTCTCGAGGATGACCCTGCCCTGGTTCAGCTGCGTAACCACCTCCGGTTCGGAATCGCTGAATTTGTCACAGGCCAGCATGTTGCTGAGGTCGGTTTTGTCAACAACCCACCAGCCGGTAAAATCGCTTTGCAGCTGCACGATGTTATAGTTGCCTTCTAGAGAGTTTTCCGAGATTGGCACGATAGTATAGACATATTCCTCGTTGGCCTGGGTATTATCGACATACTCGTGGATTGTGCCGTTGATAAAACTGACACAACCCAGCGTAGTATTGGTTATCTCGGAAATCTTTCTTCTTCTTACGGCAAACTTGATGATTTCCAGGCCATTGTTGACAATACTGCCCGCCTCCAGGTTGCCCAGGAATTGAGCGAGGAGGTAGGTATCTATCTGCCAGTCGTCTCTGGCGGGGCTCAAATTGACAAAGGTATCCGTTCTTTCACGGAGATGTAGTTCGTCGACCACACAGTTTTTTAATTCAATATAGTTAATGTTTTGTACCGCCAAGTATTATCACCGCCTTTTTTATCCGATAGCCTATGCTCCAAGGGAAAGGGTATCATCAATCTGCCGGATATATAAGTAATACGCATTTCCGGATGCCAAAACACTGTCAACCAATGTATTTTCCCGATAGAGGTGAAAAGCGCCGTTGAAGTAGCGCAGCGAGATTGTACCGTTGCTGCCGTTAAGCTTTAACAGCTCGATGCTGTCTATATCAGCTTCCATTGTTACCCAGACCACGTTATAGGCAGCAGGCGCCAAATAGTCGATTGATACGCCCAGTTGAACACCGCTAGTAGTTCCGGCTACGAGCCAGAGATTGTCAATAAGAGGCGCGCTGTTTCCCTGAACAAGGCCGAGAGTCGTTGGGGTTGTCCGGTTAATATCCTCAAGCCATAAAGCCGAGGTATCTGCAGGAGGAGAGGCAGAAGCGATGATAGACGCAGCCGGGGTTATATTGATGAATTGATTGGTCACACTTTCAAGCCAGAGCTTCAAAGTGAAATTTTTCTCCACGTTAAAGCCGGTATCAAACCATACTTTGCCGCCGGTGAGATCAACCTTTTCATCATCGGAGTATGAATAGTTTTCGCCGAGTCCGATTATCTGGATGGCGTTCCAAATTAATCTCATCGCGGCGTTGTCATGGTTCGCGCCGACGAGCCCAGTCGATAATTTCGGCGTCGTATATCTGACGTCAAATGCTATTTTTCCGGTCGTGTTTACGAGTCCTTTTTCAGAAGTGACCTGAAATTCAATATAATAGGTTTGTTCCGACTGGAGGTTGCAAACGAGGTATTCAATGGGTAACAAAGCCTGAAGTCCGGTCTGCGAAAGCAAGTTCTGCGAGGAATTGTAAAGGTAGGCCGACCAGTGTCGTAAAGGGATGTTTTCCGGCTGAGAGTAAGCGGCGAAAAAGCAGCAGGAGGGATTTGTAACGGTTACTAGAGGGCTGAGTGTTACAGTGGGTCTGCTGCTTGTTTGAAAGATCTCGCTATCGGAGGTCGCGGAATTATCGGCTTCGTCCCAAACGGTGATTGTTATTTTGTATTCGTCTCCGTTTGGGACCGTACCGGGAGGGAGGAGGCAGTTATTTGAGTAGCTGCTGGTCTTAGCTACAGAGTAAACAAGCGCACTGTCGCTGTTTTTCCTGATTTCAAGGGCATAGGAGGTCTGAATAGCCCCGGAAACAGACCAGGTTATAGTAAAAGCTTCTTCAGCAGGGATAACTATTCCGCCGGAAAGGTTGATATTATAAGGTTTTTGAATGGCCATTTTATCACCGCCTTTTTACTTACTCACTCGTGGCCAAAAATTCAATCGAGCGGATGAATTCCTTAATATCATTGGCTTTTATCGTGACGTTACCGAAATTGTAGTTTTTTGTGTTTTGAGCAGGCTGTGAGTGCTGGTAGGGTGTCGGGACAATCGCCGGAGCAGTGAAGACCCGGTTTAAAACGCCGGGAATATTATCAAGATCAAAGCTGTTGAGGACTAACTCGCCCTTTAACAAGCGAGCAATTTCCTCGTGCCTGGAATCCAGAGCTCTGCCGCCTACAAAACCGCTTGTTATGCCGTTATGGTGAATGCCGAGTTCCGCTTTGCCCGCATCGGACAAAAGGCTTAAGGCAAGTTCTTGTTGGGCGGGCGTCATCCCTTCGGACCATTCATCGAAGGCCGGACTCGATTCATTGCCTCCGGGGCTGTTGGAAGAGGGGGAGGCAGGACCTGACATGGTCGAGGCCGCGATAATCTGGCTTTGGATAGCCCGCAGCTGTTCAAGATATGCCTGCCGGTTAATCAGGTCCTGCTGGAGGTTTTCGTTGATTGCGGCGATATGAATTTGCATTTCTTCAAGCTGCAGCGCATTAAGCTCGGCTAGCTGCTCCTTAAAAAGCTGTAAATCCTCAATCTTTTTAGTGTTAGTAGCTCTGATGCTTTCAATTTCGTCGAGCTGTAGTTGAATCAGTCGTTGTTTTTCTTCCTCCAGTCCGTCGATTTCTTCCTCTTTAGCCTTTAAAAGGTCCTGCTTTTCATAGTCTCGCTGCAGCTTAGCCCGTTCTTTTTGAAGCTGAGCATATCTGCCTTTGTCATAGGTAAATTCTTCTTCCCCGGTCTCAGTGATATAGGAAAAACGGGTATCGTTTTGGACTTTATTCATTTCCTCGTCAAGTTCCCGAAAACGTTCCGCCCGTTCTTCCATCTCAAACTGTTGCTGAAGAAGCCGTATCTCTTCACTTTTTTGTGCTATCTGTTGGTTATAGGCAGCGGTAATAGATTTGATTTTCTCTTCGATTGCCGAGATATCCGCCAGTTCTTGCCGGTTAATAGCGGCGATGGTCTTATCGATATCGGCAAGCATCGATTGCAGTCCGGACAGGACCGCCTCTTTTCCGGAGTCTTCGGCGACCGCCGAAGAGTTTTTAAGATTATCAGAAAGGTTCGTCACATTTTGCCTGGATAGCACCAGTTCCCCTTTTAGTAGTTTTGCCACCTCTTCATGTTTGGGGTCAATTGGGCTGCCACCTACAAAACCGCCGTTATGGTAATCTCGATTTAATTCCGATAAGCTCATAGTCTGTTGCTGCTCCATAAGCTCGCGGGCAACCTTGTGCAAGGCTTGATCCAGTTTTACTGTATCATTGGCTTGCAATCCGGCGTCAATGACATCAAAAATCACCGTCGGGCTAAGTTCGATTTTAGACGCTCCTTTAATTAGTTTTCTTACGGCAAGACCTAATTCCGTTAGAATCTTTGCTCTTTTATTGATATCTCTGTACTTGCTTTTATCAATAACATATTCGGTTTCCAGCACAGAATCATTGCGCTTGATGCGTTTATAGTTTTCGAGGCTGCCATAGATGAATTTCATTTCACTCTCGTATTTTTCGCGCCATTGGTCGTAGATTTTCCCTAATTCAGCATATTCGGGATAGAGATTTCCATAATCGTCATAAAACATATCGTCTGCTTCCCTATACCCAGTTGGCTTTGCTTGTACTTCCTGTTCGCCGTAATCATCTCCGCCAAATAATCCCAAACTTATCACCACCTTGGTTTATTGTTTAGCAGTGGAATTAAATTATGACTGTTTTTTCCCTTACGAAGGTACCTATTTCTTTTGGTTTTGCGGGATTGTATACTTCCCAATTGTCGAGGTCGTTACTGTAGAGAACTGTCTTGCCGGCAGGGAGATACCGCTTAATTGCTTTATCATAAACTGTATAGTTTGTGGCCGGATAGTTTTCAAAATCGAAAATAATCAGGTATTTGTCCGTTTCTGCCAGGTACCAGTAAGGGGCTATCTGGTCGAACCGCCTGATGAGTTTGTTCCCAAGATTCAGATTTGGGTCTGGCCGGTAGCGGAAGGAGTCGTTATAGAGGTCATCTACATACCACCAGCCATCAAAGCCATGAATCAGAGCCAGCAGGTAGGATAAAGCTGCATATTCAGCCGCCTGAGCCCAGGTAATTGAGCTCGGCTGATAACTGCGGCATCCTATCTTTATACCCAGACTGTCTTTGTAGCTCATAGCTTTTTTGTATTTGGCAAGGGCGGAATACAAGCTTACGTAACCGTCTGCATCCGTTAAAAAACTGCTTAACAGAGCCCAGTCACCGGCTCCCAAATGAGTGACCGTCCCTTCCGGATTATTAATCGGGTCTGTTAAATTACCCAGGGTCTCATCAAGGTCGTATCCATAGACAAAACATTTGAGCCCTAAGCCATGTGCATAATCGACTATTTCGTTTTGCCGCACCCTGGTTTGTTGGTAATTATAGCCGAACCTATCCAGAAAAACCCCGTACCAGTCCTCCGTTTTTATCCTGTCTATAGCGGCCTTGAGGATGGACACATCGGGTAAAGGATTGCCGCTCATATTGATATAGCCAAAGATGTTTACCGTACTTTTAATGGCGTCAGTGACATATTTCTCTTTTTCGGTTAAGTCGGAGGGTTCGTCGCAAATCAGATACGGGAATTGACCTAAAATATCGATAGATAAAGACGGGCTCCCGAGCTGGTGGAGGTTGGCCAGATCTGCGAAGAAGAATGGCGTCTGTGCAAGCTTCAAATTACCCTGCGGGGAGGTCAAATTAGCGGGTTGGTAGATACATTCGGGCTTGGAATAAGCCTCGGAAACATCGGAAATGTTGGTCGCGGCTAAATCGATTACCTCCGGTAGTTTAAATTTAGCCTTGCCATTTCGGTACCTCAGCATCAGGTAGGGATAGATATACTCAATTGTTTTACCTGCATCAGAATGAACGTTTAGCGTAAACTGCCACCACGGGAATTTGCCTGGAGGCAGCCTCAAGGACTTGGAGTACTCCCTGGTATCATCATGATGCAAGATGTCTGCATATAATTCCCAGTCGCTCCCGATATTCCCCGGTACATCCTCTGCTTGTACAAGCGCACGAAATAGGATATCTCCTACTTCGCTCTGGTTTATATGTATTATTTTAGTTACATAGCTATTTGCTTCATCAATATTATCTATAGTTGCTATCTCTTGTTGACTGCAGGTAACGCCGCTGGCAAGATCCCAATCCGTGACGTTCTTCGAATACTTGGAGCAGGGGAGTTTTTCAATTGCGGAACCATTATTTCTGGCATTAATATAGATGCTGTTCTTCTCATCGTAAGTAAAGGAAATCTTACTCATTGTGCTTCACCGGCCCTTCATAGTTCTATTTGCTAAGTGCGTTAAACATCTAGCCATTATATAAGACCTGTTTTGCCAGGTGCATTTTCCAGCTCATGAAAAAAGAAGGGGGTAACCCCCCTTCTTGCTATATTATATATAGACTGTTAGTATTTAATATAATCAATGAAGTTGTTACTTGAGTCTGCCATCAACTCAAAGGTCATATCCAGTTTGGTCGGTTCGCCTTCAGAGGTCATGTTTAAAGTGAAATTCGCCTGTGGTTTGGCTTTGTAGACAATCATCTGGAAGGGTTCATTTTCATTCGTCGCTTCATTTTTGAGGAGAGTATCCCCGATAACTTTACACGCTTTGGGAAACTTATCGGTTTTAAAGCTGATTTTTTCTGCGGCGCTTCCGGAAAGGTGCTGATAATATGCTATTACTTTTTCACCGGCTGTTATCGGACTGGTAATAGTCACTGCACTTCCGTTAACGCTGATAGCGCATTCTTCTCCTTGGAAAGCATCCTCATCTATTAGATATATTGCGATGCTGCCATTAGCAGGCGGCATCGACAAAACGACTTCCATATTACCCGCGTTCTCGGTTACTACCAGTTCCTCTCTCTTGAAAATGTTTGTAGAGCCGCTAGTTACCTCGGCGCCGGCCAGCAGGGAGATTATCCTGAAATCAAACAACTGGGTGGAGATTTTCAATGTTGACTCTCTGTTGCCGTCGAAAATCATACGCTTGGGGTTGCCCTTACCGCCTCTCGCATAAGTCACTTGAGAGGTGTGCTCATTGGAGCTTGTCAGGGCATAAGGGAGATAAAGAAAGGGTCTGTTAGTGGTCAAATCATAAAAAGTAAGATCTGCAACTTCTCTTAAACCATAAGTATTTACTGTCACAGGTTAATCCTCCTTAAAATTAATAGACCAGTGTTTTAGGTTGTGAGCTTCGGCCCCGTTGATCACAGCCAGATAATTCATCTCATAATTATCAATCATCTGTAATCTGTTGAACTGGTCATACAACTGATACACGGTTAAGCCCCAGATATTGAATAGATTGATACTAGGGTGTTTAGCGGCAATACCGGAGATTATGCCGCCGAACGAAAGCCCGTTTTTGACCGGCTTAATCTTTTTTTTCTCGAGTTCAAGTTTTTCGGCAATTTTTTTTGCCTTATCGCTGCTGTAAGACTTCGTTTTGGTCTCCTTCAGACAGTATTGTTTGACAATTACCTGGGTCAGTCCTTCATAATTATCCGGGGTAATTTCACCTCCTTTATCTGTTTTATATTTTCCTTCGGAAAAAAGAACCTTGCCCTTTAGTACTATAGATAGAGCCCAGGACATTAAGAGCACATTGTTCTGAGACGGTTCACTGCTAAACCAATCCTTTTCGCCACTTTTTTGGGATTCAAAAGTTAACAGGGAAATCAATGCTGAGAAGTTGTCTTCTCCGATTTCTGCAATCTCGGCCAACGTGAGAGGGTAGATATAGCCGACCCCAACAATGTGAACAGGGGTGCCCCTAAGCAGTGTCAATTCATTTATTATTAGGTTCATTTTACAAAGTTGTATTGAGAAAGATAGATTTTATAACCGACGAAGCCGTTAACATCAGGAATGGGTCTGATAATATCACCATTTATTTTCCCGACATTCCCAAAAAGGTCGGTATCTTTAAACAGCTCAACTAATCTCTTGGTCATATGCAGACAACTGCCGGTCAATTTATGCCAGTCGTGGGGTACGTAAACCTCGAAAACATATTTTCCCCTGGCAATGCTGTTTTTCAGTGAGAATACCCGTGGATAAAAACAAATCAGACCATTTTGTTGAGTGTTGATATCGGGCACGACCATCCAGTTGCGAATTATTGGTGGACTTGCGAGGTAATAATCGCTGTATCTTTCATTTAGGCTCTTCGTCTCTGTTATCATGGGCCGTTGTGGAGTAATAACCGTAACATCATCATTTTCATTTCCCGGGGCGATTGTTAAGTATCTTAGAATTATTTCATCATTTAAAAGGGTATAAAGGATAATGTTAGAATCATATGCCAAATTGAATTTGAAGTTTTCCATGTCAGCTTATCACCGCCTCCCGATACTGGTATAATATTCCTTGACCATCCCAACAAAGCATATTATTATAAAACTGTTAAACGGAAGTTTTATTTTGTTTTGAACCTATGGTTTGTGATTCCGCAGTTGACGTCAAGATATGATGCTTATAGAAATTATTATCCAACCGTCTGGATTGCTGGTTTAAGCGGTTTAATTCCTTATAAATCAAGTTCGTCTTGTGCTCAAGCTCAATTTCAGGCAAACCAGGGTTTTCCTTTTTCATCTGTTCTAAAATACTATTTTTACTCCAGCCTTTATTGTGGAATTTGTTTAAATAATTCATAAGCAACATACAAACCTCCTCTCATTTATATATATGTACTTTTTTCTTGTAAAAGGGTAGGTAGTTTAACATGCATTTACTTCAAAAAGTCCAAGAATTTGTCTGGACGATCTTATCTTATTTAATGCCTTTTGCAAATGCTCTGTTACTGTTGGCTTGGAGAGGTTTAATTCGGAGGCAATCTTTGCTTGATTAATGTTTTGGTAATAGTATAAGTAGACAATTTCGAACTGACGCGGGGTTAAAAGGCGATGGAGGGTATCGAGGAGTTTTTTTTGTATCATGAGGTCACAAATCAGGGTTTCGGGGTTTTGCGTATACCGTGAAGCATTATTTGTAAACATTACCGGATTGCGGGTAGAGCGGCGCTGTTTTTTAAATAGATATATTTGTTTGTTAGCGGGAAGGTATTTTTCCATTTCGTAAACAGAATCCCAAAGATCTTCCGTAATGTTGTTTAGTAAACCAATCTCAGTTTTACATTGAAGATTATTCTTTGTCTGATGATCTTTCTTAAGCGTAGAGCAGTAAAGAATTACCATTTTAAGACATTGCAGGTATTCAAGCTTAAGTTTTTCTAGTTCTGTTTGATTAAACATATTCACTGTATCAGCACCTCCACTGGAAAATAATTCTATGAGGAATTATACTATATTATATATAAGGTGTAAAGAAAACACTTTAGCAGTATTATGTTGAAATTATCAGGCGGAGGAAAAAGAGGCTTAATAGTAATTTATATTCAGCATGATCAGATGCTCGTATTAAAGGTAATTGTTATCGCCTTTATAATACAATTGTATAGTTATAATATTAATGTGTAAAATAATGGGAATATAATACCCTTATAGTTTATAAAAAATATATAATTTCTGAAGCTTAATCTAAGATTGAAAACAGTTCTTGCATATTAGTATTAATAACCTATATAATTTGATTATCATGGAATAAGGAGTTTAATAAGTGAACCTAGATATATTGAGGATAAAGCGCAAGCACAGAAAAAAGATTTTTGACTATTTGATTTCCAGGTATGGTATTGAGAAAGCTACACATTTGTTAAATGATTTTTTTGAAAAAAATTGGCAGGAAATTCCTGGCCAAGATATCCTGCAGATACTTAATCTTGTGAATGAAAATGAACAAAGCGCTGAAAATAGGGAGTTAGTTGAGAGAATTAATAATGTTATTGAGAACATGCAGCGCACAATTCATGATTTAAAGATAATTAAAAAGATATTGTAGGTGAGTAAAATTATGTATAGCAAATACAAGGAGGAATTCATTGAGGAACTCCAAGACAAAGATAAATATATATATTTTACTTGTTATGACCTAGCCAATGCCTTAAACAAACCCGTAAATGAGTGGGCTGATGAGGATTTAGACACCTTGTTGGCATCAATGGAATCAATCAGCGCCAACAGTATCAGGAAGTATATTGCGGTCTTCAGAGAAATCCAGGAGTATCTCGGCAAAAAGGTTAATGTTCAATATCAGCGTTTTCAGCCGACCAAGCCGGTCTTTGAATATATATCGTTTCAGAAACTGCGTTCGAGGATTTTAACCTATGACGACTGTATAAGGATACGCACATTATTGACCCATATTGATAAAGGCAAGGAATACAACTTTCGGGACAAGGTAATGTTTGAGCTCGCGTGGGAGGGGCTCTCCAATTCCGAAATCCGTTTTTTGAAGGAAGCTGACATTGAATGGATAAAGGGTATAAATGAGAATGATATCAAAGCGAAATTAAGGTTACCTGATAATCGGGAAATGATTATTGATGATGAGGTAGTTGTAAAAGATTTAATTGCTGCTGTTAATGAAAGAATCTATGCCCGTGTAGACAAAAACGGAAAGATGCTGGTCTATCCTTACCGCTTTTCGAAGTACTTAATAAAGCCGATTGCAATAACTAATAAGATTAAGAATATTGATGACGAGTCTGTCTCTAATCCTTCATTAATGCTAAAGCAAATCATGAGTAAGATTATATTAGGACAAGAGTTTATCTCAAAGAATGCCAAAGGCGGCGAGAATGTGCTTGATTTAGAAAACCTTAATCTGGAGGACATTAGACGGTCAAAGATAATCTATATGCTCGCGCTGAATAAATATCTGTCTGTAGGAGATATTGCCAAAACCTTTGGAAAGAGTGTGGTATGCGATTACTATTGGCTTAAGGAGGTTTCCACCAGGGTATATATGTAAAAATAAGCAAGGAATACTATAAGAGAAAGAAGCAAAGGATAGGCAACCCAAAGTTTGTAGTTGCCTATCCTTTTTTTGTTGAGGAGCTATCTCGACAATTAACGACAGCATCTCTTATATTTAGTCTATTGTATAAGTGGCACAGCTCCACTATAATAATACTACACCGAAAATATGTTTCGTTAAAAATATCAGGTCGTGAGAAAAACAGAGCATCAATACTATTATGAATCCTATTGTAAATAAAAAC
Organism: Peptococcaceae bacterium UBA6129; assembly: GCA_002422465.1. Lineage (GTDB taxonomy): Bacteria > Bacillota > Peptococcia > DRI-13 > UBA6129 > UBA6129. The sequence goes on along the minus strand of DIVP01000032.1, from coordinate 2,478 downwards.
ACCGCTAATACAGTCGAACTAAAAAATAGCCGCAAGGGTCAGTTTAAAAATAATATATATATGCATAAAAATAATAGAATATTTAAAATGATTTAGATAACAACCATAAGCACCGGATACTAATTGCTAAAAGGGTGGAGGTAGTCAAAATGCATTATCTAATAACCACTGAAGAGATAATTATGCTTTGCTCGGAAAAGGTACGAAAAGACAGAAATTATATAGAAACGCTGGGGCAAGGATGCGGTGGAAAAATGATGAATATGCAAAAATATGTTGAAAAATTATATGAGAAAATGGTTATAAAGATTCGCAACGACCCCAGGTTAACAGAGTGTCAGGAGGGATATTTTATCTGTATAAAAAAGGATAAGGATGCATTAGAAAATGAGTATGGTTTTAGGCTGATTCAGGTACATCCTGATGATTTTGTAGTCTAACAAAAGCGAGCCAAACTTAACCCTGTAACTACTTCGGAGCATCTGAATACTATTAAAGATAGAGGATTATCGCCGAAGGAGCCCAGGGATGAATAAAGCTGATTATCAACAGCAAAGCCTCGATTCGACACAACATCTTGAAGAAAAAATTGATAAGCTGGCCGCCGAGCTTGTCAAGATTCGCGTGGCTTTATCTGCTTTATCTTTTTTGCCGGAAAAACTCGCGGTTGAGAATCTGTCCGTCGGTCAGATTGATTTTCACCTCGATAATCTGAACATACATGAAGTGAGCGGCGCTTTGAATATCGGAATTACGAGCGGGGTTAATCTTGGGAGCACTCCAAAGCAGCAATATCAAGAAATAGCCAAACAGCAAGCGCCAAAGGCCTCTAAAGATATAGTACAGCAGGAGTCCCCCCAAAGCGGCCCCGGATGCAAGATTCATTTTTCCCGATAGAAGTTTCACTTTATTTGACTGACCTGGTTGACCGGAACATAGGAATCCAAGAGATCGTCGTCAACAACAGTATTGAGGCTTGCCGGGAGTACATTGCCATCTCCGCCGAGCGTACCGCAGCCCTGATTAATCTTAGAAATACTCTTTGCTCCAATCTGCAGGTTTCTTCCGTAATTGATGCCTGATGAATTTGCCACAGTCTGAACGTGTAAATTTTGTAAGTTGAGGTACTCGCTCATACTTCCTCCTTAAAGAATGTCTCAATCATCTGTTCTAGGTCTTGCATATTATGCGGCTCTGGCTGCGCAGGGCTAAACAAGTCAACCTTATCAGGGTCTTCGAGATGGTTGGCTAATTGCTCAAGAGCATTACTGTCTCCGCTGATATTGCCTAATCCCTGATTGCTTTTGCTGTGGCTGTCCCAGTCTAGCAGCAGGTTTTTACCGATATTAACGGCGCTGGCGTTTTCGACCATCGATATTTTTATAATCCCGATAGTCAGGTTAAAGTTTGTCGGCTGCATCAGCTTTCCTCCCCGCAAGGTTTTTGTGCAATTTCAAACGATATAAGTCTGTGCAAGTCCCCATCCCACATTGAATTAAGAACTCGCTTCAAGTTATGTTTCTAAGAAGGGTTATGTTAAGGATTACCCAAAAGTATTTTTCTCACATACTATGGTTTGGGAGGAGAAACAGATGAGCATTTTTCCCTTTGTGCCATCCACGCCAAATTTTACGCCCCGTATAAATAATATCGGGGTATTCAGTGTCAACAATGTGGTCGACAAATCATCGGTTACGGTCGGGGATAGCTCAATAGGCGATATCCTGAGCCACCGCAAGCTTAATGAAGGCTTTGGGGCTGTTTTGGGGAATGCTAATCTGATTCCAGCCAGCATTAACCTGCTATTTGATGCGGACATGTTTGACCAAACCGGACCGCAGGTTCAGAATAAGTTTTCGCCGACCGGCGTTAGTGTAAGCAGTTAAAAAGCCAGTTTACTTGTCAAAGTAAAACTGGCTTTTTAACTGCTGTATTAGAACATGCCTTATGTTTAATAATGCTATTTACCTGTTCCTCACAATATCAGCGAGCCCGATATTTCTGGTGTGCAAGGTATGCGACCAGGAGATGCGCGTTTTGCTGAAGAAACAGAAGAAGACAATCGGAATCCAGCTATAAACAAAGACCAGATAATGGAGAACGATCCACTTGAAAACCTTGCGCGGCAAATTGTCCATCCACATAACCAGGAAGGGATAGAGTAATTGCAGCGAACTGACAAGCTCCCACAAGAGCGGCGGCCAAATGTGTTTGAATATGGGGGTATAAATATCAACAACCATAGAATCCACGAGACCGACAATAGAGAATATCCCCATGAAGATCACCAATAAAGGTTGAATAGTTACGATAGCTGCATCTAAAAAAGCGATTTCTCTTTTAACGAAGGTTTGTTTAATAAATTCGAGGCTATATGTACGGAACAATTCAATATGACCCAAAGCCCAGCGCTTTCTCTGATTCCAAGCCTGTTTAAAGGTCAGGGGTTTTTCATCATAAACGATAGCTTCATACGAA
>DIVP01000099.1 GCA_002422465.1 Peptococcaceae bacterium UBA6129 | reverse complement strand
AGCCGGATGAACCGTTTATCTGCCCGGCACAAAACAAACCGGAAAATGCTTTCATCTCGAGCGATAATTTCAGTTGCGTAGGTATGACATAATCATATTCAATGGCATAGCCGGTTCTCATAACTTCTACGTTCTCCATGCCCTGCACTGTACGTAAAAACTTAAGCTGTACCTCTTCAGGCAAACTCGACGACATGCCCTGTACATACATTTCTGCGGTGTTCAGCCCTTCGGGCTCTATAAATATCTGATGTCTCTCCTTATCGGAAAAACTAACAATTTTACCCTCTATTGAAGGACAATATCTTGGTCCGATCCNNATCTTCCCGCTGAATAAAGGTGAAAGATGGAGATTCTCTCTTATTACCTCATGGGTTTTCAGATTCGTATATGTGAGGTGGCAGGGATAGTTCAAGCCTGTTCCATGCTCGGTCATAAATGAAAAAAACGAATGGTTACTATCCCCTGGCTGGACCGACATTTGACTAAAATCAAGGCTTGTTCTATGAACCCTGGCCGGTGTGGCGGTTTTAAACCGGCCTATCTCAATACCGATTTCCTTCATATTATAAGAAAGGTTCTCTGCCGGCCGTTGTCCGTTGGGCCCGCCAGGGTAATCGATGTCACCGATAATTATTTTTCCTCTTAAGTAAGTTCCGGTACATAAGATAATTGTTTTTGTTTTGTACACTGCGCCCGTTTCAGTAACAACCGCCTGTACCATCTTGTTTTCATCAAGAACTATTTCCTCGCATAAGGCCTGTTTAACATCGAGATTTATCTGCTCCTGGAGCACGCGGGTCATTCTCTTTTGATATTCATATTTATCGGCTTGCGCTCGCAAGGCGTAGACAGCAGGCCCTTTGCTTGTGTTTAAGAGACGCATCTGAATATAGGTAGCATCAATATTTAGCCCCATTTCGCCGCCGAGCGCATCAATTTCGCGCACCAGATGCCCCTTGGCCGGTCCTCCGATCGAGGGATTACAGGGCATTTGGGCAATATTCTCCATGTTTAGTGTCATAATCAGCGTACGGCAACCCAGCCTTGCCGCGGCTAAGGCCGCCTCACACCCGGCATGACCGGCTCCGATTACAATGCAATCATATTCTCCCGCTTCGTATTTCATCAAAGCAACCTCCTATTTCCCGAGACAAAAGCGGGAAAATATCTGATCGATTATCTCTTCATCAAGTGTCTCCCCTGTGATTTCTCCGAGGTAAAGCCAGGCTTGTCTAAGGTCTATTGCAATAAAATCCGAGGGCATCTTCCGCAAGAGACTATCGTTGGCGCTTCTTACTGCCTGTCCGGCCTTGACCAGGGCATCCTTTTGCCTCGTATTCGTAAGTATTTGCGTTTGTTTAGGTTCAAGCCGGTGCAAGAATACCTTACTATAGATAGCTTCTTCGAGCTTCTTTAAACCAATTCTCTCCTTAGCAGAAATAAATATCACTTCATAACCCTGCAGTTTTTCAAGGATGTCTTGCTCCTTTATTTCAACTCCGGCTAGGTCAACCTTGTTTACGACGACCAGAAGCTTTTCTGCCGGGAAACCCCTAAGATAAGAGAAATCCTCTCTCGTTGCCCCTACGGAAATATCGAGTATATATAGGATAATATCGGCTTCTTCGACAATTTCCTTCGTTCTTTCGACGCCAAGCCGCTCAACGATATCCTGGGTTTTCCTGATTCCCGCCGTATCGATTAATAAAAGAGGGATTCCCCCCATATTGTAATATTCCTCGATAGCATCCCTCGTTGTTCCCGGGATTTCAGTTACTATAGCCCTTTTCTCTTGCAAGATGGCATTTAAAAGACTGGATTTCCCGGCATTTGGTTTGCCAATAATCGCCGTTTTCAAACCTTCTCTTAATATATGCCCACTTCTATAGGTTTCTGTCAGCGCTGCTATTGCTTTTTCCACAACGTTGATTTTTTCCTGCAGCTCGTCGCTGGTTAGTCTCTCAAGCTCTTCTTCAGGGAAGTCGATATCCGCTTCGAGATAGGCCATGATTTCCGTGACACGATCACGAATGGCGTTACTCTCTTTTGTAATCCCGCCCTGTAGAGCGCCTGCTGCCGCACGCAGCGATATTTCTGTTTTGGCGCCAATAATATCCATTATGGCTTCGGCCTGAGATAAGTCCAGCCGGCCATTCAAAAAAGCCCTCTTACTATATTCTCCAGGCTCTGCCAGTCTCGCGCCTGCCTTTAGCACAAGCTCAAGTACGGTTCTCTCAACTATCATTCCACCATGACATTGCAACTCGACAACATCTTCTCCTGTATAGCTGTGCGGCCCCCACATCGTTAAGGCCAGCGCTTCATCGATAACAGTCCCGTCCGTATCTTCAATATAGCCATATGTAACAGTATGCGACTCTTTGGCGCCGAGCTTAATTCCCTTTTTGCCCCGAAATACCCTGTCGGCAACTATCCCCGCATCCGCCCCGGAAATACGGATGATTCCGACCCCCGCAGGTCCTAAAGCTGTTGTTATGGCAGCAATAGTATCTTCCATTGATGTTTCTCACCTCTAACAACAATATATCTCATAACTTATTATTATCCAAGAATATCCTTGTTATATCTTTGTCTTAGCAAAACACTGTTGGTCAAAAGCAGTTCAGCCTGGTTATCATAAACCAGGCTGAGTAAAATATTTTTCTCTCATTATTCTTTCTATCTAACCTGTGACTAACCCCGCTGGCTTCTTGTGCACAGCGTTACTTTTTCAGCGAAATAACAACCTTTCTAAACGGCTCTTGCCCTTCACTGAGCGTCTGCACATAGAGGTCATCCTGAAGCGCGGTGTGAATAATCCTTCTTTCCTGAGGATTCATGGGTTCCAGGACAACGTGTTGTTTTGTTTTTTTCACCCTTTCAGCCAGGCGATAGGCCAGGCTCGTCAAAGTATCTTCGCGGCGCTGACGATAACCCTCGGCATCAAGGATAATTTTCTTCCTCTCGGTACTGTTCTTGTTGGCTATCAAATTGACCAGATATTGCAGCGCATCGAGGGTTTCTCCCCTGCGCCCGATAAGAATCCCCATGTTTTCTCCGGTCAGCGTCATCTTTAAGTATTCTTCTTTTTCTTCAGTTTTTATATCTGTGCTTATCCCCATTGCTCCGGTTATATCTCCTATTACCTTGCCGACTTCCGCAACAAAGTTATCTTCGTTATCTGCTTTAACAGAAGCCCTGACCTTAGCTTGTTTCCCGCCGAGGATACCGAGGAATCCCTTGCTGGATACCTCCATAATCTCTATATCTACCTCGTCTATTGTCTTATCAAGCTGCAGCAAAGCCTCATTGATAGCTTCTTCAACATTCCGGGCATAAATCTCAACACTTTTCATTTCTCACTTACTTCCCCCTTTTGCACAGCGGGTTTCTGGCGATTTATAAACATTTGCTGCAGTGTACCAAAAATATTAAACCAAATCCAGTATAACGACAGTCCGGCTGGAAACTTTGTACTCATGTAACCAATCATGAGCGGCATAAAATACAACATCATTTTTTGCGTCGATGCTGCCGAAGAGTTACCTGTGCTTGGCGGCGCACTGATTTTTGTCTGCAAATAGGTGGTCGCAGCTACTATGATCGGCAAAATAATGGGGTCCGGGTCTCTTAAGTGAGCGACCCAGAAGAAACCAGCACCTATATCGCTGTACTGAAATGTTCTTAAAGCCTGAAACAACGCTATTAAAATAGGCATTTGGATTAATAAAGGCAAACATCCTGCCATCGGATTTATATTGTTCTCTTTGTATATCTCCATGAGTACCTGCTGGGATTTTTGGGGGTTCTTTTTATACTTTGCCTGAGCTGCGGCAATTTGTGGTTGAACCTCCTGCATCTTTTTCATTGAATTCATTTGTTTATATGTTAAAGGATAGAGAAATATTTTAATAATAAGCGTTAAGAAAATGATCGCCAAGGCATAACTTGGGATACCCATAGATACTGTTAAACTATATAAAAACTGAAATCCATTAGCAAAAACATCTACTACAGCTTGCCACAAATTAATCCCTGTTACAAAATCATTTTTGTAACAGGTTCACCTCCTTCATTTACTTAACTGGATCATATCCGCCCGGATTAAATGGATGACATCTGATAATACGTTTGAAGGATAGGCAGCTTCCCTTCCAGACGCCATATTTTTCAACGGCTTCATAAGCATATCTTGAACAGGTAGGATAAAACCTGCAAGTAGGCATTTTTAACGGGGAAACATATTTTTGGTAACCACTTATAAGCGATAATAAGAGCCTTTTCATCCTTATTCATTCCTATTTAACAACTGTGCCCTTTTTAAAAGCGCTAACATATTTTTTTCAACATCCCTTACGGAAATTCCTTTAATTTTCATTCTGGCAATGAAAATAATATCATACGCAGGATCGATAGCGTTAATATATGGCTTGACGGCTTCTCTCATTTGCCTCTTAACTCTATTTCTGCATACTGCTGTCCCTATTTTCCTCGCAACCGCAAATCCAATCCTGGGATTGTTTTTCTGCTGGTTTTTAAAATAGGATAACACTAACACCGGCGTGGTGATTGACTTGCCATCCTGATATACCTTTTGGAATTCTGCTTTATTTTTGAGGCGAAATACTTTTGACAACAAACAAAAATATCCCCCTTCTTATAGTATTGCTTAGTTGTATCCTGCTTAATACAACTAAAAGGCCACATCAAGTGGCCCTTATGCCGATAGTTTTTTTCTTCCTTTTAGCATTCTCCGCTTGATTACATTTCTTCCATCCGTTGTACTCATTCTGCTGAGAAACCCATGAACTCTTTTATGTTTACGGTTTTTGGGCTGATAAGTTCTTTTCACTTTTTAACACCTCCATATATGACTCAACAAACTGTCTTTTCGGTTACATACACAGACAAATTATAAAGCAGGTATTGAGAGATGTCAAGAAAGGCCGCCTGTTTATATTTGTGGATAAAATGCTGTGCGGTCTTTATGAATTGCTAATTATTATCTTTTTTTGTTGATGACTGGTTATCATTTTGGTATTATAATAATGATTGGGACAAGACGATAATGTTTTATCCACACCTCTGTGGATAAGATTGTGAATAATTCTTGATTTCTTCTCTTCTTTGCAACATATAGAACCCAGATTCGCTGGTTTCTTTTTTTGTTTCTTATATAGCAGTTGTATATTATCAGGAGGTTTTTAATGATGGTAAAAATCCCACTCGCTGAAACTTGGCAAAAAATACTCCTGCTTTTAGAGCAGGATTTATCCAAACCAAGTTTTGATACCTGGTTAAAATCAACCTATCTATTATCATTTGATAATTATTATTTACATATTGTAGTTCCTAACGAATTTGCTAAGGACTGGCTTGAAACCAGGTATTATGACATTATTAAAAACAAGGCCATCCAAATTCTGAATAAAGAAGTATCCCTAAAATTCTATATTGCCGGCCAGGAAGATATCCCCGAGCAAATGAAAACACCGAAGTCTAACGCGAATAATATGCCTTTTCTAAATTCTGCTGAATATGGTCTTAATACCTTAAATCCAAAATATGTCTTTGATACTTTTGTTATCGGCAACAGCAACCGCTTTGCCCATGCAGCTTCACTGGCCGTAGCAGAAGCAATCGCCAAGGCCTATAATCCCTTGTTTATTTATGGGGGCGTAGGTTTGGGCAAAACACACCTCATGCATGCAATTGGTCATTATGTTTTAGAAAACCACTCTGACCTTCGGGTTATGTATGTATCTTCCGAAAAATTTACTAATGAATTGATAAACTCCATTCAATACGATAAAACAGAGGCTTTTCGCAATAAATACCGCAATATTGATGTACTACTAATAGACGATATCCAATTTTTGGCCGGGAAAGAAAGGACTCAAGAGGAATTTTTCCATACCTTTAATACCCTTCATGAAGCTAATAAACAGTTGATTATTTCGAGCGACCGTCCGCCCAAAGATATTCCCACATTAGAGGATCGCCTGCGCTCACGGTTTGAATGGGGTCTCATCACAGATATCCAGGCCCCTGATATTGAAACAAGGATCGCTATCTTGCGCAAAAAATCAGAACAGGAAAATTTTTCTATTCCAAATGAAGTCATGGTTTATATAGCAAATAAAATTCCTTCTAATATAAGAGAGCTTGAGGGAGCTCTAATCCGGGTTATTGCCTATTCTTCTTTAAGTAACCGCGAGATAAATATGGATTTATGTATCGAAGCGCTTAAAGATATTTTGCCGGATAATCGGCCTAAGCTTGTTACCTCTAAGCTAATCCAAAATAAGGTAGCTGAATATTTTGGGATACGCATCGAGGATTTTAAATCAAAAAGAAAAACCCGAAATGTTACTTTTCCTCGGCAGATCGCGATGTATCTTTGTAGAGAACTAACCGACATGTCCTTACCTAAAATCGGCGATGATTTTGGCGGCCGGGATCATACTACAGTAATACATGCCCATGAAAAAATATGCAACAGTACTAAAGCAGATCCCAGTGTTGATTCTATTGTAAAAATGATCATTGAAAAAATAGAAAATGAATGATTTTGTGTATAGTTTACCTGATAACCTGTGTTTATCCTGTGTATCGTTTACTTGAAACTGCTTTATAAAATATTATGTGGACAACTCCCGCTGCTTGTCCACATAATTAAGAATGTACAAGCCTTTCTCTTTATTATCTACAACAAGGCTATCCACATTTTCACAGCCCTTACTATTACGGGTAATAGCTTATGATATTATTATTATAATTTGGAGGACGGTTTTTATGAAAATTACAGCAACCAGAGAAAATCTCGTTTTTGCGGTATCAGCTGTACAAAAAGCGGTAAGTACAAAACAGACCATGCCCATCTTATCCTGTATCAGAATTGAAGCAAAACAAAACCTTGTCTATTTTTCCGCTACTGATCTGGAAATGGGCATTGAGTGTTTTATACCTGCCGAAATAATCGAAGAAGGAGTCTCGGTAGTACCGGCCCGGTATTTTTCAGAAATCGTGCGCAAACTTCCTGATGTGGCTATCGTACTGCAACAAGGCGTAGATAATGAACTGCTTATAAAGTATAATGAATCTCAATTATCATTAAGGACACTAACAACAGAAGATTTTCCAAAGATAACCGAAGTGATCGGGGATTATGAAATACAGGTGCAGTCTTTAGTTTTGAAACAAATGATTAAACAATCGGTTTTTGCTGCCGGAACGGATGAGGGCAGGCCGTTGTTCACCGGGCTGCTCTGTGAAGGTTTTGAAGATAAATTACGGCTGGTAGCAACAGATACACATCGTTTGGCGTTAAGACAAGGAGAAATACAAAATAGAATAGAAAAAGAATTGGTCTTTATTATACCTGGCAAAATGCTGAATGAATTAGCCAGATTAATGTATGAAGATGATGAAATATGTTATATCAGCCTGACAAAAAATCTCTCATCCTTTAAATTTTCTAATATCAGGATTATCTGCCGCCTGCTCGAAGGTCAATTTCCGAATTATCACCAAGTTATTCCTGAGAAATATAAATCAAAAATAGTAACTAATACAAAACTGATTAAAGAAGCAATTGAGAGAATAGCTCTTTTTAGCGCGGTTAATGATAATAGTAATACAATAAATATAAAAATAGAAAATAGTAGTATGGTTATTTCCTCGCGCTCCGAATTAGGCCAGGGCTATGAAAAAATGAATATTGAATTAGAAGGAGAAGATATTGATATATCCTTTAATGCCAGGTATTTAGCGGATGTGTTTAAAATTATGGAATCCGAGCTGGCATCCATTGAATTTAGCGGACCATTAAGTCCATGTATTGTAAGGCCTGCTGAGAGTAAGAACTTTCTCTATCTTCTTTTACCAGTCAGAACTTGACGGGAGGGGAAATACCCCTTGTATTTAGAAAAACTTTATCTCATCAATTATAGAAATTATCTTAGCTTAGAAAATAATTTTTCGGCACAAGTAAATATACTTATCGGCAATAATGCGCAAGGTAAGACTAATCTTATTGAGGCAATCTATTATCTTTCAATAGGGAAATCTTACCGGCCGGCCCGTGATTTGCAACTCACAAACTGGAATGCAGATTATTTTTGCGTTTCCGGTCTGGTCAGGAACAATTTCGGTAAGACAAAACTAGATATAACCTATCGTAATAATGAACAAACGAATAAAGAAATAAAGGTAAACAGCAGTAAAATAAACAAAAACGCCGAGCTGCTTGGTAATCTCACAACAATTCTCTTTGCTCCCGAAGATTTAAATATTATCAAGGGGCCGCCCAGCGAGCGCAGAAACCTTTTAGATAATGATATTGCGCAGGTGAGCCCGGCCTATAATACAAAATTACAGCAATATAACAGGATTTTGAACCAACGTAACTATCTCTTGAGGAAGATAGCAATGAACCAGACGGCAGATAAACAACTTGATGTTTGGAACCAGCAATTTCTAGAGATGAGCAACGATATAGTTGAAAAACGGCTCGAGGTTTTAGAAAAGCTTACCCCTCTCACGCGGTTAATGCAGAGAAGATTGACTGAAGGCCAGGAAAACTTAGAGATTAGGTATATTTTAAATAAAGATAAACCGATTAAGAGAAATTCGGAGATTAAAAACTTGCTGCTCGCAGAAATGAACAAATATCGCGGCGAAGAGTTTAAAAGAGGGATAACGTTATGCGGACCTCATCGTGATGATCTTCTAATCAGTTTAAACGGTAACGATTTAAAATATTATGGGTCACAGGGACAGCACAGAACAACAGTATTAGCTGTTAAGCTTGCGGAATTAGAATTTTTTAAAGCGGAATCCGGAGAATACCCGGTTTTGCTGCTTGATGATGTACTCTCTGAGCTTGATCAACAACGCAGAGACCAACTTCTTAACACTATTCAGGAAAAGAATATTCAATGTTTCATTACAACAACAGAAGATAATTCGTTCCTCTGGCATAAAAATACGACGCTGCAAAAATTCCATATCAGTGAAGGGAAGCTGGTCACACAATAGGATTATCTTTCGTGAAGAAGGAGCTAGGGGGTATTTTTTTGCTGCTACATATCGGAGCTGATAAAAGCATCTCGCAGGACGAAATTGTCATTATCATGGATCTTCGGGCGGTCAATAAAAGTGCGATTACACGCGAGTTTATTGAAAACAGCAAAAGTAACGTTATGCTGGCAACGTCTCAAGAGCAGGAAGTAAAAAGCGTTATAATAACTGAAGGGAAAATATATTTATCCGCAATCTCCTCGATAACACTAAAAAAAAGGCTTACTAATATGCAAACAATTAACGAAATGGCGATTAGATAAACAATTAGAAGAGGTGAATATTTCTTGAGCAATGAATATAATGCCAGTCAGATTCAGGTCTTAGAGGGACTAGAGGCTGTCCGCAAACGTCCCGGGATGTATATAGGCAGCACAGGTCCCAGAGGCTTGCACCATCTGGTTTTTGAAATAGTCGATAACAGTATCGATGAAGCGCTGGCCGGCTATTGTACAGAGGTTGAAGTCGTGATAAATGTCGATAACAGCATCACTGTCACAGATAATGGCAGGGGAATTCCGGTCGACAGGCATGAGCAAATGGATAAAACAGCCTTGGAAGTAGTTTTGACGATGCTGCATGCCGGAGGAAAATTCGGCGGCGAAGGATATAAGGTTTCCGGGGGATTGCATGGGGTTGGGGCGTCTGTCGTCAATGCTCTGTCGGAATGGCTCGAGGTTAAAGTATATCGCGAAGGTAAAATACATCATCAAAGATATGAAAGAGGCAAACCGGTCACCGAATTAAAGGTCATCGGCAATTCTAAAAAAACTGGGACAACCACTAGCTTTAAACCCGACGCGCAGATTTTTGAAGAAGTAGTCTTTGAGGGCGAGATTCTCCTACATCGCTTAAGGGAAATGTCTTTTTTAAATAAAGGGCTGAAGATCGAACTAATAGATTTAAGAACCGATGAAAAAGTAACCTTCCTGCATGACGGCGGCATAGTGGATTTTGTTAAATACCTTAACAAGAATAAAGATACTGTGCATCCCAAACCAATATTTATTGAAAAAGAAAAAGAAGGAACCCAGGTTGAGGTAGCTATCCAGTATAATGATGGCTATGCGGAGAACCTGTATTCCTTTGCAAATAATATTCATACGACCGAAGGCGGGAGCCATGAAGCGGGGTTCAAGGCTGCGCTGACAAGGGTAATGAACGATTACGCCAGAAAATATAATATTATCAAGGACAACATGGTAAATCTCTCCGGGGAAGATATCCGCGAGGGCATAACTGCGATAATTTCCGTTAAAATTAAAGATCCACAATTTGAGGGGCAGACGAAAACCAAACTCGGCAACAGCGAGGTGCGTGGAATCACTGATGGCATTGTCAATGATGGTTTGTCGACGTTCTTGGAAGAAAACCCGGCCATAGCGAAAAGAATTATCGAAAAATCCATTAACGCTTCAAGGGCCAGGGAGGCAGCTCGGAAGGCCAGGGAATTAACGAGGAGAAAAAGCGCCCTGGAATCAACTACGTTGCCAGGAAAGCTCGCGGATTGCTCGGTAAAAGACCCGGCTATGGCGGAGTTGTATCTCGTCGAAGGTGATTCTGCCGGAGGTTCGGCCAAACAGGGCAGAGATCGGCGTTTTCAGGCGATTCTTCCGTTGAGGGGGAAAATCCTGAACGTAGAAAAAGCCCGCCTCGATAAAATCCTTGCTAATGAGGAAATCAGAGCGATTATCACCGCGATTGGCAGCGGGGTCATTGATGATTTTGATACTAATAAAGCCCGCTATCATAAGATCATTATTATGACCGATGCTGACGTGGACGGATCCCATATTCGGACGCTGCTTTTAACCTTCTTTTACCGCTATATGAAACCGCTTGTAGAGTCCGGATTCGTCTACATCGCTCAACCACCCTTATTCAGGCTCAAAAAGGGTAAGGACGAAACCTATTTATATTCAGACAAGCAATTGGAGTTGGCTACACAAGACATTGGCAGGAGCAACTATTCAATTCAGCGCTATAAGGGCTTAGGAGAAATGGATCCGGAGCAGCTCTGGGAAACTACAATGAACCCGGAAAAGAGGACTGTTCTGCAAGTGAGCCTTGAAGATGCGATTCAGGCTGACGAGATGTTTACGATTCTTATGGGTGATAAGGTAGAACCGAGAAAGGATTTCATTCTGGCTCACGCAAAAACTGTTCGGAATCTGGATATCTAAGGGTAGACAAAAAGACAAGCAGCCCCGTCCTGTACAAGCGGTAGCGGACGGGGCTTTTCAGGTGCCTGATTCGACAAAGAAACAGGGAATCCAACATTCTTTGCCAATTTACACATATTGTCAAGAAGAATATTATCATATAAACTACACTTATGTATTTATTCGGCCGGAAGGAGCTGCGCAGATACATTAATCCATTGATCTTCTTCCTATTTCCAGAAAATATGACGACATACCCCTCAAAGCACGGCGTAGTCATCATATTTCCGGCGGAGAAGTGTATTTTAATAATGGGGTGATATTGTTGAAAATTGCTGTAATTGACGATGAAGAAGGGATTCTCTTATCTATGAGGGTGTTCCTCGAAATGGAGGGACATCAACCAGTTACCTTTTCTTCACCCAAAAAAGCGCTGGCTGTGCTCAGTCAGGAAAAAGTTGATTTAATAATTCTGGACATCCGCATGCCGGAAATGACCGGAGAAGAACTGGCTATGAAATTTAAAAAAACAGCGCTGACTAAAGACATTCCGATCATTCTCTTCTCCGCACATGACACACTGCCTGAAATTGCCCTGAAGGTTGGGGCGGAAGGGATATTAGAAAAGCCCTTCCATTTTGACAAATTGATACACCTACTCAATAATATTCTTGCGTGACCCTTGCGACACAGGGCCTTTTTTTTTGAGCATTGTTAAATAGTACTGAGGCTATGATGTGGAAGAAGAACTTGCTTCAAAAAGCTAAAAAGGCTATACTACTACTGGGCGGAAAGAATTTCCGCAGAGCCCTTGCAAGCCTGAATATGACCTGAGCCGCCAGGCCAGTCTCAATATTATGTTTTTACTACAACACGATGAGGTGATTTTATTTTGGATGTTTATCAGGATGGTAAGATAATTCCTATTCGGATCGAAGAGGAAATGAAAAAATCATATATTGATTATGCTATGAGTGTTATCGTTGGCCGTGCGCTGCCCGACGTACGCGACGGGCTGAAGCCGGTGCATAGAAGGATTCTTTACTCTATGCACGATTCGGGTATGACCGCAGATAAACCACATAAAAAATCCGCGCGCATAGTCGGGGATGTTTTGGGGAAATACCATCCGCATGGTGATACTGCGGTATATGATGCGATGGTAAGACTGGCGCAGGATTTTTCAACGCGTTACCCGTTGATCAACGGGCATGGGAACTTTGGATCGGTTGACGGCGATTCTGCTGCGGCCATGCGTTACACGGAAGTACGTATGTCCAAAATATCGGCGGAGATGTTAAAAGACATCGAAAAAGAAACGGTGGATTTCATTCCAAACTACGATGACAGCCTTGAGGAACCTAGCGTACTGCCTTCGCGGATTCCGAACCTGCTCATCAACGGCTCGTCGGGTATTGCCGTCGGTATGGCTACAAATATACCTCCACATAATATTACTGAGGTTATCAACGGAGCTATCTTGCTCATCGATAAGCCTGATACTGATGTCCGCGAACTGCTAGGTGTTGTGAAGGGACCTGATTTTCCGACCGGCGGCGTTATTATGGGTCGTGAAGGCATCCGTCAGGCTTATGAAACCGGTCGTGGCTCGATACGTGTGCGGGGTGTTACACGCATTGAAAAAATGAATAACGGGAAAATGCGCATCATGATAACTGAACTTCCGTATCAAGTGAATAAAGCCCGACTGACTGAAAAAATTGCCGAGCTCGTCAGAGACAAAAAAATCGATGGAATTACCGATCTTCGTGATGAATCTGACCGGACCGGGATGCGGTTGATCGTAGAATTGAGAAAAGACGTCAATCCGCAGATAGTACTGAACCACTTGTATAAACAAACGCAACTCCAGGAGAGCTTCGGCGTCATCATGCTGGCTCTCGTTGACGGGGCGCCTAGGGTCTTAAACCTGAAGGAAGTACTGTTTTATTATCTGGAGCATCAAAAAGATGTTGTGGTCAGACGGACAAAATTTGACCTGGCCAAAGCAGAAGAAAGATTACATATAGTCGAAGGCTTAAAAATTGCGATTGACCATATTGACGAAGTGATTCGGACAATCCGGGAATCCAAAGATATAGAAACCGCGAGAAACAACCTCATGGAGCGCTTCGCCCTGACACAGAAACAGGCTCAGGCTATCGTAGACATGCGGCTTGGCAAATTATCAGGGCTTGAGCGGCAGAAACTGGAGGAGGAATACCGCGAACTTATTTCGAGGATTGCCTATTATAGAAATATCCTGGCTGATGAAACTCTGGTTATGCAGATTATTAAAGAAGAGCTGACGGCCATTAGGGATAAGTACGCTGATGACCGGCGCACACAGCTCAGCGCCGCGGATGATGAACTCGAAGATGAGGATCTGATTGCCGAAGAAGATGTGGTAATTGCGATAACACACGGCGGATATATAAAAAGACAAGCTATTACCACCTATCGCAACCAGAAGCGGGGCGGTAGAGGAATTACCGCGATGACCACCAAAGAAGAGGACTTCGTCGAGCATTTGTTTATCACGACTACTCATCACTATCTCCTTTTCTTTACGAACAAAGGGAAGGTATACCGGCTGAAGGTCTACGAAATACCGGATGCGAGCCGGCAATCCAAAGGGACGGCTATCGTAAATCTTTTGAATCTGACCGGCGAAGATAAGGTTACCGCAGTAATCCCGATAAGGGAGTTTACTCCAGGCGCTAACTTGTTAACAGCTACTAAAAACGGGATTGTTAAGAAATCCAGCCTCGTCGAATATGACACTTCCAGGAAAGACGGGATTATCGCCCTTACCCTTGATGACGAAGACGAGCTTGTCGGAGTACAGCTCACGCAAGGGGAGGATGATATCATCCTTGCTACGCAGCATGGCATGGTCATTCGCTTCTCTGAGGATGATGTGCGTAAAATGGGCCGCACATCCCGCGGCGTAATAGGGATTAGGCTTGCTGCGGACGACAGGGTCGTCGGCATGGATATCTATAAAGAGAGCGCATATTTACTCGTCGTAACTGAAAAAGGCTTCAGCAAGCGTACAAAACTAACGGAGTTCCGTACGCAAACAAGGGGAGGCAAGGGCCTGTTCGGTCTGAGAATAACCCCGAGAAACGGCGTGATTATCGGGATCATGGTTGTCTTTGAAGGTGATGAAATAATGCTGATTACCCAGGATGGGATCATGATCAGGACATCGGTTGATGATATTTCCGTAATGGGCCGCGTCACGCAGGGTGTTACGACCATGCGCATGACCCATAACGATAAAGTCGTTGCGGTAGCGAGGTTTGTTAATAAAGAAGAAGATGATGAGTAGCTGAACGCCCGGGCAATGTGAAATTTTAGAAGGATATATTTCAAATGTCATTATTGTAAGGCAGATATGAATAGTGTAATATAGTAGTGGTTGAACGATGATAATATATATAAAAATTTTAATTAATATACAATTAGCGCCGATTTACAACAAGATTAACATACAAATAATTAGACAGGGGGAGAATTATTTTGAAAATCCTAGTTATTAACTGTGGCAGTTCTTCGTTGAAGTATCAATTATTCAGCATGACAAATGAACAAGTTCTAGCGAAGGGACTTGTTGAGCGTATCGGGCTGAATGGTTCCGTTCTGACACATCAAAAGGGCGCAGAGAAATACGTCATCAAGGAGGACATCCCCAACCATGAAAAAGCAATAGCGCTCGTAATTAAAGCTATCGTGGATCCTCAACATGGAGTATTAAAGTCGACTGATGAAATTGCCGCGGTCGGCCACCGTGTAGTGCACGGCGGCGAAGACTTTTCAGGTTCCGTACTGATTACTAAAGAGGTCAGAGACGCCCTAGTAAGGAATATCGAGCTGGCGCCATTGCATAACCCACCGAACATCATGGGGATAGATGCCTGCCAGAAAATCATGCCGAATTTGCCGCAAGTAGGCGTATTTGATACGGCCTTCCACCAGTCAATGCCTGCTTATGCTTATGTTTACGGAATCCCGTACGATTATTACAAGAAATATAAGATACGCAAATACGGATTTCACGGCACCTCGCATAAATATGTCGCCGAACGTGCGGCAGTTATGTTGAAGAGGCCGTTTAACGAGTTAAAAATTATTACCTGTCATTTGGGAAACGGAGCGAGTATCACGGCTATTAAAAATGGCGTAAGCGTAGATACAAGTATGGGCTTCACCCCGCTTGAGGGCGTTATGATGGGTACCCGGTCGGGAGATCTGGACCCGGCTATCGTTTTCTACCTCATGGAAAAAGAAAAATGGGATTTCCAACAAACGAATAACTTCTTAAATAAGCAATGCGGAGTTCTCGGTCTCTCCGGAGTCAGCAGTGACTTCAGGGATATTGAAAACGCTGCCAAAGAGGACAAAAATGACAGAGCCCAGTTGGCGCTGGACCGTTTTGCTTATGCAGTTAAAAAATATATTGGCTCATATGCAGCCGTATTAAATGGCGCTGATGCCATTGTCTTTACTGCAGGACTTGGTGAGAATTCCTCTTCGATGCGCCAGAAGATTTGCAGTGGGCTGGATTTCATGGGTGTGAAGATAGATCCCGACAAGAACTTCACGAGAGGCGTTGAGGCTGACGTGTCCACAGCCGATTCTAAAACTAAGGTATTTGTTATTCCTACGAATGAGGAATTAATGATTGCCCGCGACACCTACGATATCTGTAAATAGAACTTGCATTAGCTCAGGCTTTGTAGTAATATATCTCTATAACATTTGCATATGCGCGTTGATGGGGAAAAGTAGGCAGACAGACCTTGCAGAGAGTCGGTGGATGGTGTGAGCCGACAGGTCATTTGTTGAATTCCGCCCCGGAGCACCCGGAAAACCGGCGGTCATGTCCGTTAAGCATGAAAAGAGTGGGTCATATTTATATGACCAAGCTGGGTGGCAACACGGGAAACAATCTCGTCCCTAACCGTTAGGTTAGGGACGTTTTATTTACCCGCGAAAAATGAAAGGAGAAAAGAAAATGAAAAAAGTATTGGTTTGTGACCCGATTTCAGAGTTAGGCGTTAATATTATTAAACAGGAGCCTAGCCTGGAAGTAGATGTGAAATTAAAGCTGACTGAGGATGAGATATGCGCCATCGTTGCGGATTATCATGCTATCGTAGTACGCAGTGAGACAAAAATCACGAAAAAGATTCTCGAAAACGCCCGCGTGCTTCAGGTAGTAGGGCGTGCAGGGGTTGGTATCGACAATATCGACGTTGATGCGGCTACGATGAAAGGGGTCGTTGTGGTCAATACACCTGACGGCAATACGATCTCGGCGGCCGAGCATACGGTGGGCATGATGCTTGCGCTGGCCCGTCATATCCCGGAGGCTGATCAGTCTTTGCGTCAGGGGCTGTGGAACAGGTCAAAATTAGTAGGGGTCGAACTGCGCAATAAAAAACTCGGGATTATCGGCTTCGGCAAGATAGGCTCTGAAGTTGGCAAGCGCTGCAAGGCCTTCGGCATGGAGATAATGGTCTTTGACCCATACGTAAATCTGGATAATGCCAAAAGGGCCGGAGTAGAACTGACCGACTTAAATACGCTGATTAAAGAAAGCGATTTTATAACAGTGCATATGCCCAAGACGAAAGAAACCTTGAACATGATTGCCAAAGACCAGTTCGCCATCATGAAAGACGGCGTCAGAATCATCAACGTAGCCAGAGGCGGACTCATCAACGAAGACGATTTATATGATGCGATCGTTGCTAAGAAAGTGGCTGGCGCAGCGTTGGATGTCTATGTAAAAGAACCCGAAACGGCCAGTCCGCTGTTTACGTTAAAAGAGGTCGTCGCAACCCCGCATCTGGGTGCTTCCACAGAGGAAGCACAGGTTAACGTAGCTATCGACGTTGTCCATGAAGTAATCCGGGTTCTGCACGGCGAACCGGTACAAAATGCGGTTAACATCCCGTTCATCAAACCGGAGCTCATGGTCGTTGTGCAGCCATATACAGTATTGACAGAGAAACTTGGGAAATTAGCCACAAGTCTTGCCGAAGGGCCTATCGATGATATCGAATTGAAATATTCAGGCGACATTGCCAATCTCGATTTAAGCTCCTTGACCAATACCTTTTTAAAAGGGCTGTTAAGACCGTCGCTCCATGAAGCGGTAAACTATGTTAATGCCCCGCTCTTAGCCAGGCAGAGGGGGATGAAGGTCAAAGAGATCAAGAGCTCACAGGCTGAAGACTATACGAACCTCATTGCTATCACCATCAAGGGCAACAACGGCAAATGGCAGAAATCATTCTCCGGCACGGTGTTTAAGAATAATGAGCTAAGAGTTTTGCGTATGGACAAATTCTCATTGGATATCCAGCCGACAGGGCATCTGATCCTTGTCATGCACCGTGATAGGCCTAAACTAGTCGGACAGATGGGCATGATTCTCGGAGAGTACGGCATCAACATTGCCGGAATGCAACTGGACCGCGAAGAGCAGGGCGGCAAAGCGCTCATGGTTCTGACAATAGATCAGGGAGTAAATGAGAGTATCATGAATCAAATCCGTAAAATTGACGATGTCACACAAGCAACGTACGTCTCTTTTTGAACTATTAAGTCATAAAGGGGGAGTTTGAAATGTTGGACATCAAATATGTGCGCAGTAATCCGGAGACAGTTAAAGCAAGTCTTTTAAATCGCAACAGCAATACGGACATCATCGACGATTTTATCAAAATTGATGAAGAACGTCGAACCAAGCTGGTTGTTACTGAGCAGCTTAAATTTAAGAGAAACACTGTTTCCGAAGAGATTGGCACGTTGAAGAAAGCCGGCAAAAATGCTGACAGCATGGTGCTGGAAATGCGGGATGTTTCACAGCAGATTAAAGATCTTGATGAGGAAATACGTACCATAGATGAGAAACTTAAAACAATAACACTTTCGATACCGAATATGACGCACAGCTCAGTTCCTGTAGGGGTTGATGAAAGTGCCAACAGGTTAGAGCGCAGATGGGGGACGCCGAAAAAATTTGCGTTCCCCGCCAAACCGCATTGGGATATCGGTGAAGACTTAGGTATCCTTGATTTTGAACGTGCGACCAAAGTCACCGGCGCGAGGTTTACTTTTTACAAAGGACTGGGGGCGCGGCTCGAAAGAGCGTTGCTCAATTTTATGCTGGATCTGCATATAAATGAGCATGGTTACGAGGAACTCATCCCGCCATTTATGGTCAACAGGGAGAGCATGTTAGGCACCGGCCAGCTGCCGAAATTTGAGGAGGATATGTTCCATCTCGAAAACGTCGACTATTTTCTTATACCTACTGCTGAAGTTCCGGTAACTAACATCTATAGAAACGAGATACTTTCTGAAGAAGACCTGCCAATTCTTCATGTGGCCTATAGCCCTTGTTTCAGAGCTGAGGCGGGCGCGCACGGGCGTGATACCCGCGGGCTTATCCGCCAGCATCAGTTTAACAAGGTGGAGATGGTCAAATTTTCTCGTCCGGATAACTCCTATGAAGAGCTCGAAAAGCTGACCGCCAATGCTGAGAAAGTACTGCAGCTTCTGGAGCTTCCGTATCAGGTAGTCTGCCTTTCCTCCGGTGATATCGGTTTTTCAGCGGCGAAAACTTATGATCTCGAGGTCTGGTTGCCTAGCTTTGAAACGTACCGCGAGATATCCTCGTGCAGTAATTTTGAGGATTTTCAGGCACGGCGTGCGAATATCAGATTCAGAGCGAAGGATAGCGGCAAACCGGAGTATGTGCATACTCTGAATGGGTCCGGGTTGGCAATTGGCAGGACTACGTCGGCCGTTCTCGAAAACTATCAGGAAGAAGATGGCAGCGTTACAATTCCAAAGGTATTGCG
>DIVP01000125.1 GCA_002422465.1 Peptococcaceae bacterium UBA6129 | reverse complement strand
AAACCTGTCGTCTATGTCTGATGATATAAACAAAATCCGAGAGCGCTTTATTAGTTGGCGTAAAATGATGGACGAGGGAACTTATAAACTCGATGCGGCATTGAATGTAGTGAATGGTCTAAAAAAGAGGGAACAGGACATCAAGACCTCTGAAAAAGAGGGGCCGGTTCTACAACAAATGAATGAGGAGCAAATAAATAGTTTTCTTGAAATGCTAAAAACACCGGCGTTTCAGAATCTGGCCCGGCAAATGCTTTCAAAATGGGTCAGTTCCCCAAATCAATAAAAAACGCAAAAAAAAAACCCTACAATAGTAGGGTTTTAGGTTTTGTTACCTGTTCTGGAAGCAATCACGACAGTAAACAGGTCTGATGCCGGTAGGTTTAAAAGGAACCTGTGTTTCTGCACCGCAGCTTGAGCAATTCACAGTGTAGAGTTGACGTTCTCCTCTTTCACGGTTAAAGCTGTTTTGCTTGCGTGCTCTCCTGCAGGTCATGCAGCGTGCTGGTTCGTTCTGAAATCCTTTTTCCGCGTAAAACTCCTGTTCCTGAACAGTCCAGATGAACTCGTTGCCACAATCCTTACAGAGAATGGTTTTATCTTGCATACTCTACCTCCTGAGTTAGATAGTATTTCCTGCCCTCTTGATGGATCTACTAAATCTAGCTCCAGGAAAGAGAGGATAGATTCCAAATAGCCGCATTCAAGCAAAAAGCAGGGATCACAATTAAAGTATACAATGATAAATAATATTTTGCAAATTATTTCTTATATTAATTTAACTGTGACAGCGAGTAACCACTAATAATTATTGAGTTAAAAAATCAAACTATAAGCATGATTACACGTATGTTTATTTATGGTATGTTAGGCTGGTCAATGGAAATATTGTGGACAGGATTAGGCTCGCTGCTCTTGGGTAACTGGCAGTTAATTAGCTTTACCTATCTTTGGATGTTTCCAATCTATTGTACAGCAGTTTTTATGGAACCGTTACACGACAGAATCAGTAACTTCCGTTGGTATTTCAGAGGACTTATTTGGGCAGCGCTAATTTTTCTGATTGAATATACCAGTGGGGGTGTGCTTTGCTATGTTCTGGGACGCTGCCCTTGGGATTACAGCGGAGTAACCCCTTATAGCATCAACGGTTTTATCCGGCTGGATTTCGCTCCGGCTTGGTTTGTTGTTGGTCTGTTGTTTGAAAAAGTGCATCTGGCTCTGGACAGAATCCTCAATAAACAGCTTGCGTCCTGAATAAAAAAACTATATTATCGGTAATGTGGAAAACATGAAGAGGTGATTCGATGCGTTTACGCCGAAAAACAAATATTCAGGAAAAACTAGAACAAATGGCAGGATTCGTTTTTACGGAGCCGACAGCCTTAAGCGGCGGATGGAGGAATATCTTTGGTAATAATCGCTCTCTTCATGTCGAGCTCGGGACAGGCAAAGGCGCTTTTATCACCGAAACCGCGGCTGTGAATCCGGAGATAAACTATGTTGCCCTCGAGAAAGTACCTGATATTATATACGAAGCCGCGTTGAAAAGAAAATTGTCCGGTCTTGAGAATATTTATCTAATTCTTGATGATGTGGAATTGCTGCCATACTATTTCAAGCCGGTCGAAGTTGCACGGATTTACCTTAACTTCAGTGATCCCTGGCCTAAGACCCGTCACGAAAAAAGAAGATTGACACACCGGCGTTTTTTAGAAGTATATAAAGCTATTCTGAAAGCAGACGGTGAGATTCACCTCAAAACCGATAATGCCGTTTTCTTTGAATACTCCCTATTAAGCTTAGCTGAAGCAGGTTTTTCACTGCGCCATATTACTTACGATCTTCACCGTACATACGAACCGGAGAATCAAATTATGACAGAATATGAAAAGCGCTTTGTCTCGCTCGGGCAGCCCATTTACCGGTGTGAGGCTATCAAATCCCAAGAATACGAAAAAGGTGAATAAGATGCGTTTGCCGGAAAAATTCGTAGGACGGATGCAGGCATTATTAAAAGAAGAATGGCCTGCTGCGCTGGCCTCCTGGGAACGCCAGCCTTACCAGGGACTCAGAGTTAATACTATGAAGATTTCCACAACTGAGTTTCAGAAAAGAACTCCGTTTGAGCTTGAACAGGTGCCATGGACTGAGGATGGCTTTTATTATAGCTATGGAGCGAGACCTGCCAAGCATCCCTACTTCTATGCGGGGCTATATTATTTACAGGAACCGAGTGCAATGGCGCCTGCCGCGTGTCTCGGCGTAACCCCAGGCGATAAGGTCTTGGATCTTTGTGCAGCCCCAGGAGGAAAGTCGACACAAATATTAGTGCGTCTCTGTGGAGAAGGAATCCTTGTCAGCAACGAGATAAATATGGCCAGGGCAAGAGCCCTGACTTGGAATCTCGAACGTTGGGGAGCTTATAACGCTGTCATCACAAATGAGGAGCCGCAAAGACTCGGACAGCGTTTTGCCGGTTTCTTCGATAAAATACTCGTTGACGCGCCTTGCTCCGGAGAAGGGATGTTCTCTAGGGATAAACGCGCTTGTGCAAGTTGGACAGACTACAGTTATACAGCTTGTTCTAAGCTGCAGAACGATATTCTCGAGCAAGCCGCGAAAATGCTCAAACCGGGCGGGAGAATGATCTATTCGACCTGTACCTTTTCTCCTGAAGAAAATGAAGGTGTAGTTGCGGCTTTTTTAGAAAGGCACAGTGAGTTTCAACTGTGTGAATTGCCGGATGGTTTGGGATGGGCTGAGGGACAGCCGCAATGGGTGCAAAACTTTGCCGCAAAAAATCTGCAGTTGCATAAAACCAGACGGCTGTGGCCACATAAGGTGCGCGGCGAGGGGCATTTTCTGGCCTTGTTGGAAAAGCTGCCGGAGAAGGTACAAAGTCATCCGCAGATAGAAAGTATGGCAGGAATAGACAGCAGCGAAAGTATGAATAAGGCTCAGGAGAATAAAAGAGCCCAAGGTCTTGCAGAGATAAATGAAAAAAAGCTGGCGCCTTTTGCCGCTTTTCTCGAAGAAAATCTCATCAGCCCTATTCCGGGACCTTTTTTTGTGCTCGGTGATTATGTTTATAGAATCCCGATCGGACTTCCCGCTTTGAACGGGTTGAAAGTTTTGCGTTTCGGCTGGTTTCTGGGCAGCTTGAAAAACGGACGGTTTGAGCCGTCACAAGCATTAGCTCTAGGATTGAGAAAAGAAAATGTTCAAAGGAGCATCAGCTTCTTATGTACAGATGATGAGGTAATACGTTATCTCAAGGGTGAAACACTTTTTGCCGAAGGGCAAAAAGGCTGGACCCTGGTGTGTGTTGAAGAGTTCCCGTTGGGCTGGGCTAAGCAGACCGGAGAAAACCTTAAAAACAATTATCCGCCCAGCTGGCGCCTCACAGAGGATATTTAGGAGGAAACCATGAAGAAAGAGCTGCGCCTAGATAAAATATTGTCCCATATGGGCCGGGGAACGAGAACTGAAATCAAGAAAATGGTAAAAAAGGGGCTAATCACGGTTAACGGAGAGGTTGTGAAGGATGCAGCCGTTAAGGTGGATCCCGAGAAGTACGTTATCAGGGTGGGCGGGGAAATCGTCATCTACCAAGAGCATATTTATCTGATGCTGAACAAACCCGCAGGCTATCTATCTGCTACAGAGGATGAACGCGGCCACACGGTGCTGGATTTGTTATCTCCTGAACACAGGGCTTTCGCACCTTTCCCGGTTGGGAGACTGGACAAAGATACGGAAGGCCTTTTGATTTTGACGAATGATGGTTTGTTCTCGCATAAAATCACTTCTCCAAAGAAGAAAGTGCCTAAAACATATTTTGCACGCATTGCCGGGGAAGCAGACGCGGCAGATCGGCAGGCTTTCTGTGAGGGGGTAATATTAGAGGATGGTTATAAAACCAGGCCGGCTGAATTGACAATCCTGGAATCCGGCACGGAATCAGAGATACTGCTCGTTATCTATGAAGGTAAGTATCATCAGGTTAAGAGAATGTTTCAGGCTCGCGGCAAGGAAGTTCAGTATTTGAAAAGGTTGGAAGTAGGAGAACTGCGGCTTGATGAAACCCTTAATCCGGGGGAATACAGGGTGTTAACGGAAGAAGAAAGGGCGTTGTTTATTGATTAAAAAAGGCGTCCAGGACCCAGTTTATTTGACTTCGTAAGCTCATTATTTAAATGCTGGAAAAAGTAAAAAAACAGGAGCCCTTTTAGAAAAAGGAATCCCTGTTTTTAATCGTGATAATGTCTATAATTATAATGAAAAGAAAATCTGTTTCACGAGGAGCAAAGTTATGCGCTTATCGCTGCCGAGAAGCATGGTCAGAACAATACAAAGAGCCGTGGTAGAATTTGAGATGCTGGCCCAAGGGGATAAGGTACTTGTTGGTTTATCCGGCGGGAAGGACAGTACTTTCTTGTTGTATGCCCTAACCGTATTTTCAAAGCATCTGCCGTTTCCGGTTGAACTGGGCGGGATCACTATCGATCTTGGGTTTAAAGAAGAGTCGGAAATGGATTTTGACTCTTTGCGCGAAATGTGTGATAGCCTCGGAGTGCCGTTTAATGTTGTCCGGGCTGAACTGGCAGACGATATTCTCCACAATCCCCAACAGAATCCCTGCGCCCGCTGCTCCTATTTTCGCCGGGCGATTATTCATAATTACGCGAAGACTAACGGCTATAATAAGGTTGCTTTTGCCCATCATCTCGATGACGCGGTTGAAACCTTTCTCATGAGTATTATCTATTCCGGCCAGATAACCACGTTTCTGCCGAATACTTATCTAGACAAGACCGGGGTTACGGTGATACGACCGCTCGTGTATTTGCGTGAAAGCGAGATAGCCGGCGCCGGCCGTAAGCTTGGCTTACCGGTTACGCCGAGTCCGTGCCCGCTCGACAGGCATACAAAGCGCGAGGCTGTCAAAGTGCTGATCCGGAATCTCAAGAAGGATAACCCCAATGTCTTTGCTCACCTCGCTGCTGCGATGAGAGATAGCAGGAATGCCCAGTTGTGGCCGCGTGAACTGACCAAGGAGGAGATCAGGGCAAAAAGCCATGAATTCTGGTTTAACCAGGATTAGGCTGGTTTAGCATGTTGTGATAAATCGAGGATACAAATCAGACTGCCAGGTCAATATGTTGGATCGTTCCGGCGTTGCCGTTTTCAAACAAGAATATTCCCGTTTTTTGGATTTGGCCAAGTTCTTGATTATCTGCTGCTTTTAGCTCGAACGGACTGCCGACGTTGCCTAGGTAAATAGCCCCTATGCCCACCGCGCCAAGAGCCAACAAGGACTTGTTGCCGTCGGAATCACTTAACCAGATCCTGAGTTTATTATAGATAGCATCGTTTTCATCAATCCATTGATTGTGATCGGAGTCAAACTGGGCTAAATCGCTGAAACCATCACCGCTTTGGGGTCCGAAGAGTTCACTGCCATTATTGATAATGCCGTCATTATTTGCGTCCAGGGCTAAGAAGCCACTGCCCGCTGCTAAAGAAGGTATTAGTTCACTTTCCCCGTCAGCATCCAGATCGAAAGAGAATTTCGTCGTGGAAAGCGAAGGACTGTTTGAGTCAAGGTTGATAACGAGCGGATCGATTCGGGTGGCATCCCCGGCCCGGAGCTGAATGTTATTTTGCTCGTAGAACTCCCGTGTCATGTTCAGACCGATATCAATGTTAATTTCCTTGCCATCCTGAGTCCGAACGACTCCTTGTGCATTGAAGGACATCGTTTCTTTTTCATAACGGGATTCATGAAAGTTATAGATAACACCCCAGCCACGCAGGGGTTCACCCTGATTGGCTGTTTGCCGGTTGAGCGCAGCGTCAAATTTCAGGTTGTTCGTGTCGTGAATGATAATTTTCGGCACTTTTATTTTAATTTTTTTGCCGGTCAGACTTTCAATGAATGTTTCAATTAGCTTGATTTTCATTTTGTCTGCTTCACTGAGATCTAACTCTTCTTGCTGCTCATTTAATCCAATAGTATTACCGGGGCCTGAGAGCATAAGAAATTTCTGACCGGCAGCACGGAGCAAATCATCCACCGTCAGGACAAGCCTGTTTCTACTCCCTGATGATAGTATCAGAGTATCCTGAATATCCTCACCGTTGTTACTTGACCAAGCGGTCAGGTTTTCTTCTGTTTCTTGCTTTTCCAGTTTTGCTTGTTGGCTCGCAAGAGCAATGTTGGTCTCGGCGATCTTCATAAAACTAACCCCCCCGGTTCTACTTTAATATAACAGCAGCAAAAACTGATTATATAAATTAAATCGGTTTTTCCGGGGAAAAGTTTAGGGCATTACCTAACATCTTCTTTTTCATCATAGGTTGACCAACCCATGAGAGCATAGATAATTCAGTAGCCCGCGGCGCCCTCGACAACCTGCGAAAGACCGAGCAGGTAGAGCAGCCAGATACCGTAGGAGGGCAGGATGGCTACGTTACGGTATACGCTCACGATTAGATAAAGCCCCACTGCTACCCGGATAAGTCGGTCCCAGGGCCCGAGATTTCTCTCAAGGTTTAGTTTCATAAATATCTCCTTTCGTATTTGCTTTTATCTAGATAGTATTTTCTGTTAGTACGCAAATATGTATGTTGACAACGGGTCTTTATGTGCATATGCTGTATATAAACAATAATAACAGTATATACAAGATATACGGATTTGTTTAACTGGAGGGATGCGTAATTGAATATCATCATAGCAAATTCATCTGCAGAGCCTATTTACGAGCAAATAACCAGACAAATAAAAAATCAGATATTCACAGGTGCGTTGTCGGCAGGGGAAGCCCTGCCTTCGATCAGGAATCTGGCCCGCGAGCTGCAGATCAGTGTCATCACAACCAAACGCGCCTATGAGGAATTGGAACGTGAAGGATTTATTGAGACAGTTGGCGG
This sequence comes from Peptococcaceae bacterium UBA6129, assembly GCA_002422465.1. Lineage (GTDB taxonomy): Bacteria > Bacillota > Peptococcia > DRI-13 > UBA6129 > UBA6129. Next base: position 23,492 of record DIVP01000125.1, on the reverse strand, counting down.
CAAGGGTTCTTTTGTGGCCGGACAGAATACGGAGTATTTGCATGAAAAGCGCCTCGGTATGCTCGAGGCCAAATTGGGCAAGGTTGTCGATGAGGCCAAACAGCTAAGAATCACCAGGCAGGAGATTGCTGAGATGCTCGCAGTCTTATATGAGGAGGACTAAGATGGAGAATATATTGGAGATTAAGGGTTTAACAAAGAAATATGACGGATTTCTGCTCGATGATATCAGCTTCGCGCTTAAGGAAGGCTATATCATGGGGTTCATCGGCCCTAACGGCGCAGGGAAGACCACAACTATCAAACTGATAATGAACCTGATTAAGAGGGATGCCGGGGGGATAAAAGTTTGCGGCTGCGATAATATCCGACAAGAACAGGAAATGAAAGAAGAAATCGGTTTTGTTTATGATGGGAATTACTATTATGAGGAATTGACGCTGACTGAAATGAAACGGGTGACAGCACCGTTTTACCGCAATTGGGATGAAGCGGCGTATCAACGTTATCTGAAGGTTTTTGAGCTGCCCGCTTCTAAAAAAATAAAAACCCTGTCTAAGGGCATGAAAATGAAGTACTCTCTCGCATTAGCGCTTTCGCATCAGGCGAAATTCTTAATCATGGATGAGCCGACCTCCGGACTCGACCCTGTTTTCCGCAATGAGTTGCTTGATATTATGCGCGAATATATGGTCAGTGAAGACAGGGGAGTACTGTTCTCAAGCCATGTCACTTCCGATCTTGATAAAATTGCCGATTACATCACCTTAATAGACCATGGGAAAATCCTTCTTTGCTGCTCGAAAGAGGAATTGCTCGGACAGTATGGGCTCATCAAGGGCGAAAAACGCCTGCTGGATGACGAATTGTGCCAGGAACTGATTGGTCTGCAGGAAAATAGTTTTGGTTTTACAGCTTTGACGAGGGATGTGGCCGGGATATCGAGCCGTTGGAGAGATGCTGTTCTGATTGAAAGGCCGACATTAGAAGATATTATGTTATTCATGATAAGGAGGGATAAGCTTGTCTAGCTTGCTTTTAAAGGATATCTTGCTGCAAAAAAAATCATTTTTGTTTGCTTTGGGTTACAGCATATTTGTGCTGATAGCCTTTCAAAACGAGGCTTTTGCTGAGACCTCTTATATTATGGGGGCAATGGCGACAGCATATATGCTGGTTGTGGGGGCTTGTGCTTATGAGGAAAAGAACAACAGTGAGGTCATCTTAAACAGTTTGCCGCTGAAACGAGCGGTCATAGTCCGCGCCAGGTACCTGTCCTCCTTTGTCTTTGTATGTCTGGCCTTTGTAATTATCGGTACTCTGGGCGCTTTGATGAAAGGGCTGGGCTTGCCAATTCCTGTGCGCTATGTACGTATCAGTGATGTGATTGCGGTGGCTATAAGCTTGTCCTTATTAACCTCGTTATATTTTCCGGTTTACTTCCGATATGGTTATATAAAGTCAAGGTTCTTTAATCTGATTATGTTTCTGCTCGTATTTTTTGTACCAGGGCTTGGTCTCTCTTTTCTGAAAGGGGGGAGTAACAACGAGACGCTTGATCAGGTCATGGATAAACTGGCCGTCGCCCCGGACTGGCTGATAGGCATAGCTTTGGTTGTAGTTGTCATGATCATAATGTTTGTTTCTATGCGTCTATCGACTTGGATTTATGAAAAAAGGGAGTTCTAACAAAGAAAAAGAGGCTTGTCACACATTTTCAACCCCTTGTGTAACAGCCTTTTTCACCGAACAGACTCATTTGTTTCGTAATAGCTGTAGCTTCCCGTCTTTGGATTCTAAACGAACTACATCATCCGGCTGAAAATCTTCTTTTATCATCATGCGGCTTAACGGGGTTTCGACCTCCTGCTGGATCAGGCGTTTCAACGGGCGGGCTCCGAAACTGGGATCGTAGCCTTTTTGCGCCAGGTAGCTAAGCGCATCAAGAGACCAGGTCAGGTTGAGGTGTGCTAATTCCTGGAGGCGCCCGGCAAGACGTTCGAGCAGGAGACGTGTAATTTCCTGCATGTGTTTGAGCTCAAGAGCGTGGAAAACAACGGTTTCATCGACTCTGTTCAGGAATTCCGGCCGAAAATGCTGGGCGAGAAGGTGCATGACGGCCGTTTTCATTTTGTCATAATTATCGCTGCCCTGACGCTGGAATTCGAGAATTTCGTGGCTGCCGATATTTGAGGTCATGATAACAACAGTATTCTTGAAATTTACTGTTCTTCCCTTACTGTCGGTCAGACGTCCGTCGTCAAGGATTTGCAGCATGATATTGAAGACGTCCTGGTGGGCTTTTTCGATCTCGTCAAAGAGGATGACTGAGTACGGGTGGCGTCTCACGGCTTCGGTGAGTTGGCCTCCTTCGTCGTGCCCGATATAGCCGGGCGGTGCGCCAATCATGCGCGCTACCGTGTGCTTCTCCATGTATTCGGACATATCGATGCGAATCATATTGTGCTCGTCATCAAAAAGAGCTTGGGCTAAGGCACGGGCGAGCTCGGTTTTCCCAACACCTGTCGGCCCGAGAAAAATAAACGAGCCAATTGGGCGGCTAGGGTCTTTAATACCGGCGCGCGCGCGCAGGACGGCGTCTGCGACAGCTTCAACCGCCTGCTCCTGGCCGATAACCCGTTCGTGCAGGATGTCCTCTAAATGGAGGAGTTTTTCTTTTTCACCTTCGATAAGCTTACTGACAGGTATTCCTGTCCAGCGGCTTACTACACTGGCAATATCCTCCTCGTCAACCTCTTCTTTGAGAAGCATACTGCCTTTTTCCTTGTTGGACAGTTGTTCTTCCTCCGACCTGAGCTTGCGCTGAAGTTCATCCATTTTGCCATATTTTAATTCGGCCATACGGTTAAGGTCGTATTCCCGCTCAGCTTTTTCAATCTCGAGCTTGGTGTCTTCAATGTCCTTTTTCACCTGCCGGACACGAGCAATGCTTTGCTTTTCAACCTGCCACTGCGCCTGCATTGTACTGGCCTCAGTCTTTAAATCGGCAAGCTGTTCCTGGATTTTTTTCAGGCGCTCTTGTGAGGCCGGGTCGATTTCTCTTTTCAGTGCGGCTTCTTCAATCTCGAGCTGCATGATGCGCCTGTTGATTTCATCAAGGGCTGTCGGCAGGCTGTCGATTTCCGTACGCAGACGCGCGGCAGCCTCATCCATGAGGTCTATTGCTTTATCAGGCAGGAAACGGTCGGAGATATAGCGGTCCGAAAGGGTTGCAGCCGCGACGAGCGAGCCGTCGGTGATGCGGACCCCGTGATGAACCTCGTAGCGTTCCTTTAAACCACGCAGTATGGAGATGGTATCCGCTATCGAAGGGGGATTGACCATAACCGGTTGAAAACGGCGCTCGAGCGCGGCATCCTTTTCAACATGTCTTCTATATTCATCAATTGTAGTGGCGCCAATAGCCCGCAGCTCACCGCGAGCGAGCATAGGCTTGAGAATATTTCCGGCATCCATCGCGCCTTCGGCAGCGCCGGCGCCGACTACCGTATGCAGTTCATCAATAAAGAGGATGACCCGTCCTTCAGATTGCTGGACCTCTTTGAGTACTGCCTTTAGGCGTTCCTCAAACTCGCCGCGGTATTTGGCTCCTGCGATTAGAGCGCCCATATCCAGAGCAATAACCTGCTTATTTTTCAGGCCTTCCGGGACATCACCGGCGATAATGCGCCGCGACAGACCCTCAACGATAGCAGTTTTTCCGACCCCTGGTTCGCCAATGAGTACAGGGTTGTTTTTCGTCCGGCGCGAGAGAATTTCGATGACGCGGCGTATTTCATCGTCACGTCCGATAACCGGGTCGAGCTTGCCTTCGCGTGCCAGCTTAGTGAGGTCTCGCCCGTATTTTTCGAGAGCTTCGTAAGTTTCTTCGGGGTTTTCACTTGTAACCTGCTGGTTGCCTCTGACCATTTTCAGAGAGTTTAAGAGATTGTTCCGCTGCAAACCGGCTTTTTTCAAGAGTTCCCTAACCTCTGGTTCACCCTCATCAATAAGCGCCAGCAACAGGTGTTCAACGCTGATGTACTGGTCCTTCATTTCTTTGGCTTCTTTTTCTGCACGCGCCAAGACCCTGGCGAGTCCGGTTCCAAGCCTCAGAGCGCCTTCATAGCCGTGCACGGCCGGGGTGCGTTTTAGCAAATCGTGCGCCATCGCCGTCAAACCGGCGGTATTCACACCGGCATGCTCGAGCAGACCGGGAATCATTCCTTTTTCTTGGGTCAGGAGAGCTATTAATAAGTGTTTGCCGCTTATTTCCTGTTGATGGGCTTCTGCCGCAAGGCTTTGGGCTGCAGATACCGCCTCCCTGGATTTTTGTGTGTATTGGTTCAGATCCATAAGACACTTACCTCCTCTGTGATAATTCTAAGGTTTCTTCAAGTTTCTCGATCCTCTCGAGCAAATCTATGATAATACAGGCACCTGCCATATTGACACCAAGTGATTGGCGGAGGCGCCGGATTTTTTCGATGCGGTTGAGCTGTTTTTCTTCAAGTTTACGGTTTTTAATCTCGATGATGCCGAGTTCGGCCAGGCTTTCCAAAAAATCGGGATGGATATCAAGGGCGTCTATATCGATCCAGTCTGTATCTTGCGAAATGAGATGATGGCGGTATGTTTGCAGGTAATATTTACGGACCATGCTTCACACCCCTTTCCGGATTTGCGCGAGTTTACGGTAAAGTTCATTTTCTTCTTCACTCAAATTGTATGGTATATCTATGAAAATTTTTACATAGAAATCGCCGCGTGAACCGTCCTTTTTCGGCCAGCCCTTTTGGCGCAAACGCAGCTTCTGCCCATTATGAGCCTTGGCCGGGATGGTTAAGAGAATAGCGCCTTCCAAAGTGGGAACAGAGATTTTATCCCCGAGGACAGCTTGCTCGGGTGTGATAGTCGTGAAATTCTCGAGGTCGCTTCCATTGATTGTGAAGTCAGGATGCGGCAGGAATTTTATCTTCAGGTACAGGTCGCCACTTGCTCCGCCGTTCAAGCCTTGTCCGCCCTGGCCTCTCAGACGGATTTTGCTGTCCTCCTGTACACCTGCGGGGATTTTCACGGCCAGGGTTTTCTCAGTAGTCTTGGCGCCTGTTCCTGCACAGTAAGAACAGAGGCCGGCAGAGGTATGGCCTGTTCCGAGACAGTCGCTGCAGATATCGCGCGAAGACAGTTGGAGTGTTTTTTCCCCGCCGCGATAGGCCTCTTCTAGGGTTAAAGACAGTTCGCTTTCGGTATCCTGACCGCGCACAGTGCGGGTCTGCCGGGGACTGCTCGCGTATCTGGCCGTCCTTGCGCCGCCAAAAAGTGTTTCGAAAAAATCACTAAAGCCGCCGGAATCATAAGCCTCGGCGCCGCCCGCTCCTCTGGTATAGTAATGGAAACCGTCCATATCAGGGGAGGGCTGCCATTCCTGCCCATCGCGCCAGTTAGCGCCGAGGTGATCGTATTTGGCCCGCTTTTCCGGGTCGGATAAAACCTCATTGGCTTCATTAATCTCTTTGAATTTTTCCTCGGCAGCATGCTTATCTTTACCGGTCTGCAGGTCAGGATGGTATTTTCTAGCTAATTTCCGGTAAGCTGCTTTAATCTCTTTATCGGTAGCAGTACGCTCAATACCGAGGATGTTATAATAATCTTTGAAATTTGTTGCCATCGCTTATCACCTCAAAAGCCAGCGATGCCTGAGTAATGCTCGTGGCATCGCTGACAAGAATCACTGGCTAAGATATGAAACTTTTACTTATCCCTCTGTGTACTCCGCGTCTATTACATCATCCTGCCCGGCGCTTTTTCCGGCGCTGCTGCCCTGCCCGGGCGGAGGGGCAGTCTGCTGTCCGTCGAAGGTGTTCAATACTGTTGCTGCCTGGCTGAGATCACTAGTCAGGGAACGGATGCGGTCTATGGAGACATTCTCTTTCAGCGCCGCCCGCAGTTCGGAAATTAATTGCTCAATACGACCTTTTTCATGGACAGCAATTTTTTCACCTATTGCCTTGAGCTTTCTTTCGGTCTGATAGATCATGCTGTCAGCCTCATTGCGTATTTCGATTTCCTGACGACGTTGTTTATCCTCGGCTGAATGAGTTTGCGCTTCCTTGACCATACGGTCTATTTCTGTTTTTTCAAGACTTGTTGAGCCCGATATCGTCACAGTTTGTTCCTTGTTGCTGGCTTTATCTTTAGCGCTTACCTTGAGGATGCCATTGGCGTCAATATCAAAGGTAACCTCAATTTGCGGTATGCCTCTCATGGCCGGAGGCAGGCCTTCCAGCTTGAACTGCCCGAGAGAGCGGTTATCCTTGGCCAACTCACGTTCCCCTTGGAGAACATTGATGTCAACCGCGGGCTGATTATCTTCAGCAGTACTGAAAATCTCAGTGCGGCGTACGGGTATGGTCGTGTTGCGTTCAATCAGCTTGGTCATGACGCCGCCGAGGGTCTCGACGCCAAGTGACAGCGGGGTTACATCGAGCAGCAAGACGTCCTTAACTTCACCAGCTAAAACCCCGGCCTGAATGGCTGCGCCAATCGCGACTACCTCATCGGGATTGACGCTCTGGTTAGGGTCACGTCCGCCGGTAAGCTGGCGGACCAGTTTCTGCACAGCCGGAATACGCGTAGAGCCGCCGACCAGAATGATTTCATCGATATCTTTCTCAGAAAGCTTGGCATCTGCCAAGGCCGCAGTAACAGGACCGCGGCAGCGCTCGACGAGGTCATGCGTGAGGTTGTCAAACTTGGCGCGGGTTAGTTTTGTATCCAGGTGTTTTGGGCCTGTCGCATCGGCAGTAATAAAAGGCAGGCTGATTTGTGTTTCCATCGCGCTCGAAAGTTCCACTTTGGCTTTTTCGGACGCTTCGGTCAGCCGTTGTAAGGCTTGTTTGTCGAGCCGCAGATCAATCCCGTAATCTTTTTTAAACTCTCCGGCGAGCCAGTCAACGATGGCCTTGTCAAAGTTGTCGCCGCCGAGGTGCGTATCGCCGTTTGTCGACTTCACCTCAAAAACACCGTCGCCAACATCGAGTATCGAGACATCAAACGTTCCGCCACCGAGGTCAAAGACGAGGATGGTTTCATTCTTTTTCTTTTCTAGGCCGTATGCTAAAGCCGCGGCAGTTGGCTCATTAATGATGCGCAGTACATTGATCCCGGCAATTTTACCGGCGTCTTTCGTAGCCTGACGTTGAGTATCGTTAAAATAGGCCGGTACGGTAATGACCGCATCAGTTATTTTTTCACCGAGGTATTTCGAGGCGTCCTCAATTAATTTTTTGAGCACTGAGGCGGAAATCTCCTCCGGTGCGTTGAGCTTGCCTGCAATATCAAAACGGACAGCATCGTTAGGGCCTGCGACAACCTTATAGGGTACCAGCTTGCGCTCGTCTGCGACTTCCAAGAAACGGCGGCCGATAAAACGTTTGACAGAGTAAAGTGTTTTCTCAGGATTTAAAGCGGCCTGGCGTTTGGCTACCTGCCCGACAAGACGTTCACCGCCGTCCCGGAAGGCTACTACCGAGGGGGTGACCCTTGCTCCTTCTGCATTGACGATTACTGTAGGTTTGCCCCCTTCTAAAACGGCAACGACAGAGTTTGTTGTTCCTAAGTCTATACCTACGGATTTACCCATAAGCTCATACCTCCTTGATAATTGTTTAAGATCATTTACTGACTATGTCTGACCTTAATACAATTATATATATACGGCCATGCTGCCAGCAATGGTCAGAAAAGGTTAAATTGCTCATGCGTTGGGCATTTTCGGTTAATATTGGGGATGTATTAATTATTATATCATGTTTTTAGGCCTTTTCATGCTTTTTCATCGGTCGGGTTATTGCTTGCCGCGGCATGTTTTACAGTGACCGTTATTTACATAAACAAATAAAGGGTCGTCTCTTCACGGTTGAGACGGCCCCTATTATGCTGTTAATATTATTTCCCTATCTGCAGAACATATCTACTTTTTTAAATAGCCCAACGGATCAACAGTATCGCCGTTTTTCCTGACCTCGAAATGCAGGTGCGGTCCGGTGCTCCAGCCCGTAGTACCAACCTTCGCTATGGTTTGACCCCTGTTAACGTAATCGCCGACCTTGACGAGAGTGACCGAGGCATGCGCATACATAGTTGCTATATTGCCGCCATGGTTGATGATAACCACATTACCATAGGCGCCGCGCCAGCCGACCTCAATAACTGTTCCTTTTTCGGCTGCAACAATGTTGGTCTTATTGGCAGCGCCAATATCAACCCCGGAATGAAAGCGCTTGGTTTTCAGAATTGGATGGATACGGTAGCCATAGGGGGAGGTAATCCTGGTATAGCCGGGTGTAGGCCAAGCCATCTTGTCGCTGCCTAAATACTGGCCGGTGTCCTGCCCGGTAATCCTGCGTATTTCATCCGCGATTTTACTGGATTCTTCATCAAGCTCATCGAGCGCTTTTTCTATTTCTGAGCGTTCTTCCTGGATAGATTTATAGATTTCTTTTTGGCGCGAGCTTGCAACCTGGAGCTCCTGTTTTTGTTGGCTCTGGTCTTCCTCTAATTTTGCCAGGCTGTCTTTTTTAACTAAAACAACACTCTGTTTCTCTTCAAAGATTTTTATCTCTTCATTAACTGAATCGATAATTTCCATATCGTTTTTGGCCAGGCGGCTCAATAAGTCCCAGCGCGTTAGAAAGTCCGTAATGCTTGTGGAATTAAGGAGCACATCAAGTACATGTACGTTACTCTCTTTGTAGATAGAGGTCAGGCGGTTTTGCAAAACCTGAGAGTCATACGAAAGAGTTGCCTGAGATTGATTAAGTTCCGCTTCCAAAAGTTTTAATTCGTTTTCTGTTTTTGTAAGATTAGTTTCGGTTGTAAGGAGTTTTTTCGAGGTTTGATAAAGGGTATTATTAAGGTTTTTCAACTCTTGACTGGCTTTTTGCTCTGCCTGCTTTTTCTGCTGCAGGAGGGCTTCATTTTCCTGTATCTCTTTATTTATCAAATCGAGGCGATCCTGCAAATCCTGATCTACTGCCCAGGCGCTACCTCCGAAGCTGATCATCATTAACATGATTATAGTCAAAGTACAAAAACGCAAAAATCTACTTGTTCTTTTCATTCTGATCCCCCTTCTTGCTTACATACACTGGATTCGACACAGAAGTGGGATTTCCTGCCGAAAAAAGAAGAAATTATGCTAGGAATATTTCACAGTTGCCAAAGTTACCAAATATCTAAGTTTGGAATATTATGAAGGAAGGTGAAGCAAGTTCGGTTAAACAGGAGCGTGGACGACATGGGGTATGAGGACTGGAAAAGCCCCCGCAGTATAACAATGGGAGCTTTGTTAGCAGTTTTGGCCTCTATTATTCAAGCCTCAGCTTTATATTTACCTTTGCTCGGGATTTCTCTTTGTTCGATAAGCACTCTTTTTGTAGCTTTAAGCGGTTATCTGAATGCAGTAACCGGTATGATGACATATCTGATCAGTGCAATACTTTTGCTTTTTTGGGGTTTCCCGCATGCCTTAGTATTTATGTGCAGTTCAGGCCTTTTGGGCTTATGTCTCGGTGTACTTCTGAAGCGCAAATACCCGATTTATGCAGTTGCCCTGATTTCGTCGGTATGTTTGAGCGCCGGTCTTTTATTTGCCTGCAAATTACTAGGAATACCCCTATTTCCTTGGCTGACAGGAGATAACCGGCTGTTCTTTTTTCCTGTCCTGATGCTGTACTCGTTAATCTATACTATTGTATGGATCGGACTCTTGAGTTTTACCGTCGAGCGGCTGAAAGAATATGTGAATATCTAAAAAAAACTAAGCTGGATTATGGTTGGCGGCTCGTACGCAGGTATTGTACAAATCGGACCAGGTAGCCGGTTTTTCCAAGCCAGGCTAAGAAAAAGATGATGATTACCGCTAAAACGACATTCCCGTAAGCGTGCCAAAGCACATTTATTCTTAATCTGGCCGGTGATAGCTTGAATATTTCCTGAATCGCCGGTGTCCATTCCTGACCTTGTCCGATAGCGGCAAGCAAGGCTGCAAAGAGATGGTCGTCTTTAGCTTGCAGGTATTTCAGAGTAAGCACCGACATCCCTTTGCCCAACATCAGTCCGTCTCCTAAGGTATTCAGTTCTTTTTCAGGCAGGGTATTCCAGCCCGCACCGTAAAAACTCGAGAGAAAGTAGCGGTGGATGTTGTTCTCAACAGAACCGGGAACGAACGGGGTCTCGGTATATTGAACGAAGAGCTGTCCTTTGTAGTTTTCTACAAATTGATGCTTTTTGCCGAGAAAGATAAAATAGGGGCTTTTTGTTTCGACCGGAACGAATTCTGCCTCCTTTGCCATTTTCAGGTAGCTTTTAAACCATTTGTATACCTTGTCTTGCTCTGCCGGCTCATAATCGGCCATTACGAGGATGGCGCCCGGCAGAGCAACAGTTTCACTGGGGAGATATTCGTTCAGATAGAAGGCTTCCCCTTGGCCGGACGAGACCATATTGTTATTTTCGTCGGTGACAACTAATTCATAATACAGCCACTTGAGCGCTCCGGTAGCAGGGATAAAATAATCGAGTTCATATTCATACCGGTAAGGATGCAAAGAAAAGGTGTATTCCATTACGGTATCATTTTCCCAGTGATAAGTCAGCGTGGCTTTTTTAATATCGCCATCCTTGTCGGTCACTTTACTTTTTAGAGTAATTCCGTTTTTGCTTTCTTCGAAAGACAAAGATGTATTTGTAATCTCAGGCAGAGCCGGTATGACGGTGTAATCTGGGAGTTGGGCGAGCAGCCAGCTTTGAATGAGGGGGTGAACCTCTAACTCTTTGACCTTATTGTAAAATGTTTTGATTTTGCTGGGCTGTTTTGCGTTAAGTTTACCCAGTGACCAGTACACGCGCGGGGATTTACTCTCATTATCGTATAATTCTTTCCAGATTTCCTCGGCCTCGGCTTGCTTTTGAGCCTTTTCGAGGTAGTAGGCCTGGCCTATGAGGAGGGCTTCTTTTTCAGTACTGGGCGCTGATTCGGAAACCTTGGCAAAAAGGTTGGCCGCCGGAAGAAAATCACCGGACTTGTGAAATTCACCGAGTTGGTTCCGCTCTTTTTCTGTCAGGAGTGTCTCCCACAAGGACTTCTCTTTATATACATCTGCTGCAACACGAATATCATCTGCAGCAGTGGCTGAAGGCTGCAGACCAAAGACGAGGGCGTTATTACTGAATCTGTATGACTTGGGCTGTATACTGGTAATCTGACCGGGGTGAATTTCCACGAGGTTAATGAGGATAGTACAGGGTTGGGAGTCAGAGCCCCAAAGAGTTGCCGCCGGACGCGAAAATCCGGTTACATTCAGCCCATCTCCGGCAGAATCGTTGATTATCGCATACGCTGTCAGCAGGTCAAGTTCTTCTTCCGGCGCAAAGGTAATTTCCCAGAGATAACGTTTCTTGTTTTTTTCGTAGCGGGCCTCGATGACCTGTTTTTCGTATACTGTTGTTAACAGAGGCTGCTGCTGTGGCGTGTCCATGGGTTTCCTGATAACCGTGACATCTGGTACTGAATTGGTTTGCAGCTGCATCGTCAGCGTAATTTTTTTATCTGTCGGATTAACGAGGCGGTAGACCCCGTTTATATTTACCCTTTCTTCATACCAATCCAACTGGACGCTGGATTCACGGAGCTCTATCGGCGTCTTTTTCGACGGTTGCGGATTTGTCGCCAAAACAGGCGCTGCGGGGTCGGCAGCTTGCGCAGGCAAATATATGAATGTACTGCCTAAGCAGATAATTATTAAACAGATGATAAGGTGTCTGCTTTTCATTTTCATATCCTTCCTGTGAATGAAGTTTCACTTTATCTGAACATACCTATTCTAGAACAAAGGTCTTCATAAATCAATGTGTTGCCGACAGAATAATCGCAAACGGGTTTCCGTATACGCTATCTTGTACAACAGGCTGTTTCTTGTTATTATTAGCATAATCTTAATTATGGAGGCATCAGATGAGCGAGCAACTATTAAAAGCATTACAGGCGGAATGGAAAGTCGTTTTTTATAGAAGGATATTAAAGCAGCCCTTAGTTGAAAAATTCCTGTTTTTAGTAAAAGAAGTAGCAAAACCGCTTCCCGTTCCATCGCAAATATTACCAGGGTATTATGATTTTGTCACCGCGTTGATTGCCGAACCGGCCTTTGTTGTGAAAAGCAGCAGCAATCCCTGGCGCGATTACATATTAGATTTATTGCTAGCCGATGAAAACTTTTTCAGCAGACAGGCGGAAGTCATCGCATGCCGAGATATTCCTGAAAAAATCGTCTGCCTTGCGGAGCAAGACTTACGGCTGTTACAGGTTATTGCCTCTGTATCTAGCGCCGGGATAAAAAAGGAATTATCCGCGAAAATCGGTAAAAATATTGATATTGAAGGCTTGCCGGAATGGGAGAACTTCTATTTCAAAGGTATAAAAGAAAAAAGTGAATACACCGCGAGGGATAATATAAAATCAGTCATCTGCGAAGCCCAAGACTGGGGGGCTAGCGTAGCGCAGCTGGCTGGCTTCTACCGCGAAAACGGCGTCGGCATTTTTGGTATGAATCATGCCTTCCGTTGGGTTCGTCAGAATGGCGAAGGAAGTCTTGTCGGCGTAAAGAATCCCGATAATATTCAGATGAGCCAGTTGTATGAGTACGAACGGGAACAGGCCAAAATCATTCAGAATACGGAGCAATTCCTTGCCGGCTACCCGGCCAATAATGTGCTTCTGTATGGCGATAGGGGCACCGGCAAATCCTCGACAGTAAAAGCTCTTATCAATTTGTATGGTAAAAAGGGATTGCGCTTAATCGAAATTCAGAAAAATGATCTGGCGGATTTTCCGATAATCATTGACCAGTTGGCGCAGCGCCCGCTAAAGTTCATCCTGTTTGTGGACGATCTGTCGTTTACAGAAGATGAAGGGCAGTACCGCGAGATGAAGGCTTTACTGGAAGGAGGGTTGGAGACGAGACCACATAATGTTCTTGTCTATGCAACCTCAAACCGGCGACATTTGGTTCAGGAAAATTTCAGTGACAGGCAAATAACTGGTTATGACCAAAATTCTGATGATGTGCGGTTTATGGATACGCTCCAGGAGAAACTCTCTTTGGCTGACCGTTTTGGGATTACGGTTACTTTTATCACGCCGGACCAGAGCCGCTATCTTGCGATTGTCGAAAAGATGGCAACCGAAAGGGGTCTCGCCATAGCTGCAGAGGAACTGCGCGAGAGAGCCCTGAAATGGGAATTGAACTTTAATGCCAGATCAGCCCGTACAGCCAGGCAGTTTATTGATTATCTCGAAGGCAGGCTGGACACTGGGAAAAAGTCACAATAAAAAATGATGCTTATCAAGGAAAAAGGCATTGACAAAAAAAAAATAAAATCATACTATGATTAGTAGCACAAATTAATAGATTACCTCACTCAGCTGGGTGAGGTAGGGGTCGCGAAGGTCAAGAGTAACCTGTGGAGCTTGGGAGCGTTGAAACAGGGAAAAGGGGCATTCGCCGAAGTTTAGTAAAAACCAAATTTACTATGCTGGGACTGTACTTAAGAAGTGCAGGACTGTCATCCGATGTTAGCCCGGTGTCGGATGGAGAACTATCTCACGAGGGGCGGAAGGGGTAGCTGTAGTTAATAACAGCTAGGGTTTGCACCTTTGGCTGTTTTTGTTTAAAAATAGGTACTCATCGATGAGCGGCGAATAGGTGATAATGATGACGCTTTCTGAGGAAAGAGATAATAGCAGAAAGAGATAATAGTTGTTGACTTAATTCTAAAAAGTTGTATAATACCTATTAAATAATATCCACCCTACGCGAATAAACGTCCGCCTAAAAAAGACGGGGTTGATATATAGAATGCTTAGAATTCTGGTCAGGAGAGGTGTTTGTGATGAAAGAATATCGAATAGCCGTAGTGGGCATGGGCGCAGTTGGCAAAGAGATGGTAGCTACCCTCGAGAAGTCATCGTTGCCAATAGCTGAAGTCGTACCAATGGTTCGTAGAAATATAGGCGAGTCGGTTGTTTTCCGCGGTAAGACTTGTTTTACAAAAAAGATACAAAAAGGTTCCTTTAAGGATATTGATATTGCGCTGTTTTCAGCCGGGGCGGATGCCAGCCTCGAAATTGCTCCGCAGGCCATTGAGGAAGGTGCGGTAGTAATTGATAACAGCAGCGCTTTTCGTATGGATCCGTTAGTTCCGCTTGTCGTACCGGAGGTTAATCCGCTTGATGCCGCAAAGCATAACGGATTGATTGCCAATCCCAATTGTTCTACGATACAAATGGTTGTTGCGCTTAAACCGCTGCACGATCTGTATAAGATTAAAAGGATTGTCGTTTCTACTTACCAGGCTGTTTCCGGAACCGGACTGCAGGCTATCGATGAATTGAATAGTCAGGTATTGGCTTATGCGCACGGCGAAAAAATACAGCACAGTGTCTATCCGCACCAGATTGCTTTCAATTGTTTGCCACACATTGATGACTTCCTCGAGAGCGGCTATACGAAGGAAGAAATGAAAATGCACAATGAGACCAGAAAAATCATGGGTGACAAGGATATTCAGGTAACCGCGACAACTGTAAGGGTTCCGGTAGTTCGCTGTCACTCCGAGGCTGTGAACATAGAGACAGAAAAGCCCTTGCCGGATGTTGCCGTGATCAGGAGAATCCTCGCGGAAGCCCCGGGTGTTATTGTGGTAGACGATCCTGCCAATAAGCGTTACCCGCTTGCGACAGATTGTCAGAACCAATATGAAGTGTTTGTCGGCAGAATACGCAAAGACTACTCGATCCAAAACGGTTTGAACCTTTGGGTAGTTTCCGATAATCTACTCAAGGGCGCCGCTTTAAATGCCGTGCAAATTGCTGAACTGCTGGTTGCGAACAACTGGCTATCGGCAGTAAAAAAAACGGTAGCAGTATAACATGAATCATTCCCCGTTGGCAAGGTAACTTAAACACATCCTTGAGGCTGTTGATGGAGTTATGCGTCAATAGCCTTTAGTTTTATGACGTGTGTACATAGGAAGGAATTGGGGGTAGGAAAGATGTCAATAGTTGTGCAGAAATATGGCGGTACCTCTGTCAATACGCTCGACAAACGGGCTAAAGTAATAGAAAAGATTATCGCGGCTAAAGGTAAAGAGAACGATGTGGCCGTAGTCGTTTCTGCTATGGGCAGAAAAGGGGAACCCTATGCCACAGATACATTTCTGGGCTTATTAGATGAGGTTGGTCCCAATCCGGATCCGCGTATCAAGGATTTAATAACCTCGTGCGGGGAAATTATTTCAGTTAGTATTATGGCGCACGCTTTGAATCAAAAAGGATACAAGGCATTGGCAATGACCGGATTTCAGGCTGGAATCCGTACCGATAAAAATTTTAACAATGCTCAAGTAACTGGTGTTAATCCCGAGCGCATAAAAAAGGCCTTTGCTGAAGGATACATTGTTATTGTAGCCGGGTTTCAGGGAATCACTGAGGATATGGAGATTACTACGCTTGGCCGCGGCGGAAGTGATACTACGGCTATCGCGCTAGGAGGGGCGCTTGGCGCCGACCTGGTCGAAATCTATACGGACGTACCTGGCGTGGCCTTCACTGACCCCCGCCTGATTCCGGAGGCCCCATATATCAGAAGTATTGCTTTTGACCCGATGTGTTACCTCGCACGCGCCGGGGCGAAAGTTGTGCATTCCCGCGCGGTTCAGACGGCTATAAACTATAATATGCCTTTCGTTGTGCGGTCAACCTTTTCCGATGAGGAAGGGACTATCATCGGGAAACCCGGAGAAAGCTGCGGCGGGGCATACGGCATCTCGTTGCTGAAGAATGTTCATATAATTAGAGCAAACGGAAAAAATATTGACAATAAATGGAAAGAATCCGTAGTAGATGAGATGTTCTATATAAATGGCAACCAGGAATGTTGTTTTGCCGTTAACACCGGAAAACTTCCGGAGGGGCTCGAGAAACAAGCTTGTACAGTATCCGGGGAATGTGACCTGTTTACGATTATGTGGGATGACCGTGGAGCAATAACCCCCGAGAAGATAAAGACAATTTTTGACGCTAACGGTATTGCAACGGAAGGTTTTTTCCAACTGCCGTCCGGGGGTGGATGGGCGGTGCCGTCAAACCGCTCGGAGGATGCTGTTAGGGCCGTTTTTAGGTCGCTATATAAATAGGCTCTCTGTGATAATGGCGTCTCATGACTTCATAAGTTGTGAGACGTTTTTTTATTTGTTATGAACACACTCCATATAACCATTTTAGGCCTATTCAGGAGCAGACTCTGCTTGACCCAATAAATAATATGCTGTAGAATAATGAGACAGAAAAGGCAAACAATAATGAGACAGAAAAAACTAACAAATCCAGCAAATCGGGTTTTGAGAAAAAACGACCTTGAGACACGGTGTTTGACAATTGAGCTGGACAGAACGCAATAGTCAAGAAGGGGGATATTTTTATGCATAATGATATATCGCAGGACTAAGAAACATATATAATGAGTGTTTTCAAGTCTAGAAGAGCATAAAGAAGGGACAGCATTTTTTAAAGAGAGGATAGTGCACATGAACTTTGAATTTACTAAAGAACAACTCTTAATTAAAAAGATGGTCAAAGCATTTGCTGATTCAAAAGTTGCTCCTTTGGCCGACGGAATCGATGAGCAATGTAATATACCTCGGGAGTTATTGGCCGAGCTGAAAAAACTGAAGATATTTGGTATACCCTATGATAAAAAGTACGGTGGCGCCGGCGGCAGCTATTTTGAAATGGTTCTTATGATAGAGGAGTTATCGAAAGTAAGCGCAGGCCTTGGCTTTTTTATGGCAGTTCACTATTTGGGCGCTACGGCTATAAATCTGTTTGGTACTGAAGAGCAAAAAAAGAAATTCTTACCGAGACTTTGCTCCGGTGAGGCTATCGGTTCCTTCGGGTTCACAGAAGCGGATACCGGTTCGGATCCTAAAGCCGTTACCTGCAATGCCAAATTAGTTGATGACGGGTATATCCTTAATGGACAAAAGCGTTTTACGACAAATGGATCAGAACCTGGTGTACTTGTAACCTTTGCAAAGACTGAAACCGGTGTTAGCGCCTTTGCTTTTGATAAGTTCCAGGAAGGCTACTCTGTCTCCAAACCATGGGAAAAGATGGGCAATAGGGGTGCGGAGACCGTTGATGTGTATTTTAATGACGTAAAATTACCAAGTGACAGTTTGCTCGGTCAGGAAGGTAAAGGGTTCGGGATTCTGCTAAGAGGTATAGCAATCGGCAAATTGAACATGTCGGCAATATCGCTTGGTTTAGGAGAAGCTTCACTGGAAGAAGCGATTAAGTATGCGAAACAAAGAATTGTCCGAGGCAAGCCTATTGCAACTTTACCGACCACGCAGGCTTTAATCGCCAACGCTCTTGTCCTGAATGAATCGAGCAGATGGATGCTTTATCGCGCTACTGAAATGGCCAGCAAGGGTCTGGGTGACATTGATTATGAATCCGCGGTTACTAAGCTGTATATTGCAAAAGCAATAAAAGATTCGATAGATTACTCGCTTCAAGTCCATGGGTGTTATGGATATGTCCGAGATTTTAAAGTAGAGAGGATGTACCGTGATATTCGCCTTATGGAGGTAATTGAAGGAGCAAGTGAAGTGCAGCGAGTAATTGTTGCGAGCAATGCCCTGAAATAAAATTGTCAAGTAAATGGAGGGAAGACAGTGCATAACATCGTTTGTATAAAACAGGTTCCTGATACAAGGGAAGTACGCCTGGACCCTAAAACAGGAAACCTTATCAGGGAAGGGGTTCCCAGTATAATTAATCCCGAGGATAAAAACGCCATAGAAGAAGCGTTGCGGTTAAAGGATGAATTTGGAGGGACTGTAACCGTAATCACAATGGGACCGCCTCAGGCTGAAGAGGCACTGAGAGAAGCATTGGCGATGGGTGCAGACAAGGCTGTTTTAATAGGTGACCGGGCATTTGCCGGAGCTGATACCGGAGCAACCTCATATACCTTAGGCTGTGCAATCAATAAGCTGGGTAAATATGATTTAATATTATGCGGCAGAGAAGCAATAGACGGCAATACAGCCCAGGTAGGGCCTCAATTGGGGGAAATTTTAGGATTGCCGCAAATCACCTATGTCAGGAAGGTTGTAATAAGGAAGAATATCATTGAAGCGGAGAGGGCGCTCGAAGATGGATATGAGGTAGTGTCAACCCAGCTTCCCGTTTTGCTTACAGTGGTTAAGGAATGTAACGAACCCAGGATAGCAGCGGTAGCTGATATTATCGAAGCATACAGGGAGAAGGAAGTAATAGCCTGGTCCGCAAAAGATGTAGACGGTGATAAAGCAAGAATCGGGCTCAATGGTTCCTGGACCAGAATCAGAAAGGCAGCTGCAGTGAAACCGCAAAAAGGTAAGGTTCAAATATTAGAGGGGTCAGTGGGAGATGTTACAAAGACACTGGTCGCTGAATTTAATAAAAGGAACCTATTATAGGATAACTTATTGCTAATTAATTTGATTAAGGGTGGGATAATATGAACGATCATAAAGGTTTATGGGTTTTTGCCGAGCAAAAGCAAGGGAAAATCAAGAGCGTTACCCTTGAGCTGCTTGGCAAGGGCAGAGAACTGGCGGATATATTAGGAGTTGAATTAACGGCTATTTTACTGGGTCATAATATCCAGGGATTATGTCAGGAATTGATAAGCTATGGTGCTGACCGGGTACTTGTTGCCGACCATAAAAGCCTTGAAAATTATCAAACAGATACCTATACAAGGATAATTTCCCAGCAGGTGAAAGAACGGAAGCCGGAGATTATCCTGGTAGGAGCGTCCCATATCGGAAGGGACCTTGCACCCAGAGTAGCGAGAAGGCTGGACACTGGTTTGACAGCTGACTGCACCGAGTTGGGAATAGACGAAGCCGAACGTCTGTTGCTGCAGACCCGCCCTGCTTTTGGCGGAAACATTATTGCCACAATAGTCACTCCGGAAGGAAGACCACAGATGGCAACAGTGCGTCCCAAGATTATGGTGAGTCTGCCAAAGGACAGTACGAGAAAAGGCGAGATTGTCCCGGTACCTGTAACCGAATTTGCTGAAGATTTAAGAGTAAAAATCCTCAGTATTGTCAAAGGAGATAAGCATGGCTGCAATCTCGAAGATGCTGAAATAATCGTTTCAGGCGGCAGGGGTCTTGGAAAACCGGAGAATTTTAAAATAATCGAAGCCCTGGCTAAGGCTTTGGGCGGCGAAGTCGGCGCCTCCAGAGATGCGGTTGATGCAGGATGGATTTCCCATGACCATCAGGTTGGGCAGACCGGTAAGGCGGTCAGGCCAAGTTTATATATCGCTTGCGGTATATCCGGCGCAGTTCAGCATTTAGCCGGAATGAAGGATTCAGAGACAATCGTGGCCATCAATTCAAACCCCAAGGCGCCCATCTTTGACGTAGCAGACTTTGGCATTGTGGGCGATTTAAAGGTAGTAGTCCCGGCTTTAACACAAATGATACTGGAACAGAAGGAGAATAATTAGACTCAGAGTTTCCGGCTTTGATTTCTTAAGTTCATAATCATGATCCAAAAGTGCATTCCCATGACCTGGAAATGCACTTCCTTTTTTGTTCTTCATATTCTTTTAGCCAACAATGTAATCGTAAACCGGACTACCTTTTCTCTTAACTATTGGGTACCAATTTATCATATCATTTCTATTTTATGTGTTGCTAGCTTTTTTGACACTCTGCAACCTGCATCATATTGCAGGTTTTTTTGTTATGCTGTTGAATTACTAAAATATACTATATTACAGTTCCCAAAAAGGAGGCACCCGAAATGGGAGGTTCATTCAATCCTAAAAAAATTAAAATTCTGTTGAGCATCGTCCTGGTTATAGGTATGTTCGCTGCGCTGTTCTGGGGCCTGGGCCGGCTGGGTTTATTTATGAACCAGGCGCCTCAAGATGCCGGTGAATTGGCTATCAGGGCGTTGAAGACTGATAAAATTGGGGCAGCAGTCGAGACATCGTTTTTATTAACCGCGCAAAACCCCCTTGATGAGAAAACTGTCAGAGAGACGTTGAAGGTATCCCCGGAATTTGCGTACACGTTGAAAAAAGGCTCGGAAGGCAAGGAATACGAGATTATTCCGCAGGAGAAACTGGCTGCCAATACCATCTATACGCTGTCTTTCGATCTGACCGGTCAGGGACGGGAAAATTACAGCTGGGCTTTTCAGACGAAAGGGGCTTTTGTCGTTATCAGTTCTCTGCCGGGTGATAAATCCACTCATGTACCGGTCAATACCGGGATAGAGGTGGTTTTCTCGCATGAAAACTACGATATCGAACAGGCCAAAGGATATTTCAGCATTGAGCCAAACGTCGAGGGGCGTTTCGAGAAACATAAAAGAACCCTGGTGTTTGTACCGAAAAAATTAGCCGCAGGCACTGTCTATAATGTCACTGTAAAAAAAGGCATGCCGCTTCTTGATAGCAGCGAGGCGCTCGCCGCAGATCACAAACTGACTTTTGAAACTGCGGCGGCCGAAGAAGAGACACAGGGCTTCGTCTTTGACATGGACAGCTCGCTCGTTGAGTTTGAGGCAGGGGAAACCCCTGTTTTCCCGGCCTGGTTCTATACCAAGAGCGATACACCGGCGCTGGCGGTTTCTCTTTATAAGTATGCTGATAACAACGCCTTTATAGCGGCGCTTGCCAAAAGAGACGAAATCCCGCAGTGGTCCTATTTCACCTTAAACCAATATCAGGAAGACCTGAGCGGGTTAGCAAAGGTGGCTGAATATAACACTCAGTTTCTTAACGTTGATGCGTATACTCATTATGTGAGCTTTCCGGAGGCGGTCGCGCCTGGTTATTATGCAGCTGAGATAAAAGCTGGCCCAACTACGCGCCAGGTCCGGTTCCAGGTTACAAATCTTGCTACCTACCTGGCCAGGAATGAAGACAAAAGCCTTTTATGGGTCAACGACTTAATGACGAAGGCCCCGGCGCCCGGTGTTGTTGTTGACGTAGCGGGTTCAGCTAACCCTGTGGCCGGAGATAAGACAGGTGTGGCCGTCATTACCGGCAGCCAGAATGGTTATGCCCTCGTAAAAAGCGGTGCGCAGGAAGCTGTTGTGCCGATGCCCGACAGGGGAACGTATTATGCCGATTATTACAAAGCGTATGATTACTGGAAATACTTATACCTCGATCGCGAGTTGTTCCAACCCGGTGACACGCTGAATTACTGGGGGGTAGTAGCCCCGCGTCCCGGCGGCAGCAGTATTGGCGAATTGAAGCTCGAGCTAATGGGAGGGAACAGGTATTATTACCTCGATAAAGAAGAAGCGCCGATCATAACTAGGGCGGTGACGCTAGCCGGCAATACATATTCCGGAGAGATAGAGCTGCCGGTTCTTGTCCCCGGTTATTACTACCTGAAACTAAAAGCAGGGGAGACAACGCTCCTGACTCGTGGATTTACAGTGGAAACATACGAGAAACCTGCTTACCGGCTCACGGTAGAGCCTGAGAAGAGAGCGATATTTACAGGTGAAGGCATGAACTTCCTAGCAAAGGCAGCTTTTTTTGAAGGAACACCGGTGCCTTCTCTGAGCCTGAAATACCAGCTTAGTGGGAAAAACGGCAGCGTTGTCACAAATGAAAAAGGCGAGGCTAGGATACCTTATACCGCGCAGGGAAAAGGCGCTGTTGATATGCTCACAGATTATGCCTATCTAGGGGTCAGCGCGGAACTCCCGGAATATGGCGAAATAAATGCCTCAAGCACTATCGCCGTGTTTAAAAGCAAGGTCCATTTAGCAGCGAAAGCTAATCGCAGCGGGGACAGCTTTAATCTTGAAGCCACCCTTTCCGGCGTGGATCTGAGCAAGATCAATACCGGCGAGTATCTGCTCGAAAAAAATTATATTACCGGACCGATAGCTAACAGCGTCATAGAAGGGAAAATAATACAGGATATCTGGACAAAAATCGAGCAGGGCGAGCGCTATGACTTTATCAGCAAAAAGGTCGAAAAGATTTATCACTATGAGCATTCCGTCAAGCATATCTCTGACCTGAGCATAATCACGGATAGCAGTGGGAAGGCGGCTTACAGCGGCAAACTGGACCCGGCAAACTCCTACTATCTCGAATTGACCGCAAAGGACAGTGAAGGACGGGAAATAACAAGAAGAGTGGCGATCTCCGGTTATAGCCAGGATGGCTACTATGACTATAAATATTATCATCTGGCCGAACAGAGTGATACGAAGCAATACTCTGTAGGGGCGAAGGTCAGCCTCTTGTTTAGAGAAAACGAGCAGGAACTGGCACCGAGGGAAAACGGCTTCCTGTATTTCACGTCGCAGAAGCAGATAGATAAATATACTGTTTCGAATGAGCCACGGCATAGCTTAGTTTTTGAAGAAAATTATATTCCAAATGTCAATATTTACGCCGTATACTTTGACGGACGCTCCTATCAGCAGGCCGCGCCTTATGTGGCCGGGTTTGCGAGGGAAAGCAGGGGGCTGGCGGTTAAAATTGCGACAGACAAAGAGGAATACCGGCCTGGGGAGACAGTTAAGCTTAGTGCGCAGGTACGGGATAAGGACAACAAGCCCGTCCGTGCACAGGTTAATCTCAACCTCGTCGATGAAGCGCTTTACAGCCTACAAAACCAGGAAACGGATTTACTAGCCGCTTTATATACGGATTATATCCAACCCTATATTTTGACGAGGACCTCCCACTATCACCCCGGCAATTATGGCGGCGGGGCTGAACAGGGCGGCGAAGGCGGCGGAGAAAGAAGCGATTTTCGTGATACTGTGCTGTTTACTACTCTCGAGACTGATAAAGACGGCAATGTAAAAACAGAATTTGTGCTGCCCGATAATCTGACCTCCTGGCGTATCACCTATCACGCTCTTACGGCGGAGTTGTTCGCGGCGAGCGGCACCTCGCAAATACCGGTCAGACTGCCGTTCTTCGTTGAAACGGTCATGGATGACATCTATCTTGCCGGTGACCGGCCGGTGGTGGTTATGCGTTCGTACGGTGAAAAATTGCGCGGCGGGCAACCGGTATCCTACAAAATGAAGCTCGTAACTCCCGACAATGAGATAATAGAAGCCGGCGGACAAGGCGTTTCTTTTACGGCCTATGATTGGACTTTGCCTGTTGTCAAGACCGGGAAGTATAGCCTAACTGTTGAGGCCGGCATAGAGGGCTTTAACGATAAAGTCACCAAAGAGTTTTCGGTCGTGAAATCACTTTTGAAAAGAACAATTACGGTTCATGAGCTTCTAAACGAAAGCTTGCAGCTGACCGGCTTTACCGGCAGCGAAGAACCGGTCGGGCTGACCTTCAGTGATTATGAGAGGG
>DIVP01000005.1 GCA_002422465.1 Peptococcaceae bacterium UBA6129 | reverse complement strand
ATACTACCTCACGCAATGGTTTAAACTGGTCTAATTTCACTGAAATAATTCTTTTCTCTGTCATTCCACATCCTCCTTGCAAAAATCAGCTACATCTTCTATCCCGAGAGTTCTGCTTGTAAAGGTCTCCCACCCGGATTTTTGCCATTTCGCCGCCAGCATTTGTGCCCCCACATAACTATCACAAAAGGCAAGTAAAGTTGGCCCACTGCCGGACATCATTACTTTGTTCGCCCCCAACTCCTTTAGGGTATCGACCCATTCCCGCAATTGCGGGTACAGGTCAAAGGTTGAGTATTCCAAAACATTGCCCATAGCCTTATATAAATCCGGAATCCTCCTGTCCCTAATAGCGCTAATCGCCAGCTCTATCTTGGGTCTTTTAACAATCGCAACATTATGCAAGTGACTATATATTTCCTTTGTAGCCACGCCAAAGGGGGGTTTCGCAACAACCATCCAGATACGCGGACACTCCGGGAGCATCCTGATTTTCTCACCTCTGCCTTGTGCGAGGGCTGTCAACGGCAACAAACAAAACGGGACATCCGAACCAAGTTTCGCAGCATATTCAAGCATTCTTTCTCTGGGGAGCTTTAAATCAAAAAGCTTATTCATCCCTACAAGAACAGTTGCCGCATCAGTGCTCCCGCCAGCCAGCCCCGCAGCAATCGGAATACTCTTATGCAAATGAATTTTTATCCCTTTTATGTGCGGAAAATCTCTAATTAATAAGTCTGCCGCCTGCCAGGCCAGATTCAAAGGACCGTTATCCAGTTCCGTTAAATTGCTGCTTACGCATATTCTATCGTCCAGTTCTGTAATCTCGATCAAATCGTACAGATTAATGCCTTGCATTATCATCTCCACTTCATGATATCCATCAGGTCTCTTATGCAGTACATCAAGTACCAGGTTTATCTTGGCGAATGCTTTTATCTGTACGCTGTCCATATGTCCCCCACAATATTTTTAATTATAAGATACATTCTAGCATTTAATTATATAAATTCCTATTATTTGCCTAATTAATCCGGCTTTGTTTTTCCCAAGTAACGTTTTTTTCATTTTTTTATCCCTTTGTCTATGTATATGCCTGGTTTTTTATTTCCATATTATAGTATCTGCAAATAATTTCAAGTTAATCTTTTGTATATATTATTTGTTTTTTTTTGTGTTCACCAAAAAGCCCTCAACAGATAAAAAGCCCCTGCTATCTAACAAAGCAGGGGACCTAAGAATTAGTTCAGATTTTTTACTTACGCCAAAACGAAGGCAGGAACAGCACGAGAACCGTATATAATTCCAACCGGCCCAACAGCATTAAGAACGAGAGATAATACTTACCCACATCAGAAATAAAACTATAATTTTGTGTCGGTCCAACCTTCGCAAGACCAGGCCCGACGTTACCTAATGTCGCGGCAACCGCAGTAAAAGCGCTCACCAAATCCAGACCTAAAAAGGCCATGATCACAACACTGATACCCACAATCACTATATAGATAAAGAAAAACTCCTGAATATTTATCAGTACCTCTTTTGTAATGCTCTTGCCGTCAATCTTCGGACTCAAAATAGCCCTTGGATGTAAAGACTGCTTAAGTTCAAGAATGGATTGTTTTACAAGAACCAAAATCCGGCCTACCTTGATAGCTCCGCTGGTTGATCCTGAGCAGCCCCCGATAAACATTAAAATAACGAGCAGGGCTTTCGAGAACAATGACCATTCATTAAAATCGGCTGTAGCATATCCGGTAGTCGTAATAAGCGAGATGACCTGAAAACTCGCCTGCCTCAGGATTGTCTCAAATGGCAGCGCTACCCTCGACAAGAGGTCTATACTTATAAGCGCTATTGAAAAAAGTACAATCAAAGTATATAATTTGAACTCCGCGTTACGCCAAAAATACTTCAGGCTCCTACCACGAAATGCCTGATAATGCAACGCAAAATTTGCCCCGGCCAAAAACGTAAAAAGTATTATAACCCAATGTATTAACGGGTTGCCGTAGAAACCAATGCTGGCATTTTTTGTCGAAAATCCTCCGGTGGCCAGCGTACCGAAAGTATGGCAAAGCGCGTCAAACAGCGGCATCCCAAACACAAACAGCAATAACGTTTCTGCAATTGTCAAAGCAAGATAGGTATACCATAAGATCTTGGCTGTTTCGCTAATACGCGGTTTGAGTTTTTCCGTTACAGGGCCTGGGGCCTCAGCCCGAAACATTTGCATCCCGCCCACACCCAAAGTGGACAGAATTGCGACAAATAATACGATAATCCCCATTCCACCAAGCCAGTGCGTTAAGCTGCGCCAAAACAAGATGCCATGGGTAAGTACTTCTACATCGGTTAATACACTTGCCCCGGTTGTAGTAAACCCGGACATAGTCTCAAACAGAGCATCGGCAAAAGATGTAAATGTCCCGGACAAGAGATAGGGGATGGCTCCAAATACTGAAGCCTCAATCCAGCTGAACGAAACAACAGCTAAAGCCTCCTTGTTGTTC
The DNA here is from genome assembly GCA_002422465.1 of Peptococcaceae bacterium UBA6129. Taxonomy (GTDB): domain Bacteria; phylum Bacillota; class Peptococcia; order DRI-13; family UBA6129; genus UBA6129. Next base: position 29,068 of record DIVP01000005.1, on the reverse strand, counting down.
AGGCTACCCTCAAGGTTGTTTGATTTATAGGCAATCGCCCCGATAAATGTTGTCCCCACACTGCAGAGTAAAAAAGTAGTCCAATCATGCTCACCATAGTAGAGTGACCAGATAAGCGGCAATACCATTGAAACCCCTATCGCCATTAAGACGCCACCCAAGGCCGCCGCAATTTTACTGTAGTTCATTTTTTACCTCTTTTATTTTTCTACATTTAAATACTCTAAAACGCGCAGTTTGTTTTTCGGTAAAACAAATACTGTAACCATATCACCGGGTAAGATAACATCATCGCCTTTAGGTATGATAACCTGGTTCTTTCGAAATATTGAACCAAGAATCGCTCCGGACGGAAAATTTAACTCCCTCAATTTGCTGTTTATAATTTTACTATCCGGCTGAACAATAAACTCCAACATCTCTGCACTCTCGTTACTTAGCAAGGTAACCGAAAGAACATTATTTCCCTTGTTGATAAAACGCAGGATTGCATTGGCGGTCAGCGTCCGTGGACTTATCCCGACATCAATCCCGACACTTTGCATAAGGCTGATGTAATCTGAACGCCTCACTTGCGCAATAGTCCTTTTTGTACCAAGGTTTTTCACAATTAAGCTGACCAGCAGGTTTAATTTATCATCGTCTGTAAGGCAGACAAAAATATCCGCATCCTCCGCACTTTCAGTCTTCAGAAGGTCAATATCCGTAGCATCGCCGTGAATTACCAAGGTGTTTTGCAGTTTGTTTGACAAATCGAGACAACGATTATAGTCCTTCTCGATTATTGTCACTTTATATTTTCTTTCTTCTAATATTCTGGCGAGATGATACCCTGTAAAGCCCCCTCCTAAAACCATGACGCGCTCAGCTTTTTCACGTTCAGTTCCAAGTAGTCTTTCTATACGAATCATCTCTTTTGTTTTAGCTAAGATGAAGATAATATCATTCGCGAGTAGTTTGTCATCGCCCCTAGGTATCATCATCTTCCCAGCTCTGAAAATTGAAACAATCAGATATGGATAGTTAAATTTCAGGTCTTTGATATATTTATTCGCAACCGGCGCTTCTGCCGTAATTTTCAATTCCAGAAGCTGTATTTTTCCGTTACCATAATAGACAACATCGAGTGCCTCCGGCACATCAATTAGCTTAGCGATTTCCTTCGCCGTAACAAGCTCCGGATTAATGACAAGGTCAATACCGGGAAGCACCCGTTTACTTTGTTCGGGATTATCTTCGAGGTATTCCGGATTGCGGACCCTCGCAACGGTTTTATCTACCGAGAAATTTTTGGCCAGCATACAGGCAATCATGTTCACTTCATCTATTTCAGTTACCGCTACTACCAAATTGGCTTCGTTGATACCAGCCTCGCGTAGCACGCTGCTGCTCGCGCCGTTACCGATAATCACCTGAATGTCCAGGCTCTCCATGAGAATTTTTGCTCTTTCCTCATCTTTTTCAATAACAATGACATCATGTTTTTCCTGAACGAGTATTTTGGCAATGTTAAAGCCAATCTTCCCGGCTCCGATAATTATCACACGCATGTTTCCGCTTCCTCCTCGATTCCACAAGCAAGGTGGATATCCTGCTCCAGTTTACAGGTATTTTGCGAGCTAAGTCAATCACATTTTATTATATATGTTAATAATTGAGAGGGAATAAATAAAGCCCTTACATTTTCGCCGCGGCCTTAATGTCATCGGATTGTTGCTGTATTATTACGCCGAGCATAATTAAGCCTCCCCCAACCAGCTGAACACCTGTCAGAACTTCCCCAAAAGCCACCCAAGCTAGTATGACAGTTACGAGGGGCTCAACCGTACTGATAATACTGGCTCGCGACGGGCCAACCAAGGCGACTCCCCACCAGAAACACACGACAGCCAGGATGGTAGATATTAAAATAATTCCTGCTATCATTAACCACGTAAATGGAGAAAAAGAAAAAGAAAGGGCCCCGGAAAACAAACCGAAACACGTATAGGCGATGGCAGCCCCGGTCATGATATACATCGTTGCCCTAAGCGGGTCAAGTGGTTTGACCACCCTGCTGCCTAAAACGATGTAAACCGTATAGACACATGGCGCGCAAAGACCATAGATAATTCCTAACATATCACTGTTCTTAAACGAAATCCCCAGCACCAACAGCATACCAATAAAGGTCGCTGCCAAAGCTACCCCTTTATAAAGGTTAAACCGCTCCTGTCTAAGCATAACTGTAACAATTGTAACCATGGCGGGATACAGATATAAGAGTACTCCTGTTAATGCCGCAGGTATGCGGCTGACCGACAAGAGATAGAAGGCCGACATGCTTCCATAGCCTAAAGCGCCCATCAAAAGCAACTTGACTATGACAATTCTTTCATAGGCAATTTTTTCACCTTTGAGCAAAAAATATATCCAAAAGATCAGGGCAGCGCAAAAAAACCTTAAAAACAACACCGAAGGAATATTTGCGCCACCAGCATACGAGAACTTTGCAAATATGGCCAGCGCTCCAAAAGACGCGCCTGAAACCAGCGAGACTGTTGTTCCGAGTTTTTCTTTAGACATTTATACCTAGCCTACTTCCCGCAGAATTTACCAGTGATGTTATAAAACAATTATATATTAACCCCCCTTCTCTGCAACCCTAAAAATATATGCAAGAATGAATAATTATCTCGTGTACAACCTGTTACTAAATTATAAGTTGTAAGTTGCTTATGGCTATAGTATAATATCCTTAGGCTTATGTAGAACAAATTATCTCCTGTTATAGGAAGGGGGCCCGCTTATGATTCGCAAGGCCACTATAAAAGACCTTGACAGCCTGCTGTCCATCCTTCAAAGCGTAGGCAACAGATATAAGGACCCGTCACAGGGCTTTTTAATGGAAGATTACAGCCAGAATCAACGATATTACCGGCAAAGGTATGAAAATGAGATCAAATCGTTGACTTATACCTATGTTAACGAGGACCATGACAGAGTCAATGCTTTCTTAATGGCTTATACACATGAAGAGTGGCTAAACAAGTATCCCGATTGGGTAGGACAAATTCACTGGCATCCCGGTTTTGATAGCAGGCTCCTTGATAAATTTATTCTGATTAACCAAACGGCTATGTACCCTGAATTAACCGGCAAAGGCATCGGAAGCATGCTATATGAAAACCTGATCAAAGACCTGAAAGCTAACGAAATTCAAAATATCTTCGCCGAAACTATCATCGCACCAATTCCTAATCTTGCTTCTCTTAATTTTCGTCTCAAGCAAAAATATGCAATTGCCGGAACACACTATGAAGAAAATGAGGGAATCATTTATACAACCCTTGTCTATTATAAACCCGTGAGCCCGCAAGAGAAAGTAGTCCAATTTACCGCAATTCACTCCAAACCCTTCGACCGTAAAGAATTTGCCGGTTGAAGCAAATACTTGCGCAGGCTAAATCGGTTAAACAAAAACCGGCTCATACCCGGAGGGACAGAGCCCCTTGCTTCTAATACAGAAACAAGGGGTTTTCTCATTCCGGTTTCTTTTTTTATTTCTTCTGCCTCAAATAATCATTTGATAAATTATCTAACGCATCTCCCTTTAATCTATATATTTTTAACTCATCCAGTGGAAATGCCCCTAGCTTTTTATACAATTTTATTGCTCGCTCATTCCAGTCGTGGCACCACCACTCTAATCTTTCGCATTGTCTTTCCACAGTCAAATGAGCAAGATAAGAAAGTATTTTTCTGCCGAAACCATTACCTCTCATTTGGGGAATTATATAAAGATCTACTAAGTGAATCCCTGCTTTCCCTAAAAATGTCGAGAAATTGTGATGGAACAAGGCAAAGCCTATCGGTTTTTCCTGGTACTCTCCTATGATTACTTCAGCCTCATGACGTTCGAATAATGAACCCATCAGTACTTTTTCTGTAGCAGTCACTTTACTTAACTCTTCTTCATAGGAAGCTAATTCCTTTATAAACCTTAATATCAAGGCTGTATCTTTCTTCTCGGCAAATCTAATTATAAAATTTTCATCCCTTGTTTCAATTGAATGCAAAGCTACCCACTCCTTAAGACGGGTAAGGGCGTGTCTCATCTGGGGTTTATTATATCCTTAAAATACTCCTCGCTTCTGTTGGGTTTGTTATTTCACGTCCCAGTTCCCTGCTGAAATCTGCCATTCTTTTAACCAACTGCGCATTGCTTTGGGCCAAAACGCCTCGACAATAGTATATATTATCTTCAAAGCCAACTCTGACATTTCCTCCTAAGAGAATAGCCATAACGCCCAACGAGAGCTCGGCCTGTCCAATCCCGGCGACAGTCCATGTTGAGCCCGGAGGCAAAGAATCGACCAGGTTCATAAGATTTCTTGGCGTACCTGCAATGGCGCCAGGTACCCCCATCACAAAATCAAAGTGCAGCGGTGGTTCTAATAAGCCATTTTTCGCCAAACGCAACGCTGTCGAAACCATGCCCATTTCAAACACCTCTATTTCCGGTTTAACTCCGTAATATTTCATTTCTCCGGCAAAAAGCTCTATATCAGACCAGCTGTTCAGAAAAACAGCATCGCCAAAATTAACAGACCCTGTCGTCAAAGTAGCCATATCCGGTTTCAAGGCGACCGGCGCAACGCGCTCTTGGGCAGTCATGCCTACAGCCCCTCCTGTTGAAACCTGAATGATTAAGTCACATTCTTTTCTTATTAACTTAATCGCCTTGTTATATAAATCGGCGTCTTGAGTCGGTGAACCATCGACATCCCGCGCATGAAGATGCACTATCGATGCGCCGGCCTCCCAACACTCAATTGCTGATATGGCTATCTCTTCAGGTGTCACCGGCAGAGCAGGGTTATCACTTTTTGTAACCTCCGCACCGGTAAGCGCGGCAGTGATTATTAGTTTTTCCATAGTTATTTCCTCCGGGCAATTATTTCCTTTGATATTCTTTGGGAACTACACAAGTGCCGGAAGCCCGGCAAACTACGATAGGCTCATCCAGCACATCAGCAGCAGAAGGATATTTGGCATTGCGGCACAAGCTGATTACTTTCATGGCCACAAAATCCATCCTCCGTGATGTTGCCCCGATCCTTACAATTTCACCGCTGGCCTCAATATAATCCCCTGCATAAACAGGAACCAGAAACTCTACATTGTCATAAGCCTTGAAAAGCCCCTCATCTCCATCATGTCTGATCAAAAGCTCCGTAGCTACATCTCCAAAAAGGTTCAACATTCTGGCCCCATCCACAAGCCCACCCGCATAATGAGAATCATGGTCACTCATCCGTACCCTGATCATAACCTTCTTATCCATCTTATTTACCCCCGAATCCGGTCTGCTGATTATCTATTTGACCGGATAATGCTTTTTAATATACTCCAACGCTTCCCCTATAGCGTTAAGCGCCACTTTTAAGTCCTTATCAGTATGCCTGTAGGCTATATACCAGTGATGGTACGGCTGGATGAAAAGATTACGGCGTATAGTTTCAGTATAAAAAGCCTGCCGGCGTTCGGTATACCTCTCATCAACCTTGTCAAAAGTCAGAAACGGCATCGGCGGAATACCCGATACGGTCGCCGGGACACCGGAATTTTCAACCAGCTGGCTGAGATTGTCCAGGAATATCTGGCCGCGCAGCCAAATATCATCAATGACTTTTTCCCTTTCCAAAATATCCAGACACTTCATCGCCGCTACCATTTCCAGGCTGTTGGGGAAAAAGGTAGAACTGATAAATACCTTCTTTTCAGCTACCTTCATGAACTCAGCCTTTCCTACGCAGGCGCTGATGGCATAGCCATTGGCCATAGCTTTGCCAACGGCGGATAGATCCGGTGTGACGCCATACCGTTCCTGTGCTCCGCCCATCGCTGCCCTGAAGCCGGTCCGTACTTCATCAAAGATCAGAACGACCTCATATTTGTCAGCCAACTCCCGAACCCCTCGGAGATAACCCTCTGGCGGTGTGATGACCGGTGCGTTCAACGGGTGTCCCAATGGCGTCATAATGATACCCGCCACTTCATCGCGGTTAGCTTCGAGCTCCTTTTCCAAAGCATCCAAATCTCCGTAGGGAAACTCTATCGTCAGATTGCGGATCTGTTCCGGTACTCCGCCATGCCCTTCTACACACCAGTCGTGCCAGCCATGATAGCCGCAGCGGAGAATCTTTGGTTTATCCGTATACCCACGGGCGATCCGGACCGCAACACCGGTGGCGTCAGATCCCGTTTTGACTAGGATGACCATTTCCGCGGAAGGGATCAGTTTGATTAGCCTTTTCTGCAATTCATTCTGAACAGGCTGTACAAGCGAAAAACAAAAGCCTTTCCCCATTTGCTCAAGCACAGCCTGATTTATTTCGGTTTCATCATATCCGAGAATAATCGGGCCATACGCGCAGAGCATATCAATATAGTCGTTACCGTCTACATCGATAATGTGCCCGCCATAACCTGTCTCTATGAAAATAGGGTACTCTCCCTGAACAAAGTTATAGGGCCTCCTGATCCCCATCAGGCCTCCTGGTGAAAGCACTTGCGCCTCCTCAAACATCGCCATGGATTTCTTTAAATTTAATTTAGGTTTACTCTCCATATGTGCTGCCTCCCTTTCAAAAAATCGAGCTTGTTCTATTTCATTCCCCTGTTCACCATTTCCTGGACCACAAATGAGGACACATCTTCCGCATAAGTATTGGTGCCAAAACCCGCATCGTATCCCAATTCCTTGGCCAGTTCATGGGTTATGCGCGGTCCTCCCACTACAAGAATGACCTTTTCTCTGAGCCCTTCGGCCTCGAGAATGTCGGCGAGACGTGTCAAATTACTCAGGTGTACATTTTTCTGGGTAACAACCTGGGAAACTAAGATCGCATCGGCTTGCAGCTCTATGGCTTTCGCCGCAAGCTCCTCGGAGTTTACCTGAGCTCCCAGATTAAGAGCATGTATTTCGCTATAACTCTCTAAACCCTTATGCCCGTTATATCCCTTCATATTCATGATAGCATCGATTCCTACCGTGTGAGCATCTGTTTCAATACAGGCGCCAATGAAGGTGAGCTTGCGATTGAATGTAAGTTTGATAAACTCGTTGACCTCTTTCTTTTTCATCACGACGAATTCTGCCTTGGTAATTGTCAGCTTAGACGTATCCACCGTGTGAACGCTCCGGCCATAAATGATGAAGAACGAAAAACCCTGCCCCAGATCTTTGCTATAGGCAACTCCGGGCTCTTCGATGCCCATTTTTTCTGCCAAACTACGGGCTGCTTCAATTGCCAGCTCATCCAGCGAAAGAGGGAGGGTAAAGGATACCTGCACTATACCGTCGTTTAATGTATCACCATACGGTTTGACGATAGTTTCCTTTGATTGAAAGTCATACATTGCTGTTCCCCCTCAACATCAACTGAAAAAACGGGTTAAAATAGTCTTCGTTTTTGAGGATTACACCCTCCACACCTTTTCCACCATGGACGTCTCTTGATATATCGGCAAACATACTCTGCTTGATGGCTTCCATCAGCCCGATGCTTTCGACCTTTGCCAACATCTCGGCAGCATCTTTAAGCACTTCATTGGCCCGCTCTTGTATCTTACCCCCCTGTTTAAACTCAATTTCCTCCCCTAAATTTCGCATCGTATTAAAAACATACTTGGCGTTCTCCAGGCTCAAATAACGGTCGTGCAACAAAGGGGTATGAATAGCCTCGGTCAACATGCCCAGCAGATGGATCGTTTGTCCGGTCACAACGGAAACCACGTTAAAGAGCGCGTCCTGTATATGCCCCTTAAAGATATTACCTGTCATATACTTGGTCGGCGGCATATATTTAATTGGCGCCTTGGGGAAAATCTGCCTCACCATCTGAGCCTGCGCCAGCTCCCACAAAAATCCGTCTTCCATGTCCGGATTTATCTCAAAAGCGTGGCCTAGTCCCATCTGTTCCTCTTTAAGTCCACTTAAAACCGCAAATTGTTCATTGATGAATTGAGAAGCCAAAACGGTGTGGGCCTTTTCATAGGCATCCGCTGTTGTCAAATAATTATCCTCGCCCGTATTTATGATTACACCGGCATAGGCATTTATCATCCTCGAAAAAAACTGGTCAATAAAGGTTCTTTTCATGTTGATATCCCTAAAAATAATCCCATACATAGAGTCATTTAACATCATATCGAGTCTTTCGAATGCTCCCATAACGGCAATTTCGGGCATACATAACCCGGAGCAGTAATTAGTCAGATAAATATACCGCCCCACTTCTTCCCCTACCTCGTCGAGGGCTTCCCGCATCAGACGAAAGTTTTCCTGAGTTGCATACGTACCCCCAAACCCCTCCGTAGTAGCGCCATAGGGAACATAATCCAACAGACTTTGTCCCGTAGTGCGTATCACCGCGATAATATCAGCTCCTTGTCGCACAGCAGCTGCCGCCTGCCTGATATCCTCATAAATATTGCCGGTGGCTACTATCAGATAGAGATAGGGGGCTTTGCCGTTACCCAGCTCCTGTAGATATTTATCTCTTTCCGCTTTTTTTCGCGATATTCTTTCACAACATTCACTCGCCAACCTGACAGCAATTTCTTTTATGTTTACATCTTGATTCGCAGGAAGATCGCCAAGGTCAATAGTACCTCTCGCCACGCCCTCCGCTACTTGCTGCGCATCCAATTTACAGGTGATCATGGCCTTGACAAGTGGCTTTGTTACCCCACTCCCCAACATTTTCTTTTCAAAAAGATGATCTATAACAATATTAGGTAAAGGGATGCCATCTTCATTGATACCGTCTATTCCCAATAATCTCAACGAAGCTCTCTCCACAGTCGTAGTTGTGTACTTGCTTACTTCCTTGTGAACCTGCTCCGCAATCACTCTTGCAGACGAACGCCCTTCTTCAATTACACGCAAATTCAGGTCTAGCTGCGGCATACTATTTCCTCCTATCAATCAAAAACACCGTTTTGCCCATAACCACATCTAGCACGGGGTAAGGGGCTAATATCTTTTCGCCTAATTTAAGAAATGCCTCCGGATCAAAACCGCCGCCGACCGGCGAAGTTGGGTTAAGTGTCACAGCCAATAAACTAATCGGCTCTAATACCTTGATTGTACCGCCCTTGGTCCTATACCTCTGCCAAACTCTTCTGTCACTAAAAAGGTTCGCTCCGTTTCTAATCACCAATTCTAACTCTCCCAGGCCCTCCAGAACTTCCGTAAGCTTTTCCAGCACTTTATTCCCTACGGCTCCGGGTAATAAAACAGTTTTAATATCAGGGGTTATCGCGGCAGCTATTATTTCACCCGCTACTAGAGAACCCGGTGTTTTAAACTCTTTGATTTGATTATTTTTGTCTATCAGGACAACCTTGGTATTATCAAGCGGATTACTGCCTGAATATAAACTGGTTATACTGCTGTCCGCCTGAGCTAAAGAGAACCGCTCGATTCTGTCCCTGGTTTTATAAAGCACATCCTCCATTCCTGGTGCAACGGCTGCCCCAGTAGCCAGAATAGTGCCTTCTGATACGGTTGGGAACGCGGAACTGATCCTGTCGAAAGCCCCATCAAGCATAATCAAACTGACGTCCATTCCGGACATATACTCGATAATGCTTTTTTGCTGCTTGATTAATGTCGGCCCTACCAGTTCCACAAAGCCTGCACTGCTCACCCTTGCTACCACTACTTCTCCCATGACTGTGGAAAATCCGGTATGTTTGATTATTTCTGTTTTTGCCTCGCTGTTTTTCAATCCGCCCTGAGCGGTCGCGATTAAGACCCCCGCAGGTGCATATATTCTTGGCTTGGGCGTTAAATAGACCGAGTCCTTTTTCTCTCCATCCCGGCCTATAGAGGTAAGTCCCAAACGCATTCCGCGTTCAGATGCCTCTCTTACCAGATGGTTGAATGTAACTGTTTTGCCGACGTTTTTAGCCATTCCAATAATAGAGAGCGTTTTGATATGGTTTTTTATTACTAAATCCAGCAGCATCCCGACCAACCTTCTATCAATTCCTAAATATAGAGACGCTCAAAGAGTTCCCTGAGTTTTTTACTTTCCCTCATGAGGTTAAGCGCTATATCAGAGTGCCTGAACGCATATCCATTTCCGATAAGCATGGAGACATCCTTGCCTACCCCCTCGGCTCCGAGGGCTGCTGCGGTGAAGCTTGTAGCCATAGAGAAGAAATAAACGGTACCCCTATCCCTCGTGGCCATAATTGAGGACATTTCTGTGCCCGGAATATTAACACAGTTTATGGTTACGTCAGCTAGGCGTCCTGCGGTTACCTTGGCCACTGCTTCCATTATTGCCAGGGCATCGGTTGCATCCGCCCTGATGACATGATCGGCCCAGCCCAGCTCAAGCATGCGCTGACAACTGTTTTCACTGGAACCGATGCCAATTATTGTTCCTGTTATACCGGCTCTTTTTCTGGCTTCATACATACACAGAACCCCTGATTTGCCCCCTCCGCCTATCAGCACTACGGTATCCCCCGGCTTTACCAAGCGCTCTGTCTGAGCCGGTGCGCCTGCAACATCTAGCACTGCCAACGCCAGTGTTTCCGGCATATCTTCCGGCAATTTCGCATATATTCCGCTCTCAAACAGGATAGCCTGTCCTTCTATTTCGACCTGATCCCGGTTCAGATGCAAAGCCTTAATCTTTTTTATATTAAGAGGAGTCAGAGATAATGAAACCAAGGTTGCTATCCGGTCTCCTTCTTTAAGGTCAATTTTACCCTTAAGCTCTGAGCCTATTTGGGTTACAATTCCTATTAGCATACCGCCTGAGCCTGTTTCGGGATTGTGGTGTTTACCCCTTTCTCGAACAATCCCCAGGATAATCTCCTTAATTTTTTCCTCTGATTTATTAGCCGCCTTCTTGATTTGCGTGAAACTGGCCGCGTCAATATTTAATACTGAAACATCAATTAGTATTTCATTGTCATATATTTTCATGGTATTATCGATTTTCCAGGCGCCTTGCGGCAATACGCCCGTCGGCTGTAGTGAGCGGTGTATTCCGTATTTTGACCCAAGCATACTGTATACATCCTTTCCTTAGCTAGTTGACCCGAAAATTTGTAATGGCCTGAACACGAGACTTTTATATGCATTCAGGCCATTACTTCAATTCTGGCTTTTAGAATGGTCCTAAGTGCATGAAGTTAGCCACAGTAACAAAGATGGCGCCAAAGGCAAACCAGATCAACATCAACGGCCATACGAATTTCCAGTACTTTGTGATGGGTATGCCCCCAGTCATGGCCAGAGCTGCCCAAAGTGTGGCCGCAGTGGGTGTCAGCATATTGGTGAAGCCATCACCATACTGGAAAGCGAGGACAGCAACCTGCTGGGTCGAACCCGCCAATTCAGCCACAGGGCCGAGTATCGGGATAGTAGTTACGGCCTGTCCGCTGGCTGACGCGATAAATAAGCTAATAATCAACTGAACCCCGTATATGCCCACGGCAGTCAGGGCAGTCGGCAAATGCTGCACAGCGCTTGCCAGGTAAAAGATAACGGAGTCGATGATTTTGGCGTTTTCCATGATTACCAGAACGCCGCGGGCCATCCCAATGGTCAGGCCTGCGCCGATGATAAGCTTGGCTCCTGCCGCATAATCCTCGGCAATGTCGTTCAGCTTACGACCGGCAATGATACCCGCAATTACCCCGCTGGCTGTTATGACGGCGCCGATCTCCTTCATATACCAGCCCCATTTCATACAACCCCAAACCGCCAAAAACAGACCTACAACCATAGTCACGAGGACCAGTTTATGCCTGGTAGTCAATACAGAATCTTCATCCAGGGTAACAGTGCTTATGGCAAGCTTCTCCCCATAAACTGCGCTCTTTGTCGGATCTTTTTTGATCTTCTTAGCATAACGCAGCATGTACCACATGGTAGGTATCAGAATTATAACCCAGGTTACAATGCGGAAATTCATTGCGGAAAAAAGCGGCAGTTTTAAAAGCCCCTGAGCTACACCCTGAGTGTAAATATTGGTAGGTCCCGTCGTAAAGCCGGCAGTGGCTGTTACCACAGTAATCCCCATCGCCAGGATGGCATCATATCCCAGAGCAAGACACAGGGCTGTCATAAGAGGAACGAACATCAAGATGCCTTCTGCCCAACCAACAAACCCTCCAAGGACGCCAAAAGCTATCATGGCGATAACCAATAAGGCAGTGTCCTTGCCGCGCATGGCTTTCATCAAACGGGTAACTCCGCTCTGCATAGCGCCGGTCCTGTTGATAATTTCCATACCGGCAATGCACAGAACGACCATGAACATGACATCCACAGCCGCCGCAATACCTCTGGGAATAGCCATGAACAAGTCAAAGAATTTGGCAGGCTGGCCGGTATCCACAAAATGATAGCTTAGGGGGTCGATGATCATACGTCCGGTGCCCGCATCCTTCACGCGTACGAACTCTCCTGCCGGAATGAGGTACGTTAAAATTGCCACGAAAATCAGAATGAAAAATAGTAATACATAAACATGAGGAACCCTAAAGGCTGCAATACCCTTCTTTTCTGGTTGTTGATTAGTTCCAATCGACATAATACTCCTCCTTTTTTATGGTTTGCATTATTTACCAGCCTTTCTTTTTATCCACCTCGCTTTCATCGCAAATAGGCAATTTTACGCCTCCGAGCTATATGCTATTCTCCCCGCGACAATAGTTTTTTCGATAGGAATACTGCCTATTGCTTCCGTTGGTGTATTCAACAGATCTCCTCCAAGCAAGACAATATCCGCCAGGTAGCCGGGGGCAATTTTCCCCTTGATACGTTCCTCAAAACCGGCCCATGCCGCCCCGGTAGTGTACATTGCTATAGCGTCTGGAAAGGACATCCTTTCCTCACAGCGGTAATGAGCTACCGCCCCTTGTATCCCGATAAGGACAGAAGGTGAGAAAACCGGACTGTCGGACCCGCCGCACATTTTCGCCCCGGCCATATGTAAACTGCCGACAGGGTAAGCTCTGTCCGTTCTTTTGCCTAATCTTGCAGGTAATGTAAACTTTGTTAGAGCGTTCGGATAGGCCCACCCCGGCTGTATAGATAGAATAATCCCTGCTTTAACACAACGCTCGACTTGCGAATAAGACGGCAGCGAAAAGTGCTCTATCCTATGGCGATGTCCGATCCTGTTCGCTGCAAGCAGGGCTTTTTCATAGGCGGTAATAATCTGTTCTATACCTGCATCCCCGATAGCGTGGAAAGTCATTTGCAGTCCTTCCCTGTGAACCTCCAGGACAAACTTTTCCAGCTCATCTGCCTTAAAGTACAGGACCCCAGACTCATCGGGAGCATCGGAGTAAGGTTCCAGCAAAGCGGCCGTTCGTGAGCCGATCGAACCGTCAATAAGAATACAGCCACCAATCTGCTTTAAGCCTTTTTTTAAGACCTTGGCAATATCGGTGGTCTGCCAATACGTCCGTACATGTATTGGCAGTCTGGGCTCTTCCTCTAAAAGGACCTCTACATCAAGATCAGAGAAGAGCTTCCCGCCCTCCATGGCATGAACAGACGTTATGCCGTGAGTTAAAAGCATCTTCGCCGCTTGATGCAAGGCCTCTTTTCTTGTTGTATTGTCTATCAGGCCATGCATAGCATTACGGACAAAATTATTCGCTTCCCCTCTGACGTTGCCATTTGGCTCCCCCGAAATCTCGTCAATACCAATGCCTTGTGTATCCGCAGGCATATTGAGTTTTTCCCATCCCTGTGAATTTACTACTCCCGAGTGGGAATCAAGACGAGTCAAGCAAACCGGGTTTGCTCCCGCGGCAGCATCTAACTCCTGCCGTGTTGGAGGCCGCATCTCCTGAAAAGTCATCTCGTTATATCCGGCGCCTAAAATCCATTGACCGGCTGAACTCTTCGCAGCTTTTTCCGCTACCAGCTTCTGTATATCCTCAACACTTCTACATCCGCCAAGGTCGATTTTCATCATATCCAAGCCAGTGGGAGTCAGATGGATATGACTATCGGTGAAACCCGGCAATACTGTTTTGCCAAAAGCGTCTATTACCTGTGTTTCCGGACCTATCCAGTTCCTTACCCGTTCCCGGCTGCCAACGTCAAGTATCCGGCCATCCTTGATTGCTACAGCCTCAGCCACAGGTAATAAGGGAACCATTGTGATAATTCTTCCTCTTTCAATCACAATATCTGCCGCCATAGCTCTACCTCCCTCCAAATATAACCGCCCGATAATCAGCATCAATGACTTTACATAGCTCTTCATCCTCGATTATTTCCAGGGCTGAAAAGGCCATTGCCTTAACAGCGTCTATAACGCCTTTTTTTCCTTGTTCGCCGACTGTAGCATCGGCAAACTCCCGGCTGTGCAAAAGAGCGTTGGTTCCGAGGTCCATTAATCCAAAAACCGTGGGACACTCCCAGCCGACATTACCTACATCTGTGGCAGCCTGTAATCCGTGGGCATCCTCTAATTCGTAGCCTAATTCTTCAATCTGACGCCTGAGAACATTAGCAAGCGGCTTGTTATAGGGCAAGCTTTTATATACAGGCCCTTCCCAGATATCCACTTCAGCTCCGGTAGCGAGAGCGCCGGCTCTGGCACAATTTTTAACCTTTTCAACAACCTTCGGCAGATAATCCGCTTCAACCGTTGTGACATGGATACGGAACTGGGCAAACTCAGGAACAGCATTGGGAGAGCCTCCTCCATGTGTAATAGTGGCCGGCAGCTTTGTCCCCGGTCTTAAATTCTGCTGGAGAGCGTGCAGCCCAGCAAAGGAAATTAAAACCGCGTTCAGTGCGTTTATGCCCTCTGAGGAGGTAGCTGCGGAATGGGAGGCCTTGCCTTTAAAGCTTATTACCATGGTCTGGTGAGGTGAGGATGAGGTGCCGATAAAGCCCTTGGTATTCCAAAAATGAATCTGCATAGCAGCATTAAGTCCTTTGAAAACACCAGCTTGTGCCATCAATATTTTCCCACCGTCATATTCCTCGTCCGGTGTACCAAAAACAATTATTTCCCCGGGCCCGTCGAGTACCTTTGCAAGCGCGACCGCCCCACCTATACAGGATGCGGCAATCAGATTGTGTCCGCACCCATGTCCGACGCCCGGCAAAGCATCATACTCCGCTAAAAACCCAACTCTGGGGCCACCGGAATATTTCTTGTATCTAGCGATAAAGGCAGTCTCTAATCCTGCTGTATTTCTTTCAATTTCAAACCCGTTTTTATGTAAATACGCTGTCAGATACTCGACAGCCTTTCTTTCTTCTCTTGGGGTTTCAGGATTCAGATATAACCACTTTGCTATTTCACGTATTTCCCGTGAAATTGCATCTACTTCTTTCATCAATCTGTTTTTGCCGGATAATTCATTCATTTTATTTCCTCCAAATTTTACTTGAAATAAGAAAAATCCACGAATTACGTTTAGTGTACCATACCTCTAATATCATTATCTTTAGCATGACAGTCTAAATAAAAGAAAATCAATTTATACATTATGTATATATGGTATGATGAGAATATAAAAATGCAAGCAGCAATGAGGTGTTAAGTATGGGCATTTCAATCCGTGAGGCTCTGCAACTGGACCATTTGGCACAAACCAGAGTAATAGCAGGCAAAGAGGGTTTAGACAGAATAATAAGATGGGTAAATATTCTTGAGGTGCTCGACGAAATCAATTTCCTTCAGGAAGGTGAACTGCTTATTACGACAGCGTTTGGCCTTGCCGACAATCCTCAACTGCTCGACGAACTCATACCCTTTCTGGCAAAACGCAATTTGGCCGGTCTGGCTATCCAAACCGGTTATTACCTGAAAGAAATCCCGGCTAACATAATCAAACAATGCGATGAATATAAATTCCCGCTCCTCGAACTGCCCCCAACCGCAGCTTTTAATGAAATAACCAGGGCTATCCTGAAAAAAGTGGTTAATACTCAGGTCGAGCTGCTTGAATATGCGCAAAATATTCACCAACGCTTTACCCATGTAGTATTAAAGGGTGAGGGATTTACCGAAATTGCCGGCATCCTTGCTGAATTAATAGACGCCCCGGTTCGTATTTTTGACAGGAACTTTAACCTTCTCGCTTATGCAAAGCTAGCCGTTGACTCCAGGTATATTAGTCCCATGAATATGAGACTTGAATACCAGACGCTCTGCAGCACAAAAATATTAAGCACAGATACCGTTGGGCTTTCTTCACTGCTGATTATTGACAAGCCTCAGCAACATATTCCCGCTCAGGTTCTTAGCCCCTTAATAACAGGCAGCGATATCTACGGATATATCTCTGTGCTAGCAAACAGCCAAACGATAGGGGACATGGATTTAACTGCCATAACATCAGCCTCCACGACCTGCACTCTGGAAATGTTGAAAGAAAAAGCCGTGTGGGAAGCTGAGGAGAGGATCAGCGGGGATTTTCTGGATGACTTGATGGAGGAAAGATTTCATTCGAAAGAGAATATATCCCGTCGTGCAAATTACCTTGGCTATGACTTGAATATGAGTTTTTCGGTTCTGTGTTTTGATATAGACAACTTTAAACACTTAAGCCAGATAAAAAGCGAACCTGAAGTGCAGGAAATCAAGCGTCGGCTTCTTTCCCTGGTTCGTTTTTGCTTTCGTTCCGAGCAAAAACAATTCCTCTTAAAATATAAAGGCGATAAAATAATTGCCCTGTTACAGGTTAAACCTGCTTCAGGGCGTGAAGAAACCTTTAAAATAACCGAAGTGATCAGAAAAGCCGTCAATAATGAGCTTCCTTTAACACTTACTATTGGCATTGGCTCGTCTTATGCCGATATTAAAGACCTCCCCAAGAGTTTCCGCGAAGCTCAGCAAGCCGTTGAAATCGGGAAAAAACTATCCAAAACGAATAATGTCCTGTTCTATGATAGCTTATTAATGTATCGCCTTTTTACCGGTAATAATGATTCCGAGGCTCTTCTTTGCTTTTTTAACAATACTGTCGCTTCTTTATACAAATATGACCAGAAGCATAACAGTGAGTTAGTTAACACACTGGAAACTTTTTTGCATAACAACAGCAGTATTAAGGAAACGGCTGAGCGTATGTTTATCCACAGACACTCCCTTCGATACAGACTAAACAGAATTACTGAAATTACAGGGCTCAATCCCGAGAAGAGTCCGGACAGCTTTCAGCTGCAATTGGGTCTTTTAATTGCCCCGCTATTGGTTGAGTAGAGTAAATCGAAAACATCTCCACAATTAATACCCCGATAAATACTGCGGCAAACCCCAGAAATGTTCTGGCGCTCATCTTTTCGATGCCAAATAATAGTGAGAATAATAACGCGAACACCGCTTCTGTGCTCATAATAATTGCGACATGCGAAGGAGAGGTGTAGCGTTGCGCAATTGTCTGCCCAAAGTATCCTCCAATACTGCCCAAAAGAGACCCAAATACTATCCCAAGCCACCCTTTCATCGAGATGAACGCCGGGAATGAATCATAGAAAAGGGCGAAGAACAGTGACAATATTCCCACAACGCCAAGTTGAACTGTTGTAAGGAAAAACGAACTCATTTTCTGAGTTGTACAATCAAGCGCTATGATATGGAGCGCAAAAAGAAGGGCGCAAACCAGCGTTAGAGCTTCCCCGAATCCTAAAAGCAAGGTGCCTTTTATAGATAGTATCCCAATACCCGTTAGAATCAAACTACCACCCAGGACTATATGATGCCCCGGGTATTTTTTTTTGTATAACCCAATTATCAAAGGCACAAAAACGATATATGCAACCGTCAAAAATCCGGAAATAGCAGGCGTTGTATAACTCAAGCCTATCGTTTGTGCGGCAAATCCACCAAAAAGCAGCAGACCGACTCCCAAAGCCCTGATAATATTTTTTTTAGTATTTTGAAATAACACCTTCGGCGATATACACACTAATATCATAAAAGCCAAGGTAAACCTAATGCCCAGATATACCATCGGAGCAAGCTCGTTTATTACCGACTTAATTACCACAAAATTAAAACCCCAAATAATTGCTACTGCTAATAGCCCGGCATCAGCAAACAGCTGTTTTCTTTTTACCCCGCTGAACATCTTTTATCCCCTGTTTCCAAGTTAATTAATTTTTCTAGTGCGTTTTGCCACAGAGTGAACATATGCTTTCCGGGTCAGATAAGTGTTTTGGTTCTGTATAGTTATAGATGTTTCCTTTATAGTTACGCAGGGTAACACCGGAATCCGCTTGAGATATGAGATACTGCGGCATAACCGGGATTTTCCCTCCTCCACCCGGGGCGTCTACCACATAAGTCGGTACAGCCAAACCAGATGTATGTCCCCGTAATTTTTCAATAGCTTGGATCCCTACGGCAACGGGTGTTCTAAAATGTTCAATTCCCTGCGAAAGGTCACACTGATATAAATAATACGGGCGCACCCTGATTTTTAACAGTTCATGAGACAATTTTTTCAACACTTCGGGACAATTGTTGATTCCGGCTAAAAGAACGCTTTGGTTTCCCAGCGGTATACCGGCATTAGCCAAACGGGCGCAAGCCTCAGCAGATACGTTATTTATTTCGCTGGGATGATTGAAATGTGTATTGACGTAAACAGGATGATACTTCATTATCATGCGACAGAGTTCGTCGGTAATACGTTGCGGCAATACCACAGGAACACGGGTGCCAATCCTGATTATCTCAACATGCGGGATATCCCTTATCTTGCGAAGCACGCTTTCCAAAAAAGCGTCTTCTAAAAGTAAGGCATCCCCTCCCGAGAGGATTACATCCCTAACTACAGGTGTTTTTCGAATATAATCAATTGCGAGATCTATCTCTTCCATACTTTTTGCTCTGTCGTTAGCGCCTGCAAATCTTCTGCGCGTACAAAACCGGCAGTACATCGAACACTGGTCCGTGATTAATAGCAGAACCCGGTCAGGATAGCGATGGGTCAGGCCTTTAACAGGCGAATCTATATCTTCGTGTAACGGGTCCTCCATATCGAATCGTGTAATATGTAATTCTTTATTAACAGGTACCGCCTGTTTTCGGATTGGGCATTGCTGATTATTCGGATCCATTAAAAGCGCATAATAAGGAGTTATTGCCATGCGCAGCTTTTTCAGACAGTTATCAATTGTTTCCTCTTCATCTTTGCTTAAATTTATCACCTGTTTAAGCTGTTCGGTACTGGTAATGCGATTTTTTAGCTGCCACTTCCAATCATTCCATTCCTGGACACTAGTATTTTCCCATAGTTTTATCTCTTGGTAATTACGCATACTTTTACACTCCTTGCGCCGGTATTTTATGAATATTTAACGAGTACCGCTGGGTTAGGTAATAGTGACATACCTCTTTTCTATATAATTAGAAAGCATAAGACTAATCATAGCGGCATAGGACACTTCAAATTCAACAAGCGATCCCACAGAAATATGTCTAGCCTGATTTATATCCAGCAGCAAATGATCACTGCTGGCCCCGAGTATTTTAATGGCCTTATCTAGCGGTTTAATTCCTTCGATAATGCAATCTTGCCTGCCTAATGCCGTTATCGCTCTTAGCATAGGTCCCGTATCTTTATATACGGGAATAACCCCGAAAGCGCTTCTGCCGATATGCCCCTGTGGAAGTGACGGCTTTACTTTTACCTCAATGACCTCGGTTAATAACCGTATTGTTTTATCGCTCGTTCCCGGTACATCTCTGTAGTTTGACGTATCCTTCCCCAGTAAAATGGCTTCGCCAAGTCTTAGTTGAGTTATATTTAGAGTCTGCCCCTCTTTTTCAACAAGTGGCAATGTTGCCGTATTACCACCGGAAATAGTTTGTAGCGCGATTCCAAATCTTTTTCTTACCTGTTCGGCCAAATCAAAGAGGATTCCAACATTATTTTTATCAGGTAAAACTCCCCCAAAACAAGCGACATTCGTACCCAAACCCTCTAATTCAATTCCCGGCAGTTCGAGGATCTGCTTTACAAAGTCCAACAAGTCTTCGGGCATAATGCCTTCCCTGCGGTCTCCCACATCAACCATCAGGATTACTTTATGTTTTGTCTTATTACTGCTGCTTTTAGCAGACAATCGCTTTATTGTTTCTATCTCTGAATTGAAGCTGCCAGTTGCCAATCCGACAACATCTTCCGCCTCCGAGGGCATCGGGATTCTGAGCAGATAAATTGGATGCTTGAACCCGGAATCTCTCATAGTCTTTATATTTTGCAAACGGGAATCCCCGAATTTTCTTATTCCTCCGTCATAAAATGCCTTTACAATTGGAGCTAAAGCACATACTCCTTTAGTAACACCCATGACCTCAATATTCATCCGGTGGCAAAAGCCCACCAGGTGCGCTGTATTTAAGCGTATTTTTTCCAAATCTATTTCTAATACCGGATAACCCATCGAAGCCACCACCATATCATTTTTAAATTTTTAATAATCAGGTAGGTTAACGTAGTTTGAGCTTATCACAATTATTTAAGGCTTTTCATTAGCCTGGCGGGCAGATGTGCCGCTTGTCCTTTTATACTATCTGTATAACAACGCAGTTAAAGCAACTGAAATCGGCTCGAAGGCTACCCATTAATTGAATATCCGGGCGCACATAGGAAAATGGCTATCCCCTTTGAGATAGCCACTTATTATGCGCCTCACAGATATGCCCTTTATAATTAGCTATCGGATAAACGTATAGCCCTTCCCGGTTTGTTCCCGGTTAATCTGCCTCTGTCAACAGCTAAAACACCATTAACCAGAACATAATCTATTCCCAACGGAGGTGCAGCCGGTTGTTGATATGTAGAGGTATCCTTTATTTCATCCGCATTAAATATAACGATATCAGCATCTTTTCCAATATCTAATTGTCCTTTATTTCTTAATCCCAGACGAAGAGCGGGCTTTATCGTGATTTTACTTAGCGCCTCCAAGAGCGGTATCATTCCCTTTTCGCGTACATAATGAGATAAATAACGCGGAAAGGCTCCTGCCCCCCGTGGATGCCCCTGGTTGTTTCGGAATAAACCATCACTGCATATCAAGACATCCGGGTGAAGTATAGCTTTGGCAACCTCCTCGTCGTCCATCATAAAAGCGGAGACCTTGGTTTCCGGTTCATATTCGCGCAAGTAGTGAAAACTATCCTTTGTGCAGTGGCAACCTTTATACTTTCCTTCTAAGACTAATAAATTGCTGAATGTAGCTTTATATCTTTCAAAACAGCCCTCATCAAATACTGCTGAGCCGATAGAGGTACTAAAGGCGTTATAAGGATAACAATCAGACATTAGGTCTATCCCCGCCTGCTTGGCCTTTTCAATGATTGTTAAGCTCTCTTCCATCATGCCAAAGGCGGTGCAGCTACCCAGATGGGATATTTGAACAGGTACAGCCGTAACCCAACCCAGGTAAATTGCTTCCTTGATAGCTTCTATGCCCATCCCTGCATCATGCCGGCAGTGTACCGATATAGACCTCCCGGGAAATTCCCGAACAACTTTCCCAACCTCAATTATTTCGTTGGTAGTACTACCGGGCGTATACTCTATTCCGAAGGAAAGTCCGATGGCGCCTGCAGCCAGGTCGGTACGGATTAAATTCTTCAATTTTTCGATTTCGTCTTTTTTGGCTGGAGCATAACGATCCTCTATCCCTATTTTTTGTCTTAATGAAGAATATCCCGTATATAAGCCCATGTTTACAGAAAGACCATCGTTATCAATTATCTTATAGTATTCAGCTACATCCCCCATCCCGGTTCCGCAACAACCTCCGATAGCGGTTGTAACACCCATTGCTGCCGATAATTTAGTGATTTCTTCCGCTACAATTCTTTTATTGCCTTCTGTCACTATGGGATCTTCGTGCATATGTATATCGATAAATCCGGGAGCTACAATCATTTTGTCAGCGTCGATTTCCTGCCTTCCCTTGATTACCTCTTTCGTCAAAGCTGCAATCTTCCCATCCTTTATCCCCAGGTTTAATTCCTCAAAATTTCCATCTTGAAAATTAACGAGCGCGCCATTTTTAATTACAATATCAAGCACCTTTTCCCCTCCTATATAATTATCCTTCTAATACTGTATAATTGAAGCAAGGTCTTAATTCAGAGGGTGATTCAACACCCTCTGAATCTTAGAACTGCGAATGCATGACTTAGTTGGCGTTATACTCCCGCTTACAGAAGCGGGAGACTTACGCCAAGTTAGTCAGGTTAAAATTAACTGAAAACAAAAAATCACTCGGCAAATTTACTGTGGTATGCTTTAAGCAGAACAGGTATGAGAAGGTGGTAAGACGATGAGAAATATGACAATCGGGACAGCTCTCTCGCTTGAAGTTATGAAAGATGCAAAGATTATTGCCGGTAAAAACGGATTAAACCGGGAAATCAGATGGGTAAACGTTATTGAAGTGCTCGATGCCATAAGTCTTTTGCAGGAAAGCGAACTGTTAATTACAACAGCCTTTGGTATGGCTGATAATCCTGGTTTAATTTCTGATTTAATACCCGTTCTGGCTGAACGAAAGCTTGCCGGTCTGGCAATTCAAACCGGCTATTATCTTCATGGTATACCCGCTGAACTTATCAGGCAATGTGATGAATACGATTTTCCCCTTATCGAGATAAATAAGGATGTCATTTTCACTGAAATAACTAAGGCTATTACCAAACGAATAATCAACAACCAAACGGAGATGCTGGAATATACTCATAGAATTGTTAATAGAATGACTGATATTATTCTAAATAATCAAGGGTTGTCCCAGCTTGCTAAAGTTTTGTTCGAACTGGTTAATTTACCCGTAAGAATATTTGATATGAATTACAACATCTTAAGTTATCATGGTCTCGCAGAGGATTCACCTTTTGTTATTCCAAAGGAAACGCAAGCTGAATACCAGGCGCTTTCCAAAGATTACCGAATCACAAGTATTAAACAGCCTATCAAGATAAAATGTAAAGTCAGTGTTCCGGAGCAATACCTTCAACCGCTGCTTGTTGGAAATGACCTGCACGGCTTCATCTCGGTGATAATGGAAAATGATGCTCACGACGTTATTGATGAGCTGGAGAAAATCGCCGTTTCTTCCGCAGCAACCATTAGTATCCTGGAAATCATCAAACAAAAAACAATCTTAGAAACAGAGGACCGAATCAAAGGGGATTTTCTCGATGATCTGCTTGAAAACAATTTAGTTTCCGAACAAAATATCAAGCGGCGGGCAAATTACCTAGGATATGACCTGACAAAAAGTTTCGTAATATTAACTTTGTCAATAGATAATTTTGCTGAATTGTTATCGGCTAATACCGAGAAGAAAATACATGAAATTAAAGAACATCTTCTTTATTCTGTGCGCTTTTGCCTTAATTCTTATCAACACCAGGCTTTGGTTAAATACAAGAACAATAATATTATAATCCTTTTACAGGTAGTTAATGAATTCGATAATGAAGAAGTCCTTAAAACAGCCGGTTTATTAAAAAAAACAATAAAAAGCGAACTAAAAATAACAATATCTATAGGTATAGGTCGTAAATATATAAATTTTTCGGAAATCACCAGGAGCTATCAGGAAGCATTACAAGCCCTGTCAATTGGCGCTCGTATCTATAGAAATGATTATACCATTTCATATGATGAACTGGGTCCTTACACCCTTTTTGCAGGTAATTTTGACGAAGAGGAACTCTTTAAGTATTATCAAAGAACAATTTCCCCTTTGATTGAATGTGACAATAAATATAATACCGAACTGGTTAAGACACTGGAAACATTCCTGAATTATAACAACAGTTATACCGAGACTGCCAAAGCCCTTTATTTCCATAGACATACCATCAAATACAGATTGAACCGGATTTACAAATTAACAGGATTGAATCCGGAGAATACACAGCATAGATTACAACTGCAGTTAGGGTTAATGGTCGCGCGTGTTCTTATGAAAAACTAAATAATTCGCGTGCATCTATAACGGTCTCGTATAGGCGACTTTCCCTCCAATTATGGTCTTGTCAACTTTCACCTTGATTAAATCCTCCGGTTGACATGTGAAAATATCTCTGTCAAGTATAACTATATCCGCTAATTTTCCTACTGTTACAGTGCCCTTTTTATCCTCTTCAAAAGCAAGTTTTGCACTATTTATTGTGAACATCTTAATGGCTTCAAATAATGACAGCCTTTCTGCAGGCTTACTGTTTAATAGTACTGAATAAATGCCCAGCAGCGGCGAAATGGGTGACACATCACTGTCAGAGCTTCCCGATAACAGAATTCCAGCCTCAATCAGAGTTCTCTGCATATAGGCTCTTTTTTTTCTCTCCGGACCAAGGATTTTCAGATGAAGACCGTTCTCTCTTCCCCCATAATAGTCAAACACAGGCTGCGTAGAAACGCTTACTCCCAATTTCCCGGCTCTGACTACCTGATCATACGTAGGGACTGAAAAATGCTCAAACCTATGTCTATGGTCTTTTCTTGGATATTCTTCTAATGCCTTTTCGTAAGCACAAAGCAACATTTCAATAGCCCTGTCGCCAATCGTATGCATTGCTATCTGAAGGTTGTTTTTATGAGCCTCTAAGACAAATTCATCAATCTGGCGTTGTTCAAAATAGCAGCTACCTGTTGTTGGACTGTCGCAATACGGCTCAAATAATGCAGCCGTACGTGACCCTAGAGAACCATCGACTATGATACATCCGCCTATTCTCGGCAAACCTTCCCGCAGCACTTTTTGTATGTCCATAGTTTGATGATATAAAACAGTCCTCACTGGAAGACTATTCTGGACATCTAAAAATGTCTCTACATCTAATTCACTAAATACCTCCCCGCCCTCAAGCGCATGGATTGTAGTGACCCCCTCGGCCAAAGCGTCTATGCATGCTCGTGTCAGGGCTTTTTTACGGGTGTCAGCTTCAATATGATTATCCAATATTTGTTTTCTCGCCGTTGAATTTGCCAAACCCTTTAATATTCCTGTAACATTATCTCTTGAATCGACTTCAACACCGCTGGTTTCTGCGGGTATATTTAACAAAGAAAAGGCCTTGCGGTTAACAAAACAGGAATGTGAATCCGTTCTTGTTAAAAAAACAGGTCTTTCGGGGAAAATTCTATCAAGCTCCTCAATTGAAGGAAGGTGTTTTTCAATAAACAAGGTCTCATTATAACCAAAACCCCGCAGCCATTCATTATTATCTAAAGTTTTCTCGTGTTCCAAGAGGACACGGAAAAACTCCGCGTTGTCTTTAACTTCCTTCAGGTTTGCCACCGCTTTGTTTAATCCCGTTTGCATTAAATGTACATGTGAGTCTATAAACCCCGGGAGGACTGACGCATTATTAGCGTCGATTACCTTCGTCGAGCTGCCGATCAGTTTACTGATATCTTCGTTAGTGCCAAGAGCGAAAATCTTATCTCCGGATACCGCAATAGCTTCACAGGTAGGCTTGCCAAAATCCATTGTCACGCCTTTGCAATTCAAAACTACTAAAGAAACCATCTACTTACCTCCTTTTCAAAATCCGGACAGATTCTTTCAATACTATCAATATAGCACTATCAGGCTGCCAAACAGATATACAGTAAGTATAAAAATCGTTTAAATTAATTGTACTCGATTACGAAGAAAAAAATCTATGTGTGAAATAAAATTGTCAATTACAATTAAACAGGTGCTGTATAGTCTTCAAAGAGTAACAAAAAGAAGGGGCGTGCAGTTCAGAATGCTCACCCCTTCTTTTTGTTACTTTATAATAAGGCTCTATAATCATGGTATTTCTGTTTAACTGTATTTAACACTTTAGAGCGGGTATACCTTAGTCCCAAAAGCTGCCTCATTTTCCTGGGCCAGCTTAAAATCGACATTGGTTTTCGCAGCATAGCGCTCCTCGAGGAATTGTTTGGCCACCTGTGGGAAAATCGCGTAGGAAAGTACATCTTCTTCCTTCTGGAGGTAGATGCCGATTTCCTTCCTGGCCTGTGCAAGCTGCGGCTCGAGTTCATCGGCCGGACGGCCGGTGATAACTTTCTCGTCGCCGATAATTTGCTTGCGCAGTTCTTCGTTGACCGGACCGGGGGTCGCTCCATAGGCCCCCTTGAGATAGGCGCGCACTTCGTTGGTCACCATTTTGTAGGGTCCCAATAAGACGTTCATGACGGCCTGGGTTCCTACGATCTGGCTGGTCGGCGTGACGAGCGGCGGGTAACCTAGGTCTTTTCTGACTTTCGGCACTTCGGCGAGTACTTCGGGCATTCTGTGCAGGGCATTTTGTTGCTGCAGTTGGGTGATGAAGTTTGAAAGCATCCCGCCGGGCACCTGGTAGAGGAGGACGTTGGTATCGACGCCGGCCTGGTAGACGTCAAAGGCTTTGTATTTTTTCCGGATGGCCTGGTATTCTTCAGCTATTTCTTTTAAGGCCGCGAGGTTTAGCCCGGTATCGTAGGGTGTATCCTGCAGCGTGGCTACCATCGGTTCGGTGGCCGGCTGCGACGTCCCCATGGCCATCGTGGAGATGGCTGTGTCAATGACGTCGGCTCCCGCTTCTATGGCCTTGAGGTACATCATTGAGGCCATGCCGCTGGTGTAGTGGGTATGCAGCTGCACGGGCAGTTGGAATTTTTTCTTGAGTTCGCCGACGAGTTCATATGCTGTGTAAGGCTTAAGTATACCGGCCATATCTTTGATGCAAAAGGAGTCTGCACCGTGGTCGACTAGTTGCTGGGCTATTTTCAGGTTGTATTCGAGGTTATGGACGGGACTGATGGTATAGCAGATGGTGGCCTGGACGTGTGCCCCTTCTTTTTTGGCTGTTTCCATGGCTTTGGATAGGTTGCGCACGTCGTTCATGGCGTCAAAGATTCTGAAGATATCCATGCCGTGCGCTGCGGTTTTTTTGATGAATTCTTCGACGACGTCGTCGGCATAGTGCTTGTAACCGACGAGGTTTTGCCCGCGCAGGAGCATTTGGATTTTTGTCTTTTTGAGGGCCTGGCGGATCTTGCTCAGACGCTCCCAAGGGTCTTCGTTCAGAAAACGCATACAGGTGTCAAAGGTGGCGCCGCCCCAGACTTCCATCGAATGATAGCCGATTTCATCCATCTTTTTTGCTATCGGCAGCATGTCTTCTGTTTTCATGCGCGTGGCCAGCAGCGACTGATGCGCGTCCCGCCACGTCGTGTCTGTGATCCCAATTTTTCTCGTAGTATCAGTCATATAAATTACCTCCGTCTCCTTCTGCAAAAATTAGCGTATATAGGTTCATCTAATGGATTGCCGTACATTCATGTATAAATGTATATCGGCATACGGTATCCCGTATCCTGTGCATTTATTTTCTCAGGGTCAATTTAATTAATAATAACTATTTCAAATAAAAATGTCCACTTATTTTATCCGTAAAGTTTTCATGAGCGATTTTTTTGCACCCTCAAGGTGTTTCGCTACCAGTTGCTGCGCTTTTCTTTCTTCTTTATTCAAAATTGCCTGAAGAATTGCACGGTGCTCATTAATCGCATTCGTCCTGCGCACACGCTGGGCTAAGGTTATCTTGCGAAAACGTTCCAGATAATCCTGCGATGTATTGATTATCGTGATTAACCTTGGCATCTTGCTGGCATTTAAAAGCACTTCGTTGAATTCTTTGCATAACCTGAAAAGCTCAATAATGTTCCCTCTTACCTCAGCTTTTTCCATTTCCTCAACAATACTGACAAGCTGCGCAATCTCTTTCTCATCAATATTATGAATAGCTGATTTGATAGCAAGGCATTCGAGGGCCATTCTGATAGAGTATATCTCGCTGATTTCTCCGGCGTCAAAGGATTTTACAACTACGCCTTTTCTTGGGATATATTCAATAAAACCCTCAATTTCCAGTTTCCTGATGGCCTCCCGGACAGGGGTACGACTGATTTTAAACTTGTCGGCATAATCTTTTTCGACTATTCTCTCCCACGCCTTGAGGTCTCCTTTTAATATTGCTGTTCTAAGTGATTCGTAAACAATATCCCTGATCGGTTTGAGCTGCAAATTATCAAGTTCTTTTAAGGTTGCATCATACTCGCTCACATGTATCACTCCCGTACTACTATTAATACCATTTTGTATTCTATATACTATTCTGTATTTTTCGCTAAATTCCTGCTAATTATTGACCGTCTTTTTTGTATTCATAATAATTTTTCTGCTATTTCTAAATAATTAATATCCCCGGGCAAAATTTTGCGCCGGGGATTATTAATTATACTTCTTTAATCAAGCCTAATTCACAAAATGTCCGGATGGCTCTTTTTCCCATCGTCTCATAGCCGATGATGCGCGGATGACAGCCATCCAAGAGCAGCGCTTCCTTTATTCGCCCGTGCTCATCGATAAAATCCCTGTAAAAATCAATCAAAGTCAGCTTCTGTACACGGCAATATTCCTGCAGCCACGCCCGCCAGATTTTCAGCGTTCTCTCGCCGGGATCATCTACCGGCAGCGGAAGCCCTACCAGCACCTCGCTATTTTGCTGCCTAAGCGTCTCGACAATTGAAAGAAAACTTTGCTGGAGCTGAGGCTGGCTCATGCCCTGGTAAATATCGTTCGTCCCGCCCATCAGTATGACAATATCCGGGTGATACACGAGAACATCCTTATTAAGCCTATAAAACATATCCGCGAGTGTATCCCCGGAAATTCCGGCATTGATAACCTGCCACGCCGTTTTTCGCCTGAGCGCTTCTACCCAGGAATCCTCCGCATTAAACGGATAGCCGCTTGTCAGTGAATCACCGAGCGCCACGAGTATTTTGGAACGTATAGAATCACCGGTCATGACACGCTACTCCGTTGAGGTAATAATCAACTATTTCAGCAGCAAGGTGTTCCTCATCCTGCGAGTCTACATTAATTCCGGCGAAGGGACTACAGACGACCCCAATCCCCCCAGTGAATACGTTGGCAAAACAGGCAACATCAATCGGCTGGATTTGCCCCGCTGTTATCCCATCCCTAACGATT
>DIVP01000037.1 GCA_002422465.1 Peptococcaceae bacterium UBA6129 | reverse complement strand
TCTACTCAGATACAGCGGTTTATGGTCATTTCACTTCCTGTCTGTTCCCGTGGGAGGATGTAAACATGTACACAAATTTAAGAAAGGCGGCTGAGAAATATGCAGATAGAAAAACTGAAAACTGAGCTGTTGATTCCAGCCGACTACAATCCTCGAAAAGATTTGAAGCCCGGCGACCCAGAATACGAAAAACTGAAACGCTCCATCGAGCAGTTCGGTTATGTTGAACCCG
Source organism: Peptococcaceae bacterium UBA6129 (assembly GCA_002422465.1). Taxonomy (GTDB): domain Bacteria; phylum Bacillota; class Peptococcia; order DRI-13; family UBA6129; genus UBA6129. The sequence goes on along the minus strand of DIVP01000037.1, from coordinate 5,202 downwards.
TTATATGGAATAAGACCACATCTCATGTTGTCGGTGGTCACCAGCGTTTGAAGGTGCTTCTTGATATGGGCATCATGGAAGTTGAGTGTGTGGTTATTGAAATGGATGAGGAAAAAGAAAAGGCTCTCAACATCGCCCTTAATAAAATCAGCGGTGATTGGGATAAGGATAAGCTGGCTTTTCTTATTGCAGATTTGCAGGGAGCGGACTTTGACGTTTCCCTCACCGGCTTTGAGCCTGCCGAACTGGATGCGCTGTTTAAGGATTCGCTTAAGGACGGTATTCATGATGATGACTTTGATGTGGATGCTGAACTGCAAAAGCCTGAACTCACCAAGCAAGGTGATATTTGGATGCTTGGGCAGCACAGGCTCGTCTGCGGTGATTCCACTAAGGCTGACACTTTCACACTACTGATGGACGGGAAACTCGCAAATCTTGTTGTAACCGACCCTCCGTACAATGTCAATTATGAAGGTACGGCTGGCAAAATCAAGAATGACAATATGGGAAATGAAGCATTCTACAACTTTCTGCTTGAGGCGTTTAAGAACACCGAAGCGGTGATGGCGAAGGATGCTTCTATTTATGTGTTCCATGCAGATACTGAAGGTCTAAATTTCAGAAAGGCATTCTCGGAAGCAGGTTTCTACCTTTCCGGTACTTGCATCTGGAAAAAGCAGTCGCTTGTTCTCGGCCGCTCGCCTTATCAATGGCAGCATGAGCCTGTTCTTTTTGGCTGGAAGAAGTCTGGAAAGCACAACTGGTATGCTGATCGTAAGCAGACCACCATATGGGAATTTGAGAAGCCAAAGAAAAACGCTGACCATCCAACCATGAAGCCGGTAGCGCTGGTAGCATACCCGATCCTCAACTCAAGCCTGAGCAACTGCATCGTACTTGACCCTTTTGGCGGCTCAGGAAGTACACTCATTGCCTGCGATCAGACTGAGCGTATTTGCTACACCATTGAGCTTGATGAAAAGTACTGCGACGTCATTATAAAGAGGTTTATAGAGCAAGTCGAAAATGATGATGGTGTGTTTTGTATTAGAGATAACAAGCAGTTTTCCTATAAAGATCTATTAGAGTTACAGTCATGATAAAAAGTATTTCATATTCTCAGGGAGAAATAATTAAAAACATACTGGAACTTCATTCGAAAAGCGGCAAGATAGATTGTGATCCCACCTATTCCAAAGGTTGTTTTTATAAGGAAACAGGGATAGAAGAGCCAGAATACAAATTTGATATAAATCCTCAAATAGAGGGAGTTGTAAAGTGTAATGCGGAAAAACTCCCTCTTTCTGATTGTAGTTTGAATACCATCATATTTGATCCTCCGTTTCTTGCTACTACCGGAGGGAGCTTGAATAAGGTTGATAATAGCAATGTGATCAATAAACGCTTTGGGGTATATCAAAACGAATTGGCTTTATTTAGATTTTATGAAAATGCGATGAAGGAGTTTTATAGGATTTTAAAGCCAGATGGCATATTGATTTTTAAATGCCAAGATAAAGTGAGCAGTGGCAAGCAGTATTTTAGCCACTGCTTTATTTATAACACTGCAATTGACTTAGGCTTCTACCCTATTGATTTTTTTGTCTTACTTTCTAAGAACAGAATAACAGCAAAATGGCAGCAGAATCAAAAACATGCACGTAAGTATCATTCATACTTTTGGGTGCTTAAAAAATGTAACAACAAAACACTATACAGCGAGTTTACCGCAGATCAATAGAACGGTATTTTCTACAGAAATATGCTCTAAATAACTTGATATTAACAGCCTTTAGAGTGATATATGTAGTACCGAAAAAGAAAGGCGGTATGAAAAATGCAGATTAATTATAATGTAACAGGCGCAAAACGAAAATCACTGGTAGGCGCAATCAGTCAGGAACTAAATGCTCCAACAAAATACCTCGGTGCACCTACCTTCGCTTATGAGGTTGGTAGCTACCACATCGACAAGAACGGGATACTCAGAGGAGCTGACAATCCCGGCCTGGTTGCCGACTTGCAGGGATTGCACGACTTCAAGGCTATTTCAGAAGAATACGACACTCCACTCGCAGAATCAGAACCATTACCGGAAGATGCTCAAATTCCTTACGAATGCGCTCTTGGTGGCAGGGTTAGTCCTTACCACGATTATGAGGAGCCACCCGTATATGTAGAACCCGAGCAAAGTGATGCACTCGAAGCTAACCATTTGACCATCGAGATGCCAAGGTCAGCTTTCACAGATATGGCTCTTGAAAACCTCAAACGATTGGTTGAAAGCAAATCGTTACTAATAAAAAAAGCTCTCGGTTCCGATTGTATTCCCATTATTGCAGGTGAAGAAACTATCAGCTTCCCTTGGTTTCAAGGAGAGCTTTCCTCAGATGAGGTCAAAACCTACACCCATTTTGCTACTGCGCTTTGCGAGATGGCAAAAATGCAGAAAAGAGTTAATGCTACTGAAAAGCAAGTGGAAAATGAGAAGTACGCTTTTCGCTGTTTCCTACTTCGGCTCGGTTTCGTCGGCTCTGAATACAAAACGGAACGCAAAATTCTGCTAAAGAACTTATCAGGTAATAGCGCCTTTAAGAATGGCGCACCACCTAAAGATGAGGAGGTAACGGCTGGTGAATAACTTTCCTTCGAAGGATACAGTGGAGCGTCTACGTAAGCAATACCCGTCTGGCACACGAGTGAAATTGGTACACATGAACGACCCTTATTCCAAATTAAGGCCCGGCGACAAAGGAACCGTGGACTTCGTGGACGACACGGGTACAATTTTCTGCTCCTGGGATAGAGGTTCATCTCTCGGAGTTGTGTACGGTGAGGATGCCGTGCGAAAGCTGTAAGGGAATATGGTTTCGTAGAAACACACCCATAAATTGATGTGTTTTATCTCTCGGATTTTGCTTGCTATATAAACCTTTTAGAGTGATATATGTACATGCCGAAAGGCACAAAACATACACATTCAGGAGGAAAACCACATGTTTACAAGCAGATTCGGGATTGAAATTGAGTTTACTGGCATCACAAGAAATGAAGCAGCCAAGGTCGCAGCCGACTACCTTGGCGGAACGGTTACACAGACAGGCGACTATTACGACACCAAGAAGGTAACGACCCCTGACGGACGAGTTTGGAAGCTTATGAGCGACAGCAGCATTTCTTGCCAAAAGAAACAAGGACGCCAGAAGGTAGCTTCCACCCGCGAATACAGCGTAGAGTTGGTCAGCCCCATACTAACCTACCGTGAGGACATCGAAACGCTGCAGGAACTGGTCAGGCAGCTTCGCCACGCCGGAGGATTTGCAAACAACTCCTGCGGGATTCACATACACCTTGACGGCTCAGACCACACACCGAGGAGCATAAGGAACTTTGTGAACATCATCGCCAGCAAAAACGACCTTTTTTACAAGGCTTTACAGATAGCACCTGAACGAATGAGTTACTGCAAAAAGATGGATAGCCTTCTGGTTGAAAAACTAAATCGAAACAAGCCGAAAACAATGGAAGCCATTGAGAGCCTTTGGTATGAGGGATACAGCGAAAGCACCAGCCGCCACTACCATTCAAGCCGATACCACTTCCTTAACCTGCACAGCTTTTTCACGGGCAACCATACGGTCGAGCTTAGGGGCTTTAACAGCGAGTTGCATGCAGGTAAGATAAGAAGCTACATTGTTCTCGCCCTCGCTCTCAACCGCCAGGCACTGACACAGAAATGTGCCTCAGCAAAGAAGCCACAGGTTGAGAATGAAAAGTTCGCAATGCGGACCTACCTTAACCGCATCGGCTTCATCGGCGAGGAATTCGCAAACTGCCGGGAGCACCTGACTGCCCACTTGGATGGCTCGGCAGCTTGGCGATTTCGGGCAGCCTGAACGGTTGCCCCTCAAAAATAAGGAGGACAAAGACTATGAATAAAACATTCTATCTCGCCTATGGTTCAAATCTCAATCTTGAGCAAATGGCGCATCGTTGCCCCACAGCTAAGCCGGTTGGGCCAGTTGTTTTAAAGGACTACCAGCTGTTGTTTCGAGGCGGACACGGCGGTGCTGTGGCAACGGTGGAGCCTTTTAAGGGCAAGTCAGTGCCATGCCTGTTGTGGGAGATTACCCCGGCTGACGAAGCAGCACTCGACCGCTACGAGGGTTTCCCATTCCTCTACCGAAAGGAAACGGTCAAAGTGAAACTTGGCAAAAAGAACGTAGAAACTATGGTGTACATCATGAACGATGGCAGGCCACTTGGCACTCCAAGTTGCTATTATTACAGCGTTATTTTAGAGGGTTATAAGAGTGCAGATTTCGATATCGGCATTCTTAAGCAGGCTGTAGAGGATTCAAAGGAGAACGAAAATGGATAAAAAGATAAAGGAACAGATACTCGCCATCCGCGACACTGGGCTGACGAATATGTTTGATGTAGCGACGGTGCAGCGCATCGCCTACGATAAAGGTTTCTATGAACTGGTAGTATACCTTGAAGAAAACTGTAAGGATTATGCCCATTTCATCATGACCGGTGAGGAGAAATAATTAACAAAACTCTTACAGAGAACAGTGCCAAAAACGGCTCTGTTTCTCGTACAGATAGATTTTGAAGGCTTGCTTGATGCAGGTCTATTTTTATGCTCGGAAGGGGGCGGCGGATATACGAAAACTTAAGAAATACACACCAACCCGGTTTAAGTCGGCAGATTCTATCTATGATAAGTCCTCCGCCGATTATGCAGTTGCTTTTGTAGAGGCCCTCTCACATACCAAAGGAACATGGGCTGGAAAGCCTTTTGAGTTAATCGACTGGCAAGAGCAGATAATTCGCGATGTATTCGGAACTCTGAAGCCTAACGGCTATCGGCAGTTTAATACCGCTTATGTGGAAATACCTAAGAAAATGGGAAAAAGTGAGCTTGCGGCGGCTGTTGCCCTGTTGCTCACTTGCGGAGATAACGAGGAACGCGCTGAGGTTTACGGCTGTGCTGCTGACCGCAATCAGGCATCCATCGTTTTTAACGTTGCGGCGGATATGGTACGTATGTGCCCGGCGCTGTCCAAGCGAGTGAAAATCCTCGACTCAATGAAGCGGCTCATCTATCAGCCGACAGGCAGTACTTATCAAGTGCTTTCAGCCGATGTTGGAAACAAGCATGGTTTCAACACCCACGGTGTGGTGTTTGACGAG
>DIVP01000021.1 GCA_002422465.1 Peptococcaceae bacterium UBA6129 | reverse complement strand
CCACCATCGGACTTTTTGCCGCCCATGTTGTTTTAACGACGGCCTGGATTCTAATATTTGCACGAATCAGACGCCATATAGCCTGGAATCACAGGACGATACTCATACACGATGATTCCATGGACGATCTGTTGGGCAGGATACTTGCACGGCCGGAGGATTACCGCATTGACAAAATTGTCAGATACGACGGAAATATCGAATCCATCTGTGCGGAAATACAGGCTCAAAATACTGTAATCCTGTATGAAATTCCGACTCGGGTAAGGGACCGCCTGATGGCTTTGTGTTATGAACGGGACTGCTGCGTATACCTTACCCCCAAGGTGCCTGACGTTTTTCTTGCCAGCGCCAAGGTCCCGCACATATTTGGATCATCTTTGATGCTTTGCAGGAATGAAGAGATTTCGCTTGACAAAAAGTTTGCCAAGCGACTGATCGACATTGTTTGTTCGATCGTTGGACTGGTTTTTGCCTCTCCGTTCATTTTGATCATTGCGGCCGCAATTAAATTCAGTGATGGGGGGCCGGTACTATATAAGCAGAAACGTCTTACCAAAAACAGAAAGGCATTTGAGATTTATAAATTCCGCAGCATGAGAGTGGATGCTGAAAAGGATGGCATTGCCAGGCTTGCCTCTGAAAATGACGAAAGAATTACCCCTGTGGGCAGGATCATACGCGCTGTTCGTTTTGACGAATTGCCGCAGCTCATCAATATTTTGAGGGGGGACATGAGCATTGTCGGACCGAGACCGGAACGCCCGGAAATTGCGGAGCAATATGAGAAAATGATGCCGGAGTTCTCCTACCGGCTGAAAATGAAAGCGGGACTTACCGGTCTGGCCCAAGTTGTGGGAAGATACAATACATCACCAAAGGACAAGGCTATACTTGATCTGTTTTATATCAAGAACTATTCTTTTCTGCTGGATGTGAAGCTCATCACGATGACCGTCAAGACGATTCTCTCTCCAGAAGCGACCCAAGGCATCGCAAGGGGTGAAACTACCGCAATAAGAACCAGCCTGGCCGGAAAGGCCGAGGCAAATTAAAAGAATGCAGAGTCGGATGAACGTATTAAAAAGAGCGCGTGTTTCAACCGGTGAGGCTACGGCAGGACAGAAGGGAGAAGCTGCAATGGGAAAGTATGCTGTTTTGTCAATGGATGTAGAAGACTGGTATCACAACGACTATTTTTTAAATGCGCCGGTCAATAAAAACCATAAGATGCACGATGGCATCGATGTGTTTTTGAAAATCCTTGATGATTACACAATTGAAGCGACATTCTTTGTCTTGGCCGAGATATTGGACGAAATCAGAGATAAAATCAGAGAAATAGCGGACAGACATCATGAGGTCGCCTGCCACGGCTTGGCCCACACCCGCCCCCTCCTTATGGCGCCCGGGCTTTTTCGCAAGCAGATGGTTTTTGCGAAGGAACTGCTTGTCCGTGCAAGCGGTCAGGAGGTAGTCGGGTACAGAGCGCCTACATACGGCCTGGACGACGCCCATTTTAAAATCATCAGGGAGCTGGGCTTTCAATACGATTCAAGCAGGATAGGATTTAAACAAAATTCAAAATACGGCAGCTTCGATATTTCCGCTTTCACAGAGGGACCAAGGAATATCTACCGCGACGGTGATTTTTTTGAATTTGAGATCAGTACCCAAGAGGCCTTTGGAATGCAGGTGCCGCTAGGCGGCGGATATTTCAGGATGCTTCCATGGGCTTTTACGAAGCGCCAGCTGCAAAAGCATTGCCTGAACTCGGACGTTTACGTTTTATATGTGCATCCTTTTGAACTGTCCCGTTTTCCGGTTCCGATGGTGGACGGAGTGGGAATGAAGGCCAGAATTCGTTCCACGCTCGGCAGGGATAGCGTAGAGGGTAAAATCCGTCAAACGATAGAGATTCTTAAGGAACAGGGCTTCGAGTTTATTACCTTCAGGCGTTTAAGAGAAAGGCTTATCATCTCTCACAAGCGGACCTTTGCAAGTAAAGCTATATGAAAGAGGATGGATGATGGATTACAACAAACTGCATATCTTGCTGGCAGACGGCGGGGCAAGACAGACACTGCCTCTGGCGCGGGCCTTTAAAGAACTGGGGTGTTATGTTACGACAATCAATTCATCCAGGTTGGACAATGGGTATTCGTCAAAATATCCCGATGAAAAAGTTCTTGAAAAAAGAATTGCAGGCGATCCAGGCTATCTGATGGCGCTGATCGAAAGGCTATTGCGTACAAAAAAATATTCCCTGGTTGTCACAACAACCGATAAAACAGCTGAGGTCCTCTCTCTCAATAAAGCCAGGCTCGAGGAATACGCGAAAATAGCCGTCGTTTCGCCCGAGTTGTTCTACATGGCTTATGATAAGGAAAATACCATGAAGGTGTGCATGGATAACAACATCCCCTGCCCCAAAACCCTGACCAACGCTAGAAGCCGCGAGGAAATACTGGAGTCTAATCTGCACTTCCCCATTGTTGTCAAACCGCGCAGAAGTTTTGGAGCAATCGGCTTTCAGCGGGTTGATACAAAAGATGGGCTGGCTAGATTACTATCGGGCGGGGACATTGATCAGACTTCCCTCGTTATACAGGAATACATACCCCAGACAGATATCCAATATGAAGCGGCAATGTTCATTGACAATCATAACGAAGTGAAAACGGCACTTGTCTTTTCCAAGAACAGGTGGTTTCCGGTTGACGGCGGATCAAGCACAATGAACGTAACGGTTAAGCGGCCGGACATTGTCGAAAGCTGCTCAAAGCTGTTGCGGCTCATTAACTGGCGCGGCTGCGCGGATATCGATTTAATTCAGGACCCGAGGGATGGTAAGGCCAAGATTTTAGAAATAAATCCCCGGGTTTCTGGAAGTGTCAAAATANNGGGGAGTTAATCTGGCACGCCAGATGATAGAAGCCGCCTTTTGCGATGGGGTGACCCGCTATCTCGACTACGCCCAGGATGTGCGTCTTCGCTGTCTGCACACTGATTTGCTCTGGTTTATCAAATCCAAGGACAGGCTGAAAACGCAGCCGTCATGGTTCAGTTTTAAAAACACAAACGACCAGATATTCTCGCTCTCCGATCCGCTGCCGTGGTTCACCTTTTCGTTGCAGGCGATGATGAAATATAAGAATGAAATGGAAAAGCGCCAAATAATCTCGCAGCCCGTCGAGAAGACAAGCAGGATTAAATCATGAAAGAAGTATACAGAAGCAAAGCATATACCTTTTATGAATACAAGCCAACCGTCCTTAGGCCCTTTTACATGGAGTTAGAGAAGCTTTATCTGAAACGCCGGCTGCGGCTTGCGATAGCATATTTTTCAGGATACAAAGTCTACTATGTGAAAGAAAACGAAAGGTATGTCGGCTACTGCGTTGTTTCTCAAGGCGGCGCGTCCCGTTACTGGTTTTCAAATAAAGCGGACATTATTGTGGGTCCCTACTATATTTGCCCGGAATACAGAGGCAGGAAGCTTTCCGAGCTGATGCTGGACGTCGTATTGAACCGCCTAAACATAGATTATGCCTGCGCCTACGAATACATTGCCAAAAATAACCGCCCAAGCATCAAAGCAGCGAAAAGCATTGGGTTTTATCGTATCAAAGAAGCCGATGTGACGCCGCTGCTGCGCAACATCAGGCCGCGCGAAAATGGAACCGGCACGTACTGGATATTCAAATTGGATGTCAGACGGGAGATCAGCGCAAATGGATGACTTTAGGTTTTCGGTTTCGATGTGCGTTTACGGAAAGGACGACCCCGAACATTTTAGAATCGCGCTGTACAGCGTCTATCGTCAGACCCTGCTGCCGGATGAGGTGGTGCTCGTTGTCGACGGGCCGGTGCCGGAGGAAACGGAAGCTGTTATAAAAAGCTTTGGGACGTATCCCGGCTTTAAGGTGTTCAGACTTCTGCAAAACATGGGGCATGGTATAGCGCGCATGACGGGGCTCAAGCATTGCAGTTTACCCTATGTGGCCATAGCTGACGCGGACGACATCAATCTTCCCGACCGCTTTAAAAAGCAGATTAACGCATTTAAAAAAGATCCGGAGCTCAGCGTTTTGGGCGGTGCACTAAAGCAGTTTATCGGCGCCCCTGACAACGTGATTGCGACAAGCATTAAACCAACTGAAGACGCAGAGATTAAAAGGTTTCTGCGAACACACTCGCCGATTGCTCAGACGACTGCCATGTTCAGAAAGGCGGATGTTATGGCAGTCGGAGGATATTTGGACTGGTATTGCGCGGAGGATTACTATCTTTGGCTGCGGCTGTATTTGGCAGGCTGCAAATTTGGAAATTTACAGAACTGCCTTGTCTATGTGCGCGTCAGCGAAGCGCAGTACAGGCGCCGCGGCGGGTGGAGATTCTTTAACAGTACTCGTAAGCTGTTCGGATTCATGCTGAAAAACAAAATAATCGGGTTGCCCTTATACATATATAATGTCGCCGTAAGGTTTGTGCTTCAAATATTATTACCCACTAAGCTTAGGGGCTGGATCAGAAAAAAATATTATGGAAACAAAAAAATCGACTGATCGAAATGGGGGTAGTGAAATGAATAAAAAGTACAATGTTGGCTATACGACCGGTGTGTTTGATTTATTCCATATCGGGCATCTGAATATCTTAAGGCGTGCTAAGGAGCAGTGCGAATACCTGATCGTAGGCGTGAGTACGGATGAACTGGTATGGGAATATAAACATAAGACACCGGTCATCCCTTTTGCAGAGAGAATCGCTATTGTTAATGCGATCAAATATGTGGACAAGGCTGTGCCGCAAAACAGCCAAGATAAAGTGGCCGCGTATAAACGGGATAGCTTCAATGCAGTGTTTGTCGGGGATGACTGGAAAGGCACCGACAAATGGCAAAAGCTCGAAAGTCAATTTGAAAAGTACGGAGTTGACGTTGTTTATTTTCCGTATACAAAAAATACCTCGTCCACACTACTCACTCTGACTCTCAAAGAAATTGTGGGGAAATAATGAACAATATTGCAGCGGTTCAAAGCAAAATACTGGATATCATGCGCTATATTGATAAGCTCTGCCGGGAAAACGGCATTGTTTACTATGTTATGGGAGGTACTGCGCTGGGGGCCGTCAGGCATGGCGGATTTATTCCGTGGGATGACGATCTCGATATTTTCATGACGCCGGGTAACTATAAGAAATTCAAAAGGATTTTTAAAAAGGCCGGAAACAGACAATTCATCATCCAGGAATGGCGGATTGTAGACGAATACCTTGAATACGCCAAGGTCAGGATGAACGGGACAACCTTTATCGAAAGGGCTTTTAAACACAGAAAAGACATGCACCACGGGATTTATGTGGATATCATGATTTTACACAAGTGTCCGTTGAATCCAATCATGCAAAAGATGATCTATTATGAATCGAAATATGTGAAGCTTGTTGCGCTGTCCCGGCGCAACTGGAGACCAAAGACGCCTGCTCAAAAAGCGGTTTTGTTTTTGCTGAAATTTCTTCCGAATGATTTTATCTCCCAAAAATGCTACGAACAAATCTACAAGTATGATCATCTGAAAGGAAATTTCAAATATTGTTATTACATAACAAAGGCCAACTTTCACCAGGGCTTGTTTGAGCCGGATGTTTTTGCAGCGCCGGTCGACATTCCGTTTGAAGACACGTGGCTGTGGGGACCTTCAAATATCAGAGAATACCTCGAGCAAAGATTTGGAGATTATTTGAAACTGCCGCCCGAGCAGGAACGAAAAATGGCTGTTCACGCGCAAGTTTACGATACCGAAGTCGGGTTTGAGGCGTACCTGTAATGGGGAGTGGAATGATATATGGCGAGTTTTGAGGTTTTGTGCGCAACCATGCGCCAGACCGATTTTTCGAAGATAAAAAGCATGAATATCCGCACTGATGTCGTCTTTGCAAATCAGGCGGACCGGCTTGCTTACGAGGAGTATGAATTCGACGGTAATTTGGCCCGTATGATAACCACCAATCTGCGTGGAGTCGGCAAAAACCGCAATATATCTTTAATGTTTGCCAAAGCTGAGATATGTTTGCTGGCAGACGATGATATGGTGTATGTTGACGATTATGAGCAGATAGTTTTGAAAGCGTTCGAGGAATTGCCGACCGCGGATATCATTATTTTCAATATTGTCCCGGTATCGCACATTAACAAAAGAAAGCCGGCGGAAATTACATCGGTAAAAAGGATTAGAAAATGGAACCGCAATCCATTCGGCGGCCCGCGGATTGCTTTCAGAACCAACTCAATCAAAAAGGCAAATCTTTGGTTTACAATTCTTTTTGGCGGAGGATGCACATACCCTTCCGGGGAGGACAGCATGTGGCTTTCCGACGCAAGGCGCAGTAACTTAAAAATATACGCCTATCCGGAATGCATCGGAAGTACGGATTATTCCGACTCATCCTGGTTTGAAGGTTATGGCCAAAAGTATTTCTTCGGGAAAGGCGCTTATTACAAGGTATATCATTCAAGATTCATGTTGCTGTGGGCGCTGTATTTTGCGCTGAGAACAACGAAAAAAGCGGAGATCGGCCTCTTAAAGCGAATCGCCTGCCTGATCGACGGCATGAAAGCGGTTGAACTCAATATGTCGTATGAGGAATGGAGAGCGGCAAAATATGAATAAGGCCAAAAAAATATTGATAACAGCCGATGATTTTGGGATGTGCCAGGCCGTTAATGATGCAATTATCGAGCTGATCGAATGCGGAACACTCACAACGACCAATGTCTTAGTTAATATGGATACTTTGAGTAATGCTGCGATATTGCGTCAAAAGTATCCCTGGATTTCTGTCGGCATGCATTGGAATGTGACAACAGGTCATCCTGTAACGGAGGCCGGCCTTATTCATACCCTGGTTGACAATACCGGCAGTTTTTATCCTGTTTCAGAGTTTAAGAGAAGAATGAACCATGGCTTAATTGATAAGAAGCATTTCAAGCTGGAGCTGGCCAATCAATATGAATTATTCCGAAAGTATTGCGGCGCCGCAGATTATTGGAATACACATGAAAATTCCGTCCTTAATTTAAGGACATATAAGGTTTATGCAGAGGCAGCCCGTTTATTAGGCATCAAGGCTACGCGAAATTTTCAACGGGTGTATATCGATTACGACATAATAAGCGGCAAGCGAAAGCTCAGAGAAATTCTGGTCAGGAATATAATGAATGTTTGGTTTGGGATGCTTAATAAAAAGGATTTCATTATGCCGGAGGGAAGGGTGATCACATTTTCAGCCGCCAGCAAGGTGGATCTGAAAAAGCTATACATTGGGTTGATAAAAACAGATAAAACGTCGGTTGAGATTGTCATTCATCCGTCTGTAAGCGCCGAACACCCGTATTTTGGGCTTATCGCTAAAGAAAGAGTGAGCGAATATCAGTTTTTCAAAAGCAAGGGATTATTGAAACTGTTTAAGGGTCATTACTTCACTCTTGCAAATTATGGAAATCTAAATGGATAACGATATGAATAAGAAAAAAATAGTTTTCATTAACAACAATTTAAAGTCCGGCGGGGTGGCAAGATCCCTTGTCAACTTGATTTGCCAGATAGGTGACGATTACGAGGTAACCCTGATTCTTTTTAAAAAAACGGGGGCATATCTCGCTGAACTGCCAGCGAATATAAAAGTAATTGAGACAGATTCCTTATTTAGATATCTTGGAATCAGTCAGAAAGAGGCGAAGGCTGCCGGACTATTGGAATCTTGTTTTCGTGCAGTTTGCGTTTTGCTTACAAAACTATTTGGGTTTAAGGCGATCGTAAAACTTTTACTTCTATCCGGAAAGAAAATAAGCGGTTACGACTATGCCGTTTCATTTTTACATAGCGCTTCCCCCAAAACTTTTTACGGAGGCTGCAATGAATATGTTTTGAAAAAAATTGGCGCGAAACAAAAAGTCGGTTTTATCCATTGCGATTGTGTGAAAGCGGAGAACGGTTCAAAATACAACCAGCAGGTATACAGCCAATTTGACAAAATCGTAACGGTATCAATCGGATGTATGAGACGTTTTTTAGAAGTTTTTCCTGACTTTCCGGAAAAAATATATTATGTGCGGAATTGTAATAATTTTAATGAAATATTAAATAAAGCAAATGACAAAATAATTAAATACGATAATCAATATTTTAATATTTTAACGGTAGGACGGCTGAGTTCTGAAAAAGGAATAGAGAGAGCGATAAATGCTATTGCCGATTATGTATTAAAAGGCAATAGCATACGTTACCATCTTGTCGGGGACGGACCGGAGCGTGGCCGTCTTGAGGAGCTTGTCTGCGAAAAAGATATTGGCGAGCATGTGTTCTTTTATGGGAATCAGGATAATCCGTATCGCTTCATGAAGAACGCCAACCTTTTTCTTCTCCCGTCTTACCATGAAGCGGCTCCGATGGTTATTGACGAGGCAGAGTTCCTTGGATTGCCAATCCTGGCGACCGAAACCACTTCGACCAAGGAAATGATAGAGGACTGTAACGCCGGATGGGTTTGTGAGAATTCTGATGACGGGATTATGACTAAACTAAAGTTTATTTTGGAACACAAGCAGGTACTGCAGGCAGTAAGAAAAAGTCTTGCAGACAAATCCTTTGACAATAAAAAAGCGCTGGAACAATTCAAACGAATGCTGGAGGGATAAAAAATGCCGACAAGCAGGAAAGAATTGCGAAATAAAATCCTGTTGTTTTGTATTTTGGATGTGGCTGTTTTGTCTGTCGGACACGCAACAAAAATAAGCGCTCTCGTTTGGTCTGCTTTGGCGGCATTTGCCATTATTGTGCTGTTCATACCGCGAGAAAAGGTTTTTCCTGTTCTGTTGTTCTTTATACCTTGGGCGACGGTGATGCGCCTGAATACAACAAGCTTTTCCTTTTATTCCATTGTGATCCCCGTCTTTTTTGCAGCGATGGTGCTTTTTAATGCGAAAGGCGATGAACAAGTTATACTCGATTGCAAGACGCTGCTTATTACAGTAAGTATTGTGTTTCTGACATTGGCTGCCAAGCTTTATTGGGGATATTCATTTGAAATGAGTTATGTCATGTTTATCCTGATGCTGGTTTTTATACCTACCTATGTAAAAAATTTTTTAAGCAGGCTTTCTTTTGAGGAATGCACCATATTCTATGCATTTGGAATTATCAGCGCAAGCATCGCCTCAAGAATTCTCATGGCATATCCGCATATGAACCAATTTATAAAGGTCTATGAATGGGAAGCGGTGTCGTTAACACGCCTCAGCGGATTTTACGGGGATTCAAATTTTTATTCCGCGCAAATATCGGCGTCCATTGGGTGCCTGCTGGTTATCGCTGCAAACAAGCGAAGGGGGCAGGCAGTATTTTACGGGATATTGACACTGGCGCTCATTTACTTCGGATTGTCGTCAGTTTCAAAATCCTTTATCATAACGCTGCTGATTGTTTTAAGCATTTGGTTGATTTCATTTTTATCTTCAACAGTCACATTGAGCAATAAACTGGCCGTACTATTATGTTTTGCAGTATTAGTTACATTCGTTTTAACATCGAGTATTTTTGTTGATGAGATAGAAATGTATCTGACAAGGTTCGGCATGGCTGACAACGCAAAAAACTTGACCACCGGACGAACAATTCTTTGGCAGGAATATTTCTTATTTATTAGAGACAATATAGCTGCTCTGCTGTTTGGGCAGGGGCTTTCCTCCGCTTTGGTATATGTAGGCGGAGTGGCAAGAAGTTCGCACAATGTCATAATTCAGGCGATGTACCAATTGGGGTTTTTAGGGATTATTTCAGGCATTGTCTGGCTGAACAATTTGGGGAAATTAATAAAAAGCTCAGGAAGACGGCGCGTGAGTGCGTCCACAAGGCTCTTTATAGCAGTGTTTGTTTTTGCGTTTTTTTTGCAATGGATGTCTCTGGACATGCTTTTCTTTAATGACTTTTATTACTTGATCGTGCTTTTTTTTCTGGGAAAGGAATATTTCGTTTCTCAAGCTGATCGGAAAAATGCAGTTGAGCCCAATGATCTCAACAGAAGGGGGACTTTTGCATGAAACTAAAGAAGGTAGTCGGATACGTACTGTATCACTGGTTTGCCAAGCATCTACCCGTATCCTATTCTCGAGTTGGCAGGTTGTCGAAACAACTTCGAGGGCTTTGTGGGAGTCTGCTGCTTGATAAGTGTGGTCAAAATGTAAACATTGAGAAAAATGCTGTTTTTTCTTCCCACTGTGAATTAGGCGACAATTCCGGCATCGGTATCCGGGCATCCCTTGGCGGCAAGGTAATCATCGGC
The DNA here is from genome assembly GCA_002422465.1 of Peptococcaceae bacterium UBA6129. Classification (GTDB taxonomy): domain Bacteria; phylum Bacillota; class Peptococcia; order DRI-13; family UBA6129; genus UBA6129. The sequence continues at coordinate 12,667 of DIVP01000021.1, read as the reverse complement.
AGAAATGTTATGATGGGGCCCGAGTGTATAATTTATTGCCGAAATCATGCTTTCAATAGACTGGATACTCCAATGTGTGAACAGGGATTTCAGGAGGAACGGCCTGTATCTATTGGTGATGATGTTTGGATGGGCGGAAGGGTTATTATTCTGCCCGGCGTAACAATTGGGTACGGCGCCGTAATCGGAGCCGGGGCTGTTGTAACAAAGGACGTTCCGGATTTTGCAGTAGTAGGGGGCAATCCTGCAAAAGTGTTCAAATATAGAAAATAATAACGATTGTTGTACAGTCGTACTGAGGAGCTGCGAGATGAACAATTGGAAAAAGCTTTCCAATATACATGGGAATATAAGGCGGATGATCAAGAAAAGGCGCTTTAAAAAAGGCGCGATATTGGAGGCTGACATACAGGTTGGCTCAAGATCAAATTGCGTCAATTTCAGTAGCAAAAAGGAAAACATCCACATAGGCGCAGCCTGTGAAATTCAAGGTGTGGTTGCTACAATGGAGAATGGCAAAATCACCATAGGAGCGCACAGCTTTATTGGACAGGATAGTGTCATTGGCGCCGTCGATGAAATCAAAATAGGCCGATACGCTATTATTTCCAACCATGTTCATCTCTACGACAACAACAACCATCCGACTGACCCGGACACCCGTATCGAAATGTGCAAATCAGGATTCTACAATGAAAAATGGGGTTGGAAATATGCTGAACATGAGCCGATTATCATCGAAGATAATGTTTGGATCGGCGAATACTCCGCCGTTATGAAAGGCGTAAAAATCGGGAAAGGCGCCGTTATCGGCGCGCATTCCGTGGTGACAAGGGACATTCCTCCATATTCAATAGCTGCGGGAAATCCGGCAAAGGTTGTCAAAGAGCTGCCGCACAACGGGAAACATTGACATGCAACTTAACCATAAATTTCAGGGCGCTTCCTTCGACTCACTAATGCTTTCCTTTGTAAAGTTTCTGACAATAGCCGTCGGGATCATTTCGACTATGATCCTCTCAAGGCACCTAAGTCTCGAAAGTTACGGCACGTATTCGCAAGGCCTTTTGATCATATCTCTGGGGACGTCCTTTTCCGTGCTGGGACTTGGAGACGCGGTCAATTATTATTTCAATCAGTCCGGCGGGGAAAAACGAGAGTACTTAAATACGGTATTTGCCATAGAATTTGCCGCTGGAGTCCTTGTTTTTGCAGCGATCATGCTTTTTCAAGGGCGGTTGACCGCCTATTTCCTAAACCCGTTGCTGTACCCACTCTATATCCTTATCGCATTCAGGCCGCTATTTGGCAACCTCTCGCTAATGCTTCAGGTTTTACATATTTCCATAGGCAATGCCAGACTTGTTGCATATCGTAATGTCATAATCGCTTTGCTCAAACTTGCCGCTGTCATGGTAACGTCGTTCCTTACAAAGGATATTGCGACTATTTTTGTAGTGCTTCTGGCTGTTGAGGCCGTTCAGACGGCTGCTTTTGCCGCAGTGTTTTTCAAACGCGGCCTGGTTATCAATCCCCTCAAGGCCAAGCTTCGACTGGTTTTTCCTATTCTGAGATATTGCGTGCCGATGGCGGTGTATGTCATGACAAATTCTCTGGCGCGGGATATGGACAAGCTTATCATCGGCAGGTATTGCGGAACCGATGTATTGGCGATTTATACAAACTGCGCTAAAGTACTCCCTTTCGATATCGTGGCGACAGCGTTTGCGACCGTCATGCTTCCATATATCACAAGATACTTGTCTAAACAGGACTATGAAAAGGGAAGAAATTTGCTCGCCAATTATCTGAGGATCGGATATATGTCCACCTGGATGCTTGTCGGCGGAGCGGTGGTTGCCGCAAGAGAAATGGTTTGCTTTCTATATGGCCCCCAATATCTGCCCGGCGTGCGGGTATTTATTATTTACCTTCTGGTCGATATGTGCAGATTTACAAACCTGTCCCTGGTTTTAAGCGCCGCAGGGCGCACGAAGCAGCTCATGTTTTATTCTCTCGTCTCCGTGGCCGCAAATTATGTGCTGAATATAGTTCTGTATCAATTGATTGGGGTTGAAGGCCCTGCAATTGCTACCTTTATCGTGATGCTGGGCATGTCCTTTGCGTTGATGAGCCAGAGCGCAAATATTCTAAAAGGAAAGCTCTTGGGGATGCTTGGCTTAAAAGAGATGCTGCTTCTTTTGGTGCAAATGGCCATTGCGGGGTTGGCTGCAGCCGTGGTTCGCACGCTTTTGCTGAATGCGGGGCTTCATCAGTATATCGTGATGTTCGTTGTATATTTATTGTTTGCGGGGAGCGTTTTTGTGCTGAACAGAAAAAAGCTCATCGGGCTGTTCCAGAAAATCAATCATCTAAAAATGCAGTAAAGCGTTTAGCCGGACACGGATCGGAATTAAAGCAATGCAGAATTGAGGCGATAGTGTGTCAATACTTATTACGGGCGGGGCGGGCTATATCGGAAGTCATACCTCTATTGAACTTCTTAACGCCGGCTATGATGTTGTCGTTCTTGATAATTTCAGCAACAGCAAGCCGGAGATCATAGACCGCATGAGGAAAATCGCGAAAAGAAGCTTTCGGTTTTATCAGGCTGATTTGCTTGAAAAAGAGTATTTGGAGAAAGTCTTCACCGACAACACAATTGATGCGGTCATTCATTTTGCCGGCTTTAAAGCTGTCGGGGAGTCTGTTGAAAAACCATTGAAGTATTATCACAACAACCTGACCGCTACACTCAATCTCTGCGAGAGCATGATAACGTACCAGGTCAAGAAAATGATCTTTAGCTCTTCCGCCACTGTTTACGGAATGAACAATCAGCCGCCGTTGACCGAGGACATGCCGACATCAGCCACCAACCCTTATGGTTGGACTAAGCTTATGATCGAACAGATCCTGCGGGATGTCTATGCCTCAGACCATTCATGGAGCATTGCCCTGCTTCGCTATTTTAATCCTATCGGCGCCCATGCAAGCGGCAGTATCGGCGAAGATCCGGCCGGGATTCCCAGCAATCTGATGCCCTATCTCACGCAAGTAGCCATAGGTAAGCGAAAAACGCTCAGCGTGTTTGGCGATGACTATCAGACCAAAGACGGCACCGGCGTGCGTGATTACATCCATGTTGTGGATTTAGCCAAAGGGCACATGGCGGCGCTTGACTACGTTCAACATCATAGGGGCGTGGAGGCGTTCAATTTAGGTGCCGGGATGGGGTACAGCGTTCTGGACATTATCGAAGCTTTTGAAAAGGTAAGCGGCGTAAAGATTTCGTATCATATCGCGGGGCGCCGCCCGNNAAAGCCGCGGTCATTCTTGGATGGAAGACGGAGAAGAGCATCGAAGATATGTGCCGGGATTCGTGGCGATGGCAAAAAAATAATCCGGATGGATATGGAGGTTAGATTATATTATGTGTGGAATCATCGGTTATGCGGGAGTTCAGCCTGCCGTCCCTGTGCTCTTTGAGGGACTTTCAAAGCTTGAATACAGGGGCTACGATTCGGCCGGCGTGGCGGTGTTCTCAGGAGACCAAATCAACATCGTAAAATCCCAAGGGCGGCTAATCGCGCTGGAGAAGCTGCTTGGCTCTAAAGACAGTCTGCCCGGCCGCATTGGAATTGGCCACACGCGCTGGGCCACACATGGAAAACCCTCGGACAAAAATGCGCATCCTCATTCGAGCGGCTCGGGAAGAATCGCGGTCGTACATAACGGCATCATTGAAAACTATCAAAGGATAAAAAATCTGCTTGTCCGCGAGGGTTTCACCTTCAGCACGGAGACGGACACTGAGGTAATCGCCCAGCTCATAGAATACCACTACCATGGCGACATCTTCAAGGCGGTCACCGAGACGCTGAAAGAGCTGCAGGGTTCCTACGCCATTGGCATACTGTGCGCCGACTATCCGGAGCAATTGATTGCGGCGCGCAAGGATGCGCCGCTGATCATCGGCCTGTCCGACCATGAAAATTTCATCGCCTCCGACATCTCGGCGATACTGAGCCGTACCCGCCGGATATTCCGCTTAAAAGACTGTGAAATCGCGGTACTTGGAGCGGACAGAGTAGATGTATTCGATATGAACGGAGAAAAAATCCTTAAAGAGGAGTATAGGATCAGTTGGGACGTTTCGGCTGCTGAAAAGGGCGGCTATGAGCACTTTATGTTCAAGGAGATTATGGAGCAGCCGGAGGCTGTTGCCAACACCATTGGTTCGCACGGCTCGCGTATTGCGGGGAATGAAATTGTATTGGACAACATCTGTTTGAGCCGTGACTATGTGGAGAAGCTGGAGCACATTTACATCGTGGCCTGCGGGTCGTCCTACCATGTAGGCGTAGTCGGGAAATATACGCTGGAAAAACTCGTACGAAAGCATGTGGAGGCTGTGCTGGCCTCGGAGTTCCGGTACTGCGAGCCCGTCCTGAACGATAGGACGCTGGTCATCATCATCAGCCAGTCGGGTGAAACGGCGGACACGCTGGCCGCGCTGCGCGAGGCGAAAAGGCGCGGCGCTCGCACCCTTTCCATTGTCAATGTTGTTGGCTCTTCGATTGCGAACGAGTCCGATGACATCCTGTATACATGGGCAGGCCCCGAAATCGCGGTGGCCACTACCAAGGCGTATTCCACCCAGCTTGCTGCCGTTTATCTGATCGGCCTGTATATGGCGCGCGTTGTAGGCGCTATCGACGGCTTTGAGCTTGCCGGCCTGATAGAGGAGCTCAAGACAATTCCAGAAAAGATCCGCGCCATCCTTGATCAGAGGGAGCGCATACACATTCTGGCCTCATATTTTTTCAATATAAAAAGTGTTTTTTTCATTGGCCGGAACCTAGATTATGCCGTCGGCATGGAAGGCTCGCTGAAGCTTAAGGAAATCTCCTATATTCATTCCGAGGCTTACGCGGCCGGCGAACTCAAGCACGGCACTATTTCTCTCGTCGAGGAAGGCACGCTGGTCATCGCCCTTGCCACGGAGGATTTTCTGTTTGACAAGATGCTCTCCAACATCAAGGAAGTCAAAGCGCGCGGCGCCGTCGTAATCGCTGTGTTGCAAGAAGACAGCCAGCGCTTTACACGGGAGGATATTGACTTTATGATACGCATTCCAAAAACCCATCCGCTGCTGCTTCCCTCCCTTGCGGTTGTGCCGCTCCAGCTTTTTGCGTACTATCTAGCGCTTCAGAAAGGCTGCGACATCGACAAGCCCAGAAATCTCGCAAAATCGGTCACGGTGGAATAAGGCGCTGCCTATCAAATCTTGACAAAAGGAGACGTGATGATGCGAAGGAAAAACAGAAAAAAGTGGGCTGCCTTGTTTGCCATACTTATGGCCGCTATTGTTTTGTTACTTTTAATCATGGCGTGCTATACATACTGGAGGCTGGATCGCCTGTCGGAAAATGCCGTTCCGTTTGTCGGTGAAGACATGGAAAATCCGGGTTCCAATCTGATCCCGTCCGGTCAGGAAGCGGAGGCTAATCCCGAGACAGAGAATCCGCAGGAAAAAACAAAAGAGCAGGTTGCCACTCTCTTCAAAGAAATCTATCATGAAGATGTCATTAATATCCTGCTGATAGGTCAGGATACGCAATCCGGCGATCATGGGCGTTCCGACACGATGATTCTGCTTTCCAATAATCAAAAGGAACGTTCAGTATGCTTAATTTCATTCATGCGGGACATATTGATCCCGATCGAAGGTCGTGGCTTGGATCGCCTGAACCATGCCTATTCGTACGGGGGGCCGGGCTTGTGCATCAATACCATCAACCAAAACTTTGATCTGGATATTCAAAAATATGTGGTCATCCATTTCGATGAGATGATTGAGCTGATTGATCTTATCGGCGGCATTGATGTTTCGCTCAGCAAGGAAGAAGCGGCGCTCTACAACGGTAGATTCGGGTGGAATCTTCAGGAGGGCGTCAACCATTTGGCCGGTCAAATGGCCTTGTCCCATTCGCGAAATAGAACCATCGGTTCGGACTTTGAACGGACAAGAAGGCAACGCGACATTCTCGTTGCGGTTTATAACAGGCTTCTTGAACATGGCGGCAGGGAAAATATATTTCACCTGATTGACCTGGTCAATCAGGTGTCGAAAATGGTACGTACCAATATGAGCCCCTGGGAAATCATTGCGCTTGCGAATAACAATATTAATAAGGATACGGACATCGAAATCAGTCTTGACCGCATTCCCATTGACGGAACATGGAAGTCTCAGACCTATTCAGGCATGAGGATACTAAAAACGGACATTGAAGCAAATCGCGAGCATTTGCGTAGTTTGATTTATGCGGAGTAATGCATTCCAGTCGCTTATCACTATATAATTCTTTCTCAAATCTAATTAAAAGCTGATAATATAATATTTGTTTCAGCATGGTTGGAGTTGGTGAACAATTGTATTTCTTGACAAAAGGTAGTAGACCTAATAAAATTAGTACGTACGTACGATCTAATAGAAGGAGATGTAGAATTAATGAGAAGAAAGATAGAAAAAGCAAATCCATCTCAAAAAATACTTGTAACTGCTTTTGAGTGTTTGTCCACAAGAGGATATGCAAATGTTTCTATGAGAGATATAGCCAACGAAGCCGATGTTGCTCTGAGTCAATTAACATATTACTACAACAGTAAGGAAAAATTATTTATTGAAGTTATAAGTGTAATGATAAATCAATATTTGAGTGAAATAGAGGGAAGGCTTAAAGCTGCAAGCAATACAAGAGATAAAATTGCCTCACTCATTAAATTCTTTAAGGAACTAACTATAGATAGGCCAAATCTTTTGAGGCTTTTTATTGACTTTACAGCACAAGCTTTATGGTTACCATCGTTTAGAGAACAAGTGGATAGTCTTTTTAACAGCATAACGGAAATGATTGAAAAGAATATATTGCTTGATAATATGAAAGTTGATACTTGGGCTCATGAATATTCATCAAAAGCTATAGCCAGGTTAATTCTTGGAGCTTTTTATGGCACTTCAATTCAGATAATGCTTGGTTTTGACGACGATAAAAAAAGTGCTTTCGAATCACTAAACCTAATGGAAAGTTTTATAAATTGAAAGGAGTATTTTTTATGTCGGATTTATTTGGAAAATCTATTGATTTAGGGTTAGGGCTTCTTATGTATTCGAGAGAAAAAGTAGAAGAATTCGTGGAAGAGCTAGTTAACAGAGGAGAAGTTGCCAAAAAGGATGCGCGTCAATTTGCCGGTGAGCTTGTGCAAAGAGGAGAAGAGCAGAGAGAAGAACTGAAAAAGCTGATTCAGGCAGAGGTAACCAAGGCCTTAGAACATGTGGAAGTGGCTAAAAAAGACGATCTTGTGACAAAGGATGAGATCGAAGAAATTATCAGAGAGCAAATCCGGCAAGCGTTTAAGGAACATGAACTATCAAAAAAAGGAGGAGAAAAATAGCTTCATCTGTATAAGGCAACGGATTGCAGGATGGATGTGATATGTTGGTTGACAGGCACATACGTGGCAGAAGATACAGAGAGATCCTGGCTGTGTTTACGAAATATGGTTTCGGATTTCTTTTTGAGCAGTTTGGGATATATAATCGTTTAAAAATAAGAGTTTCAAATACCGATGCTACATTCGACAGCACCAGAACTTCGGCAGGGAAAAGACTGAAGCTGGCTTTGGAAGAGCTGGGACCGGCGTTTGTCAAGATAGGCCAAATTTTAAGCACAAGGCCGGACCTTCTGCCGCCTGATATTGTTGAAGAACTTAGAATGCTGCAGGATTCGGTTCAGTCGTTTCCCTATGCCGATGTCAGGACGCTGATCAAAAATGAATTTGAGGATAATCTGGAAAATATCTATCCAGAATTTGACGAGGAGCCAATTGCCGCAGCATCCATAGCCCAGGTCCATCGTGCCAGACTGATTTCAGGAAAACAGGTTGCGGTAAAGGTTCAGAGACCGGAGATAGAAAAAAACATTGATTTAGACCTTGATATTTTAAAAAATCTGGCCCATTTTATTGATCATCACACCAAATATGGAGAATTCTACGACTGCAGCGGCATGGTGGCCGACTTTGAAAACATAATAAAAAACGAATTGGATTTTACGAAAGAAGCGGAAAACGCGGACACCTTCAAACGAAATTTTTATCAGGATGAAGGCATTACGGTGCCAAATGTAAGATGGATTTATACGACAAAGCGTGTTCTTACCATGGAATATATGAAGGGAACCAGGATCAGCGAATACGATACCTTGGATAAATTAGGTATTGACAGAAGCAAGCTTGCTGAGAAACTCGCCGCATCTATGTGCAATCAGATACTTAGAGATGGTTTTTTCCACGCAGACCCTCATCCGGGGAATATTCATGTTATGCCGGACGGGACAATCATTTTTCTTGATTTGGGAATGGTGGGACGGCTCAATGAATCCCGGAAAAGAATGATCTCGAATTTTTTCATCGGCGTTGCCTCCCAAGACAGCCGAATGGTTGTCAAATCTCTTATTGATTTGGAAAACATGCCGAAGAGGAGTAATATAAAAAAGTTTGAACAGGGTGTTTCCCTGCTTATCGAAAAATATCTGACCAGGCCTATGAAGGAGATAAAGGTTGAGGAATTGTTTTATGAAATCTTTCATCTGGCCTTTGTCAATCACATAAAAATCCCCCGCGAATTCGCCTTGCTGGCTAAAACACTGGGAACCCTGCAGGGTTTGCTGGAAAAACTGGCTCCGGATTTGAATGCGCTTGTCGTCGCAAAACCAATTGCCAAAAAACTGCTCCGTCAATCATTATCGGCAGAAAGAATAAGCAAGGAGATGAAAAAGAGCCTGTTGAATTACAGGGATCTGTTCAGTGAGTTTCCGGTTGCCATGCTGAATTTTCTGGGGAAAATGGAGGAGGAAGACTTTACCGTTCAATTTCAACTGAAGGAAATTGACAAACTTCAACAGCGGTTTGAACGGGTTTTTAACAGGATATTCTTCAGTATGGTATTGCTGGCCGTAAGCATCATCATCGCCGGTGTCATTATCGGCTCCGGTTTAAGTGCAGACGCGGGCAGCGAGATATATCATTTCAACATTAGCGTGCTAAAAATAGGTTTGGCAATGGCCGCCATTATTGTTTTAGGACTTATGATCTCAATGTTCAGGTCAGGCCGCTGATAACAATTCCGAGTAATTCTTAGTTATGGTAAAGAATTTCGTTGAGATTAACATTATGATTGAGTATAATAATAACTGTAAAATAAATAATTACATTTGAAAGGAATAGGATATTACGAACATGCGCAATTAATTCTCTTTGCTTTTCAAGGAAGCTTTTTAACAATCCTGGCTATATAAGTCAGGTTTGTTGAGATGCTCATTGAATTCTGGAGAGGATTATTGTATAGAAGCGTGTTTTTTTGCGTCATATTTTCTATACGTATGCCCTCTCTTACAAAAAAGGAGGGGTCTTTTTGTTGTCATTAGAACTGAAACACGTTGTGAAAGATTTCGGGGATCGTCGCTTATTCAAAATAGATTATCTAAAGGTATATTCCGAGGATCGGATTGGGGTTATTGGCGCCAACGGGATAGGAAAAACAACACTTTTGCAAATAATGGCGGGAATAATCGAGCCCGATGAAGGTACTGTTTCTCGCCGGTGTCCCCTTTCATATATTACACAGATGGATGATATTGATCGGACAGCAGTAATCAGCAATCCACTACTAGCCCAGCAATTCAAGGTAGGGATGCAATATTCGGAGACACTAAGCGGGGGAGAAAAAACACGTTATAAAATCGCAGCAGCGCTTAGTCAAGAATCTTCGTTGCTGTTAGCTGACGAACCCACGGCAAATCTGGATATACAGGGAATTGAACTTTTACAGCAAAAGCTAACGGAGTTTAAGGGTGCTTTGGTAATAATATCCCATGATCGCATACTACTAGAAGCAGTCTGTAATATAATCTGGGTAATTGACGGCAGGAAAGTAAGGGTCTATAAGGGCGATTTTCAGGACTATCTGGTTCAGAAAGAGATTGAGCGCAAACGAGAGGAAGCAGAATACGACACTTATATCGCTGAGAAGAAAAAGCTCGAGGAAGCAGTCGACAACCGTGCTAATCAAGCTGTTTCGATGCGAAAAACCCCAAAAAGAATGGGTAATTCAGAAGCTCGCCTGCACAAAATGGGTAACCAAAAGGCCAAGGCAAATCTCAACAAAGCAGTCGTGGCTATGGAAACAAGATTGAGCCAGTTAGAAGAAAAGAAAAAACCCCCAAAGGAACCAACCGTTGTTTTTGATCTAACGAACGCTAATTCTCTCCAAAGCAAGGTTGTACTGCAAGGGGAGAGGGTGTGCAAAAGTTTTGGGAGTCGAATGCTCTTTAATAATGCTCAGTTTAGTATATTTAATGGACAAAAAGTAGCATTAGTAGGAGCCAACGGCTGCGGAAAAACCAGCCTCCTGAAAATGATCGTTAGGGGGGAAGAGGGTTGTTTCATTGCACCACAAGCGCGCTTTGGTTATTTTAGCCAGGAAATGGAAGGGCTAGATGTTACCAAATCTGTCCTCACAAATGTAATGAACACAAGCATCTATGATGAGGGGTTCGTAAGATCTATACTGGCTCGTCTGTTATTTAAACGGGAAGAAGTGTTTAAGCCAGTTGCTGTGATGAGTGGAGGGGAAAGAACACGTATTACTCTGGCCAAGATCATCGTTAGTGAAGCCAATTTTCTGCTTCTGGATGAACCCACTAATTATCTGGATATCCCCTCCATTCAGGCACTTGAATCTGTTCTAACCGAGTACAAAGGGACAATACTGTTTGCTTCCCACGACCGTAAATTTATTAATAGCATTGTTACTCATCTCATGCTCATCGAAGCCGGTGAGATCCGGATTTTTTCGGGTAACTACCGGCAGTATCTGGAGCATGAGAAAGAAAGAAAGGAGAATCAACTAAACGAAGGAAGATTCCTTTTTGAATACCGTCTGACGGAGGTTCTTAGTAAACTGTCGCTAGCTAAAGATAAAGATAGCATTGAACGGTTAGATAGGGAGTATCAAGAATTATTAAGAAGCTTAAGATGTTAAATATTCCTTATCTACCATCAGTACCTTTAGAGGCACTACAGGAATTTATTCTACGTGCATCGGCCAATTATCGGTCAATATTTTCTTGTAAGAATGCGAGGCACAGTTCCCGCAAAGACAATTTAAGAATCATTGATTCGGCGGTTGTAATCAAGCAAAAAAAACCAAATCCAAAGAATCCAAATAGAACCTTGAGAGATTCCGCAACGGGGATTTTAGTTTTATTTACGCATTCGAGGGTTTGACAGCACTTTTTGCTTTTTTCTTATGATTTTGCCACATGGTCCACAGTGGCCCCGCAATGCAGATCGTGGAATAACAACCGGAAATTGTACCAAACATCATAGGCAGCGCGAATGCCCTGATCGATCCAATATCATAGACTTGCGCAAAGATATATACAACTGTAATGCTCACAAAGACGGCGATATTTGTATTAATGGAGCGCGACATTGACTGCGTGATACTCAGATCAACCAGTTCCTCCGCAGAAACCTTTTTGCCCAAAAGGCGTTCATTTTCTCTGATGCGGTCATAAATAACAATCGTATCATTGATTGAGAAACCTATGATGGTCAGTATTGCCGCAATAAACGAGTCGTTTATGGGGATTTTAAAGACTATAAAGGCCGTGGTGACAATGAATGCGTCATGAAACAGTGCAATAATTGCCATCGTGCCTGCAGAAAGCCCTCCGATGTTCTTAAATCGGAATCCTACATACATCAGAATGAGTAGAAATGAAAGCCCGATTGAGATCATGCCGTTTATGAAAAAACGCTTGCCTATAAATGGCTCAACGGTCAACGACTCGGATAAAGAGAGCTTTGCATTCGGAAAGGCCTTGGTGAGTGCAGATGTGGCAGCTTCTTGTTCTTGTGAGGTAAGCGCTTCATTGCTTGCAAGGCTAACAATAAGCTTTTGCTCATCCTCGGCCATATTGGACTGCAGTTGGCAATTGGTTGTTCTTCCAAGTGCCTGTCCAACAATTTTTTCTGCCTGCTCAGCATTGATTGTGTCGGAATAGGTATACTTGAGTATGGTACCTCCCTTAAACTGGATATCAAGTTGAATGCCATTCACAAAAGCTGCAACAACACCTAATAAAATAAGACAAATGGAAATTGTAAAATATAGATATCTCTGTTTATAAAATCTGATCATTTCACTGTCCTCCTTGCACCAAAGTATTGAGGTTTACGAAATACCTCAAAATTGCTGAGCGAGCGTATCATCAGGCGTGATGCCGTGACACCGGCAATAAAGTTCATGATAACGCCGCATACAAGTGTATAACCGAAGGACAGCATGGAACCGGAGCCAAAAATAATCAAGATGACGGCCACGATGATGACCGTAATATTGCCATCAAAAACGGAAGAGAAAGCCTTTTCAAAGCCCGCATCGATAGCCCTAAACAAAGACTTACCTGCATTAATCTCTTCTTTGATACGTTCAGCTACAATAACATTTGCATCTACACCCATGCCGATGGATAAAATCACGCCGGCAATGCCCGGCAGAGTCAGTGTAAATTGTGGGATGGACAGCGCGAAT
>DIVP01000130.1 GCA_002422465.1 Peptococcaceae bacterium UBA6129 | reverse complement strand
GCGTGAGATTGTTTTAAAGTTGGCACAGGGCGGCGCCGACATAGTAGTTGTTGATATGAATGAAGAATTAATGGCCGAGACAGCCGGAATGATCAAAAAGCTGGACAGAAAAGTGCTGACCCAGAAAACTGATGTCTTAAACAGCAAAGACATTGAAAAAATGGTTCAACAAACTATTGCTACCTTTGGGAAACTAGATATAGTCGTCAACAACGTCGGCGGGAGCGTCCTCATTAAAAAGACCCAACAGGATGAAAAACAGGGGGCAAAGAAGGCAACGCCCCGGAATTTCAGAGGTATCCTGGATATAGAGGATGAAGACTGGGATGACATGTTGCGGTTCAATCTGACAAGTGTTTTCTATATGGCAAAGCATACTATTCCGCACCTCATTGAAACCAGGGGCAAAATGGTCAATCTGGCCTCGAAGGCTGCCCGCACCGGAGCCAGGTTATCCGGCGCACATTATGTTGCCAGTAAGGCGGGAGTAGTAGGCTTAACCAAACAATTAGCCCTCGAGCTCGGCCAATATGGGATAACCTGCAATGCGGTTGCGCCAGGACTGACAGCTACGGACAGATTCAAAACATTTCTTTGGGGACCCAAAGAAGAAGCCGAGCGGAAAGAAATATTAAAAGCAGTGCCCTTGGGACGAGTCGGCGAGCCGCAGGACATCGCTAATGCTGTCTGCTTTTTAGCTTCCAATAAGGCGGATTATATCACCGGGATAACTGTTGACGTAAACGGCGGCTGGTATATTCCCTGTTAAGGCTAGGCAGTTTGCACAATATATTTTCCGGTGCAGTTGAATTATGAAAGAGAACAAGGAGGGAAATAGTTATGGATCTAGGAATAAAAGGTAAAGTTGCGGTTATCACAGGTGCAGGCAGAGGCATAGGAAGAGCTTGTGCGGTATCTCTGGCTAAAGAAGGCGTGCATCTTGGACTAAACGAATTAGATACGGAATCCGGCAAGCAGGCAGTGGAAGAGGTAAAGGCGCTGGGTGTTGACGCCATTCTTGTCCCCGGAGATATATCTAAGGAAGAGGATGTTATAGAGTTATTCAAAAAAACATATGAACGGTTTGGTCATATAGATATTCTGATTAACAATGCAGGTATTTCACCGAAGCTTCCTTTCTATGAAATCACAGCCGAAATGTTCGATAAAGTAATAAACGTTAACCTGAAGAGCAATTTTATGTGTTCAAAAGAAGCGTTTAAGTATATGAAGGATAATGGCTGGGGAAGAATTGTCAGCTTGTCATCTCTGGCAGGTGTAATGGGCGGTATTAAATCGGCGGCGCATTATTCAGCTTCCAAAGCCGGTATAATTGGAATAACTAAAACCTTAGCCAAGCAGGTGGGCCAGTACAATATTACAGTTAATTGCGTGGCGCCGGGAAGAATTGATACGGCAATGACAAGAATGCTTCCGGAAAGTGTGCAGGCGGAATTAGTGGCCCAAATCCCGCTGAAGAGATTTGGACAGGTTGAAGAAGTGGCAAAAGTAATAACCTTCCTTGCGTCAGACGGGGGTTCGTATATAACAGGAACCTGCGTAGAAATATTTGGAGGGTATACAGGATAAGAAGAAAAATTCAGTTATGTTAATAAAGGAGAAACCAATGGGCAAGAGGGCTGTCTATTCAAAAATTGAATGCTTGGATCGGTCAGAAATAAGGAAAATCCAATTAAGCCACTTAAAAGAACAACTAGCACGGTGTTGTGACTTTTCTCCTTTTTACCAACAAAAATTCAGAGCATGCGGATTTGAGAAAAACGACATAGAAAAACTAGAAGATATCAAAAATCTCCCTTTTACCTACAGGCATGAATTACAAGAAGATAAATCCAGAATCCCGCCTTATGGCGGACTAATTCTGCCTGATAAAAAAAAGTGGGCTGAAGCACATCCCACAACGGGAACTACAGGACAGCAGTTCTATGCTGTCTGGACAAAAGACGATGTTGCCCGAATAACCGATTTCACTACCCGCATGCTCTTTTCTGTTGGCGTTAGACCAGGGGATATAATTCATAATTCCTTTCAATATGGATTGCGGATGGGTGGGCTTAGCGTACAAAGAGTAGCAGAGAAGCTTGGTTGTTTTGTCTTGCCTATTGGAGAAGGTCCCATAAGAACACAAATAGAGTTTCTAGTTAATTTTCGTCCTACAGTTCTTATTGGCTATCCAACGTTTGCGTTTAACTTAGCAGAGAAGCTTAGGGAAAGGGGCATAGAACCTGGCAAACTTTCCCTTAGAATTGGCTGTTTTGGTGGAGAGCCAGGTGTGCAAGTACCTTCGACTAGATCCCGTTTGGAACAGGAATTAGGGATAAAAGCCTATGATATATACGGATTAGTTGAGATTGGGCCAATGATTGCAGCTGAGTGCGAAGAACAGGATGGCTTACATTTCGCGGAGGATTATCATTTGGTCGAGGTTATTAATCCTGAAACTTTGCAGCCCTGTCTATCAGATGAAGTTGGCGTACTGGTTATTACGGATCTTACGCGTGAAGCTATGCCGTTAATCCGGTATTGGACCAATGATATTGTTAGGTTAAGCTATGACAGATGTGCCTGTGGCAGAACTCATGTCAAGCTAAAAGGGGGCATTATCGGTCGGGCGGATGATATTATCATCTATCACGGAAATAAGTTTTATCCGGCTCAAGTTGAAAACATCCTCCATCGCTTTGAAGAACTTGGAACTGAATTTAAAGTTATCCTGCATCCGGATAAGAATACGGGAATGGAGTACTGTACGGTCAAGGTTGAATGCCTTCATGTAGGGTTGGGGATCGATATACTGGAGGATAAAATTAAGAAAGAGCTAAGAGAAGAATTGAAGGTCAGTGTTAAGGTGGAATTAGTTCCTTTTGGCAGTCTAGAGAGAGAAACCTTGAAAACGAAAAGGGTCTTAGATTATCGCAATACCTAGTGTTTATTATGCATAGGGGGTCTTAGCCTTGGAAAAGTATGATATAGCGATTATTGGAGGAGGGCCGGGGGGATATGTGGCTGCTATCAAAGCGGCGCAAGCCGGCAAGAAAGTCTGCCTCATCGAAAAAGCAAGATTAGGCGGAGTTTGCCTAAACCAGGGATGTATACCCACTAAAACCCTGCTCAAAAGCGTTGAAGTTATGAAAACTATTAAAGAGAGCGCTCAATTTGGCATAGCCAATGTTGATGTTTCGCAAGCGACGTTCGATATGAGCAAACTCCAACAGCGCAAGAGTCAAATAGTCAATAAACTAACGGGCGGAGTGGGCCATCTCTTAAAAGCCAATGGTGTAAAAGTATTTAATGGTAAAGCGGCATTCTTAGACAAAAATACTATCCAAGTAGAGAATGCACAAATAAAGGCAGAGGACATAATAATCGCTACCGGCTCCGTAACGTTTATACCGCCTATACCTTGCAGCGGTGACGCTCCCATAATCACAAGCGAGGAAGCGCTTGATATTCAAGAAATTCCTGCGCAGATCGTTATTATCGGCGGCGGAGTCATCGGCATGGAGTTTGCCTATATCTTCCGCAACTTAGGCGCTCAGGTCACGGTAATTGAGTTGATGAACCAGATACTGCCTATGGTGGACAAGGAGATTGCCACGGAAGTGGCGAAGATGTTCCAGGCGCTAGGGGTAAGGATATTCACCGGCGCTAAAGTCACCCGTGTAGAGGGCAAGAAAGTTTTCTACACCTTGGATAACCGCGAGGAAGTGGCCGAGGCCGATAAAGTTCTTATGTCCGTAGGCAGAGTTCCAAACATAGAAGGATTAAATATCGAAGGTATCGGGTTAAAGACTGAAAGGAAAAGTATATCCGTAGATGACAGCATGCGGACAAACATTCCCAATATTTACGCCATCGGCGATGTCAACGGCAAACTGATGCTTGCGCACACCGCCTCAATGGAAGGCATCATAGCCGTCGAGAATATATGTGGAAATAATACAGCGATGGATTACACGCAGATACCGCAGTGCATCTATCTGCAGCCGGAAATAGCCTCCGTCGGATTGACGGAAGAGCAGGCCAGGGAAAAATATGGAGACATTATTATTGGACGGTTCCCACTTGTCGCTAATGGAAAAGCCACCATTGAGGGCGAGAATAAAGGGCTGATAAAAGTTATCATTGAACAGAAATACAAGCAGATTTTGGGCGTACATATCTATGGGATACACGCCACAGATATGATCGCAGAGCTGGTACTGGCTATGCGGCTCGAGTGTACGGCTGAAGATGTTGCCAGGGCTGTTCATCCGCATCCCACTGTTTCAGAAATCATCCCCGAGGCGTTCCATGCTGCTTTGGGGAAAGCGATACACAATTATTAACCGGCTAACGTTAAAAGGGTTCCGACTTATGGTCAGAACCCTTTAATTATTGTCTTTAATGTCTTTTTGCTAGCGTTCTTCCCTGAAGTAAGGCACGCCCAGCCCCTTGGGAGCAGCATAGATCAATCGGACGAGAGAGCAGTAACATAATTTTGGCGCACAAGGGCAACAATCATTTACTGGATATCTGCATAAGAATATGGTATAAGTAATATATTGAAACAGGATTGGCTTAGACAATAAAAAACCGATGCTCTTTTAATTTGATGTTTGATGCAGGAGTATCTATAATATAACAAGCAAAAATCGTTGCTGAATTGAGGTGATATTATTTGAAATATGAAAGAAAAATATCCGAAGCGGTAATAAAACGTCTGCCCCGCTACTATAGGTTCCTTGAGGACCTTATGAATATGGGGATCAGCCGTGTCTCTTCAAAGGATTTAAGTGTGAGAACAGGGTTGAACCCTTCGCAGATCAGGCAGGACTTTTATTGTTTTGGCGGTTTTGGCTTGCAGGGATACGGGTATGATGTAGAATCTCTTTTTAACGAGATAAAGAAAATCCTTGGCCTTGATACGACCTACAATTTGGTCATCGTCGGAGCCGGCAACCTTGGTCAGGCGCTGGCCAAGCATATCCCCCAGCAAAAAAAAGGATTCAAGGTCGTGGGTATCTTTGATGTTAAGTCTTCGCTCCTTGGTGCCAAAATAGGTGACATCGAGATTATGCATATCGATAAACTGGGTGAGTGCATTCGCGAAAACAACGTGGATATTGCCGCTTTAACCGTCCCTGGCAATTATGCGCGCGAGGCAGCAGAGATGGTTATCAAACAGGGCATTAAGGGGATTTGGAACTTCGCCCCGATAGAATTGAAGGAAAACCCGGACGTAGTTATCGAGAATATTCATTTGATCGACAGTCTCATGGTTTTGGGATACAAAATAAGTAATAAATAACAAAAGTCACAAATCGCTTTAAACGATAACGGACTGTGTTTGCGGATTATGTCGTAAACATAGTCCGTTTTTTAGCGTTGTTCGTTAAAGAAAATCAAATAAGTAACAAACATGTAACGGAATACGTTAAAATTTTATAATATTTCGCTGATAAAATAACTTTGCTTGTAAACAGTTGACGTGTCGCCTAGAATCAAAGTAAGAAAAGAATTTGTTGTTATGGGGGAGAAACATATGAGTACAATGGTTAAACCCTGCAAATGTGCAACTGAAACGAAAGAAGAGCTTTATTACAAAATAAGTGAAATCATTGAGGATTATCGCGGGAAAGAAGGAAGCCTGATTCCTATTCTTCATATCGCCCAAGGGATATACGGATACCTGACCCCGGAATTGCTGCAGTTTATCGCTGAGAAACTCGATATGCCCTTTTCGAAGGTCTATGGGGTCGCAACCTTCTACTCATATTTCACAATTACTCCGAGGGGCGAGTACACGATCAGGGTATGTCTCGGAACGTCCTGTTATCTGCAGGGCGGGAAAAAAGTACTGGCTCAGTTAAAAAAACAATTAGGTATTGAGATTGGTCAGACAACCCCGGACGGCAAGTATACCCTTGAAGTAGTCAGATGTATCGGAGAGTGCGGCATTGCGCCAAACATCTCCATCAACAATACCTCCTTTACACAAGTTGACCCGGACAAAATAGGGGAAATTTTAGAGAGTCTTTCTTAGGATTTGCCTAGCATTCATCGATGTACTGCCTAGATAGGTATACATTGATGAATAAGGCAAGCCGGTGACTGAAAATAGTAGTTTAATATATAATATAAAAATATTTCTAACGAAAACAAGAAGTGGGTGAAAGAATGACTAAAGGGATGCGGATAAGGAATTTGCAGGAACTGGAGAATGTTCGGAAGCAATACGACGAGAAACAGAAAAAGTATCAATACCGGGTAGCGGTATGTTCAGGCACCGGGTGTATCTCCTCGAAATGCGAAGATGTCAGGGATGCGCTGCTTGAGGCTATTGATAAAAACGGGCTGGCTGAGAAGGTGTTTGTAAGCTGTACCGGATGTATCGGCTTGTGCAGTTTAGGGCCGTTAATGGCAGTATATCCGGAAGGGGTTCTTTATACGGAGCTAACGCCTGAGTTGATTCCGGAGATCGTAAAATCACATCTGGTCAACGGTGAGATAAAAACGGAAAACACCTATTTCGATGTCAAGAAAAAAGAGCATGTCCCCCATATCAACGACATTGATTTTTTCAAGGATCAGGTTAGAATCTCGCTGAGAAACTGCGGTTACATCGATTGCACGTCACTTGAGGAGTATATAGCCAGGGATGGCTACCAGGCTTTTGCGCGGGCGCTTTTGGAAATGAAGCCGGCGGAGGTTGTCAGGGAGGTTAAATCTTCGGGTCTTAGAGGGCGCGGCGGAGCGGGATTTCCGACCGGTGTAAAATGGGAGTCAACGCTAAACACTCCCGGCAAAGAAAAATACATAATCTGCAATGCCGATGAAGGCATACCGGGTTCCTATATGGATAAAGCGCTGCTCGAAGGGGACCCGCACACTATTATTGAAGGGATGCTTATCGGCGCATATGCAGTTGGAGCGACAAGTGGTTATGCCTATATCAGAGCAGAATACCCGCTTGCGGTGGAACGGCTGGATATAGCCATCAACCAGGCGAGAAAAGCCGGACTGCTTGGCGTGAACATCCTGGGGAGCCGTTTTGATTTTGATATTGAAATTCGCACAGGGGCGGGCGCTTTTATTTGCGGTGAAGAAACAGCTATGCTGCAATCTATTGAAGGCTTGCGAGGCGAGCCAAGACAGAAGCCGCCGCTGCCAACAGAAAGCGGACTTTTCGGCAAGCCGACGGTGATTAATAATGTCGAAACGCTGGCCAGTATCCCGCCGATTCTCTTAAACGGCCCAGCCTGGTACAGCGCGTTTGGAACTGAAGATACCAAGGGCACAAAAATATTCTCCCTCTCCGGCAACATGGTCAACAACGGTCTGATTGAGGTGCCGATGGGGGTAACGCTGCGTAAGATACTGGAAGAAATAAGCGGCGGCATGAAAGACAACAAAACCTTTAAAGCCGCACAGACCGGGGGACCGTCAGGCGGATGCATTACGAGCGAGTTCCTTGATACCCCGCTGGATTTCAGTTCAATGCAGAAAATTGGTACAATCATGGGTTCCGGGGATTTTGTGGTCATGGATGAAGACACTTGTATGATTGACATGGTCAAGTATTTCATGGAATTCGTGCAGGAGGAGTCATGTGGGCGCTGCACATCTTGCAGGATTGGCACTAAAAGGATGCTCGAGATAATTGAACGTATTACGCTAGGTGAAGGCAAAGAAGGAGACGTTGAATTATTGGAAGAGCTCGGGTACACCATCCAGGAAACATCGGCGTGTGGCCTAGGGCAGACTGCTCCAAACTCTGTACTTAGCACCATCCGGTATTTTAGGGATGAATATAACGAGCATATCAGAAACAAGCATTGCCGCGGAGGAATATGCACGGATCTAGCACAAGTCTCTCGTGCAGGAAAAACGGAGGGTCAGCCATGCAAAGTCTTACAATTAACAACAAGAAGGTAACAGCTGAAGAAGGCATGACAATTCTCGAGGCTGCCAAGAAGAATAATATCTTCATCCCGCACTTTTGTTTTCTCGAAGGCATCCACCAGGTAGGCTCATGCCGAATCTGCGTAGTCGAGATTGAGGGCGTTAAGGCTCTGCAGCCGTCCTGTTCGACTAGAGTAAAAGAGGGCATGGTAGTACATTCCAATACCGAAAGGGTAAAAAAAGCCAGACGTGTTCTTTATGAGCTCATGCTTTCCGATCATCCGAAAGATTGCCTGATCTGCAAGAGAAATCAAACCTGTGAGTTTCAAAAGCTCGGTGAGCTTTTGGGCATAGAGGAATACCGCTTTGAGGGTGAACAATCGAAAACCTATGTGGACGATTCGTCACCATCAATAATCCGCGATACTTCCAAGTGCATTCTGTGCAGAAGGTGTGTCACGGTGTGCAATGAAATACAAGGCGTCGGCGTTCTAAATGTCCAGGGAAGAAGCTTTAAGACAGTAATCGGACCGGCCCATCAGCTGCCGCTTAATTCCGTCAACTGCACGTATTGCGGACAATGCACTGTTGTTTGTCCGGTCGGGGCTCTGCAGGAAAGGGATTCGACGCACACGGTGTGGCAGGCGTTGTTTGATAAGTCGAAGAGGGTAATCATCCAGACTGCACCTGCGATCAGGGCAGCGCTTGGCGAGGAGTTCGGCTACGAACCAGGTACGCTCGTTACCGGCAAGATGGTCACAGCCCTTCGCGATATCGGGTTCGATGAGGTTTTTGATACCAACTTTGCCGCCGATTTAACTATCCTTGAGGAAGGCAATGAGCTCTTAAAAAGGCTCGCCGATGCTTTTGCGGGCAAACCTGCCGTTTTGCCGATGGTCACGAGCTGCAGCCCGGGCTGGATCAAATATGTGGAACATACCTTCCCGGAGGAGCTTGACCATATCTCGACGTGCAAATCGCCGCATATGATGCTCGGCGCGCTGATCAAGTCGTATTATGCGAAAAAGATCAAGGTTGACCCTAAAGATATTTTCGTTGTCTCGGTAATGCCGTGTACGGCGAAGAAGTTTGAAATAACCAGGCCGGAGATGAAAAATGGCGGCTATCCTAACGTCGACGCAGTGTTAACGACGAGGGAGCTCGCGAGAATGATCAAGGATGCGGGTATTCAGTTTAAGACTCTTGAGGATTCCCGGTTTGACAGTCCGCTTGGGCTTTCGACAGGGGCGGCAGATATCTTTGCTGCGACCGGCGGTGTCATGGAAGCAGCGCTGCGAACCGTTTATGAGGTTGTCACCGGCAGGGAGCTTCCGTTCGGAGGGCTGCATGTAACCCCTATCATTGGGCTCGAACAAATCAAGACAGCCGAGATAACGATTACCGACCCTGTTGAGGCGTATAAGTTCCTCGACGGCGTGACAGTAAAAATAGCGGTAACAAGCGGGCTCATGGGCGCTAAACAGTTGATGGATGAGGTCTCAAGTGGTAACTCCCCGTATCATTTTATCGAGGTCATGGGCTGTCCGGGCGGCTGTATCAGCGGCGGTGGTCAGCCCCGACCGACAAACAACGAGATCAGGCAGAAGCGGCTTTTGGCGATCTATAGTGAGGATGACCACAAGCAGCTGCGCAAGTCGCATGAGAATCCCTTTGTTATCAAGTTATATGAAGATTTCTTGGGAGAACCGCTGGGGCATAAGTCTCACGAGCTGTTGCACACACATTATACGAAAAGAAACCACCTTGTGGATTTTCAGGAATGTGCGGAGACTATAGGGATACGTTAATAAAGTAATTGGAAGATAATATTGTTAAACCTCAGATTGCACTTAGCGGTCTGGGGTTTTTCTTCTTACGGGATGACAAAATAAATACAGTGTTGTATAGTAATTCTATACATAAAGAGGAAAGTAGTGATGGAGTTGGCCATTAGAGTAATAACGGACAGTACTGCCAATTTAGAGGCAGCTCTCGTGAAAGAATTAGGAATTGTCCAGGTCTCACTAAGCGTAAATTTTGAAGATAAGTCATATCTGGAAATAGATATCTCGAACGAGGAATTCTTCAGTCTTATGGATAAGAGTCCGAAGGTTCCGACTTCATCGCAGCCGTCGCCGGCCGATTTTTATATAAGGTTCTTGGAGGCGTATGAGGCGGGGTTTGATATTGTAGGAGTTTTTATTTCGGCGGATTTGAGCGGGACCTATTCGTCTGCTTTAACCGCGCGTAGTATGCTGCTTGAGAAATTTCCGCAGGCACGCATTGAATTAATCGATTCACGCTCAGCGGCAATGGAATTGGGTTATGCAGTGCTTGCGGCAGCGAGGGCTGCCAAGGCAGGGGCTACAATCGAAGAGGTTATGCTGCGGGCTGAGCTGGTCATGCAGAGGAGCCATATATATTTTGCACCGCAAACGCTGGATTATCTCAAAAAAGGCGGCCGAATCGGCGGGGCAGCTGCATTAGTTGGGACGCTGCTGCAAGTGAAGCCTATTTTGACAATTCAAGAAGGCAAGGTCGCGATTTTTGATAAGGTGCGGACTATGGAAAAGGCCATCAACAGGCTGATTTCGGAACTGGGTGCAGATTTTCAGCTAAATGGCGTAGAAGAGATCACGGTTCACCACATCAACTCCCTCGATGCAGCCAGGAAAGTAGCGGCGCTTGTTAAGGAGAGATTTGGTTTGACGGCGACAATTAACCAGATCGGACCGGTCGTGGGCTTGCATGTTGGGCCGGGCACGCTCGGACTGGCGTATTATGTAAGGGGATAGCGTGACCGGAGAGATGAAAGGGATTAAGAAGGAAAGACCGGCAGATGGCGGGGTGCCAGCTGCCGGTCTTGTTTTTAAACTGGATTTGTTAGGTTAGACAGTTATTTTTATAGTCTCTGATTATCCTAATCTGTCGTGTCTCACTATCATAAGTCACGTTAGCCCCCAGAGTTTCGCTGATAAACCGCAATGGTAAAAAAGTTCTGCCCGTCTGAGCAAGGATAGGAGCGCAGTCAATTTGCTTCTTTTCTCCGTTTATCGAGACATCCTTCGCGTCAATTGTAAGAATTATCTGCTTGGACCCGTCATTTATCCTGACCTGGCGGGTTGTCGGGAGCCACTGTACCTTGGCTCCCAGAGCTTCGCTAATAAACCTGATTGGGGCCAGGGTTCTGTTTGCTCTTGTATCGAGGAAGGGCTTGGCATCCAGGGTACAGGGTATTCCGTTGATGCTGGCCGAATCCAGGCCTATGGTTAAAATGACGGTTTTCCGAGTCAGCTGAATAATGGCGAAGGTACTGAATTTATCTACTGCGAAACTGATGCTGAGGGGATTACCCATCGCATCATAGTTAATGGTGGCATTGAGGATTTCCTGTTCCCCGTCACTATGGAGTGTAAACACGGCCAGGCTGGCCAGGAAGACCTCCCTTTCCTGAATATCGGCGGGTATGGTAATCCCGGTTAGCGGCATAGTGACCTGGGTAGTTCCCGTGATACCCGTATTAATAATGGTGGGGTTGCCTAGCACTGTTGTATCCACTGGATTGTCGACTTCGCCGCCTCTGGATATGGTTAACGACAGGTCTTTGCCAGCTAAAGCCAGGGCATTAACAAGAGCGGCCGGAAGGTCAAGGGTTGCGTTAGGTGTGCTGATGGAGACACTCATGTCGCTGGCGCTTTCAAGAATGGCAGTAGGAACGTTGATGCTCGTAACGGAGGCCTGGGAACTATCTATATTAAACTGAACGGACGTGCTGCCCTGTGCTTTGCCTGCTTCAACTTGCGTTGATGCTTCCGTCTGGATGTTAAAAGTCTCGACGGTCTGTCCGTCAGTTGTAGTTGAAGTTTCTTTATCTATTGATGTGTCGGTGATGACTGTTGTATCTGTGGTTGTGGGAGGAGTTGTATTACCCCCACCGGTATTGCTGTCATCATCGCCTGAATCGGACGAACTTTGCTGGTTATTCAGTTTTTTCACCCCGGTGGTCTGTGCAGCTAAAACAGCATTGCCGGCCTTGTCAAAGACAGAAGCAACAGTGGCCGGTGTGATTTCAATGGTTTCAGCTCCGTTAGGGGTTCCCGTTACGGTGAGGAATGCCCTTACCACCGTTTCACCGCCGGACAGGGGTGAGGCAGAACCCTCTGCCGTATTGTCATTCTTTCTCACCGAAGAAATCTGCACATTGGTGGCGGTTCCGGTATTCTTTGAGAAGGAGAGAGAGAGGTTGACTGCCGCTAAGGCAGTGGCCCCGTTGTCAGCGCCGTATACTCCTTCATCAAAGGTGATATCGAGATAGGTATTATCTGTGGCTAAGGCTGCGGCGGAGATCGTGGGGGCAGTGGTATCCCAGGCTGAAACTGTGACGCCCGTGCCATCAGTGGGCATGTAGTTATCAGCCGCATCCTTGATAGTTCCGTTATCACCCGGTGCGGCTGCTTTATGGTATTTTACAGTGACGCCCTCTTTGGCTGAGATAGCCATATCAGCCACTGTCAATATTACATGGCTGGGGTCTGCTCCTTGGGCAGTTGACGATACCGAATAAGTCGTTGTGCTGTTTACTGTGTCAATAACAGTAAAGCCGCCATCATTAGTCTTGTCAAGATTAATACTATTCTTGCTTAAGGTAACAGTAATATGCGTATTATCTGTCCTGACTGCGCTAAGCAGAGATGGAGGCGTCTTATCATTTAGAGCTTTCACCCCGGTGGTCTCGTCAGTCAAGACAGCATTGCCGGCCTTATCAAAGACAGAAGCGGCGGTGGCCGGTGTGATTTCAATGGTTTCAGCTCCGTTGGGGGTTCCTGTCACAGTGAGGAAGACCCTGACAATAGTTTCGCCGCCGGACAGGGGTGAGGCAGAAC
>DIVP01000107.1 GCA_002422465.1 Peptococcaceae bacterium UBA6129 | reverse complement strand
AAATCCTTCAATAAAAATTAAGACCAAATGCCTGGCAGATGTAAATATGGTCAAAATCAGCGTTATTGACAATGGTATCGGGATTGATGCCAGGTATCATGAAGCTGTTTTCGGGAGATTTTATCGTGTGGATATACCGTTGACAAAAAATATTAGTGGCAGCGGGGTTGGACTATCGATAGCAAAGGGCATTATTGAAGCCCATGGGGGTAAGGTTTCACTAGAAAGTGAACCTAATAAGGGCAGTCAGTTTGATTTTACAATACCGTGTGAATAATGAAGGAGGTTTTCGAAGATGAAAAAACCAGTAGCCTTAGTAGTTGATGACGAGTCGAATATTCTTAGATTTGTTCGCGCTAATTTACGTGCCAGTGGTTATGAGGTGGCTTCGGCCACAAATGGAGCGGAGGCTTTAGCTCAGTTTGAGGCAGTTAATCCAAATGTGGTGATACTTGATATTATGCTGCCGGAGATAGATGGGCTAGAAGTGTGCCGCAGAATTCGAAATATTAGTGATATACCAATAATTATGATAACAGCGAAGGACGATATTCAGGATGCTGTTGAGGGTCTTAATGCAGGGGCGGATGATTATATCACTAAGCCGTTTGCTGTTGAGGAGCTTTTAGCCAGGATCAATGCCGTGATGCGCCGCGTAAAAAATATAGTTACACAAACCCCGGCCGATAAAATAAAACTAGGTAATCTACTCATTGATTTATCACAGAGACAGGCTATCATTAATGGCCAATCTGCCCATTTAACACCAACGGAATACAGGCTATTGACATACCTTGTTAACAATGTTGATAAGGTAGTATCGCATGAGGAATTGTTGATAGCGATATGGGGCAGTGAATATAAGGAATGTACGCATTATCTTAGGGTTAGCATAGGAAGGTTAAGACAAAAAATTGAAACTGACCCGAGCAATCCGGAGATAATTGTAACGTGCAGCGGCGTTGGCTATATGATCCGCAACATAAGAGGGGCTTCGTGATAAAAGACTGAGGCATTTCCTGGTTGATTTAGAAGAGCTTTTTTAATGGCTGTGTTAGGAGGATAAAAATGGCTGAAAAGAAGTATGTTATATTCAAACTTGATAATGGGGAATATGGCCTTGATATTAAAAATGTACAGGAAATAATAGTATTGCAGGAAATAACGAAAATCCCACAGTCTGTTGATTTAATTGAAGGTATCCTGAATCTCAGGGGAAAGATTATACCTATTGTTGATTTGAAGAAAAAATTTTATGGCATTCAAACAGTATTAAATGACAATAATCAGGCTATTATTGTTAATATGGGCGAACAGGATGTCGGGATCATTGCGGATGATGTAACAGAGGTTTTGAGTATAAATGATGATGCGGTCGAAGTCCTGCAAGGTTTTATGAAGCAGTCTACGAATTCTGGGGTTATGGGAATGGGTAAGTTAAAAGACAGACTCGTAATATTTTTGGATATTGCTCAGGTTTTTTCGAGTTTGGAAAGGAATCAGCTCTTGACCGTAAATGAGGCGTAGGAGGCGGTTTTGTGCGCTTGGCGCTAATCCAGATAAAGGTTGATTACGGCAAACCAAAGTCTAATCTTGAGCGTGTAATTGCGCAAGTCAGAGAAGCCGCTGCGGAAAGTCCGGATATTTTGGTTATGCCGGAAATGTGGAATACCGGTTTTGAGTTGAAAAGCCTTGCCGACACTGCTGATCGCGCGGGCATACCTGGGGCAAGAACCGTTGGCGAATTAGCCGGTAAATATAAAGTGAACATTGTCGGCGGATCTGTCGCCGATATCCGTGAGCGAAACGTGTATAATACAAGCTATATCTATAACCGTAAAGGGGAGGAAGTTGCCAGTTATAGCAAAGTCCATCTTTTCGGTCTCATGGAGGAGGGTGGATATCTTACACCCGGTAGTTCAAGAGTCGAGTTTACTTTAGATAATATTAAATGCGGGATTATCATTTGTTATGATCTGCGTTTTCCGGAACTAAGCCGTGCACTTGCTCTTGATGGGATAAAGATCTTGTTTGTTCCGGCTCAGTGGCCGCAGCCAAGAATGCACGCGTGGCGGACGCTGTTACAGGCTAGAGCAATTGAAAATCAGCTGTTTGTGGTGGGTGTAAATTGTGTCGGCAAAGAAGGTACAGCAGAATTTTTTGGTCATTCGATGATCGTAAGTCCGACAGGAGAGGTAATTGCCGAGGGCTCCGCAGAAGAAGAAATTATCTATGCGGATATTGATGTGGATGAGGTTGACAGGACAAGAAAATACATGAACTGTTTTAGTGACCGAGTGCCTGAAGTATATAGATAGTAATACGTTATTCCGGCAGGTGATGCTGAGATATGACTTTTGTACCAAAACGGGTATTCTTCGAACAAGAGGCGCTTAAGTATTCTTTAGGGGAAGAGCTTTGGCAGATTTTTCGTATGGAGAATATTCCTCTTAGCATCATTGACAGTCATAATCGGGTTACGGGTATCCCGGGTAAAACAGCACAGGAAGCCTATCTCGAAGCTAAGCAGACTTTGGTGATAGGAGTTCGTCGACTGCAAAGATTTGAAACCTGCAAACCTTCTGCTCACTTTCAATTACCTCTTTGCACAAGCTGTGCCGGTAAATGTGAATACTGCTATCTCAATACAACGCTTGGTAAAAAGCCATACCTCAGGTTGTATGTGAATATTGATGAGATTCTTCATAAAGCCGCCGAATATATCCAGGAAAGGGCGCCGGAGCTAACAACGTTTGAAGGCGCTGCTACTTCTGATCCACTGCCTTTAGAAATCTATTCCGGGGCTTTAGCCCGTTCGATAGAGTTTTTCGGTAAAGAAGAAAGAGGCCGTTTTCGCTTTGTCACAAAGTTCACAGAGGTTGATTCCTTATTATCCATTGAGCATCATAACCATACACGGTTTCGTTTTAGTCTTAATACTGCAAGCGTGATAGCCAAATATGAGCATGCCACTCCGGATGCTGCGGCCCGACTTGCAGCGGCAGTGAAAGTAGCGGAGGCAGGATACCCGCTTGGCTTTATCATAGCACCGGTTATAATTTATGTCGGCTGGCAGGAGGACTACGAAAAATTATTAGCTCAAATTGCTGAGGTGTTACCTGAAAAAGCCAGACGGGATCTGACATTCGAAATCATTACACACCGTTTTACGGCGCGTGCCAAAAAAAATATCCTGGATATTTTCCCAAAGACCACGTTGCCTATGACGGAGGATAGCCGCAGGTATAAATATGGGCAGTTCGGATACGGGAAATACGTCTATCCTCAAGAGGATATGTCGGCCGTTAAAGAGTTTTTCGAAAAACAGCTGACGCAAAAATTTCCCGGCGCACGTTTAGAATATATTGTCTAGAAGTGAGTATATATAAATATCCAAAATATAGTGGTTAACCATCTTGCAACAGACAACCTCAATATGCTATAATAAGTTGTAAGTTGCCAAAAGGAGGAATCGATGCTTTATGGCTCTATATTTACAAGAAGTGATGAACAAAAACTATCAAAAACCAATGGCCAGTTGGGATGATTGGACTTGGCAGATGGAGAACAGGCTTAGAACAATTGACGATTTAAAAGAGTATGTTAAGCTCACTCCTGAACAAAGCAAGGGTATCAAAACATGTTTAGAGAAGTTTCGCATGGCTATAACTCCATACTATGCAGCGTTAATGGATTTTGGTGACCCGCATTGTCCGATTAGAAAACAGGCTGTTCCTTCAGTTCATGAACTGGTATCATTAAAATGTGAGATGGAGGATCCGCTGCACGAGGATAAAGATTCACCGGTACCCGGCTTAACACATCGTTACCCTGACCGTGCTTTGCTTTTAGTTACCGATCAGTGTGCTATGTATTGCCGTCACTGTACGAGGCGTCGCTTAGCAGGCCAAAACGATGGTCCGCTTCCACGAAAACAGTTCGATATGGCTCTTGAATATATAAAAAAAACACCGGTTATCCGCGATGTGATAATTTCCGGCGGTGACCCGTTAACGTTACCAGATGACCTGATAGAATATATACTTAAAGAACTTCGCAACATCAGACATGTAGAAATTATCCGCATTGGCACAAGAGTTCCAGTAGTTATGCCACAGCGCATAACGGAAGATTTATGCAGGATAATAGCCAAGTATCATCCTGTCTGGGTTAATACACACTTTAATCATCCCAAAGAGATAACAAAAGAAGCCGCTGAAGCCTGTGCCAAATTAGCCGATCATGGGATACCGCTTGGCAATCAAAGTGTTTTATTAAAAGGCGTGAACGACTGTCCGCATATTATGAAGGATCTCATGAGGAGGTTGTTGAAAATACGTGTGCGCCCATATTACATATATCAATGTGATATGGCCCAAGGCATAGGACATTTTCGCACGTCGGTCGGTAAAGGTATTGAAATTATCGAAAACTTGCGTGGACATACTTCCGGACTGGCCGTCCCGCATTACGTGATAGATGCCCCCGGCGGGGGTGGGAAAATACCTATTACCCCTCAATATTTGATTTCGCAGAGTGACCGCGAGGTTATACTCAGAAATTTTAAAGGGGAAATCTTTAAATATACGGAACCTGATAACAATAAAAGCAATTGTAATTGCCCAGAGTGTGCGGCAAGTTGAGCTGATAGGTGTTAAAAAGAGATGAAATTAATAAGGACCGATTAAAAAAGGCCGCCGTTACCGGCAGCCTTTTTCTTATTTTTCTACAACTAGATTTAAGTCTTTCATAAGCTTATCTACGTCGATACCATGTGCAGTCGCACCCTGGGCGATGTTTTCAAAGTGTGCGGCGGCGCAGCCTATACAACCCATCCCGTGTTTCATGAATACGTCAACCGTCTTAGGATATTTCTGAACTGTTTCGAGTATCGGCATTTCTTTCGTGATTATCATGTTAAACCCTCCTTGTCTATTTCAATGTCTCTTGAAGTATAACAAAATATTTCTTTAGTCACAATATTAGTTGGAAAAGTTTTATCCCAGAAATAGTTTTATGCCGGGAACAGTTCTACAAAGCATAGTATTACCCATTAATTAATTCTAAAAACGCCTTTTGCAGTTTCCTTGTTACAGGGCCGACCATGCCGTTGCCAACCGCTTTTTTATCGAGCCGGATTACAGGCATAACCTCTGTTGTTGTTCCGGTAAGAAAAATTTCGTCGGCAAGTGCATAGAATTCCGGTGAGACAAATTCCTCACGAACCTCAAACCCGAGTTTTTTGGCAAGATCAATGACGAATACTCTTGTCACTCCGGCCAGGATATAGTTACTGCACGGAGCAGTATAGATGATCCCTGCTTTGACCGCAAAGCTGTTGCTCGAAGAACCCTCTGTGATAAATTTATTGTCACGGATGAGAAGCGCTTCAAAACAACCGGCCTCGACAGCTTTTTGTTTGGCCAGAACACTCCCTAATAGGTTTAAGGATTTAATATCGCACCTGAGCCAGCGCTCATCCGGTACAGAGATTACGCTGACACCTTTATCTAAGTACTCGGCAGATAGAATCTTTTTTTTGCGGATAGTGGCAGAAAAAAGCGCTTTTGCACCGCTCGGAAAGGCATGTGTTCGGGCAGTGGCGCCCCTGGTCCACTGCATGTAAAGCATGGCCTCTTCTAGCTGTGATTCATTAAGGAGCAGTTCGCAAATATTTACGAGTTCAAGGCGGGAGTATACAGGAGCCAGTTGCAATTCCCGGCAGCTTTTTTCCATGCGTTCAAGGTGTTCGGCCAGAGCAAAATATTTTCCGCGATATGTCACGACAACTTCATAAACCCCATCTCCGAATTGATGCCCACGGTCTTCGAGCGAAACTACGGGAGTATTTATGTCGATTACTTTTCCAGCGTAGAAACCAAGTTCACCCATTTTAGCAACCTCCAATACAAAATTTTTCAATTTTATAAAAGATAATTATATATTGGATTATATCGCATTTTTGTCTTATCAGATACCTGTATTTTTAAAAATATATTCGCAAGTCGTTTAGCATTACATATTATTTACAAAAGGAAGAGTCACAAGAAATGTCGAAATATGTGCGAGTGAGCAAATGATATTACACGGCCAGCAGGAGGAACAGACGATGATCCGCAAACTCGCAGTATTTATGTTAATTATTGGTTTATTGTTTACAAGTGCGTGCACTAATAGAAACAACGGACAGAACGTACCGCCGGATAGCGCCGGGGGTTCTTCTCCTGCTATGGAAAACACTGAAGAGATAAAACCCCAAGTTAATTTGGCGGAAATACAAGCTAATGAGGTCGGGAAGGTCATGATTTTGATGTACCATGTCATTGGTGCACAAAAAGAGGCCGATTGGGTACAAACCAGCGAGAATTTCCAAAGAGACCTCAAGTCGCTCTACGAACAGGGTTACTCGCTGCTGGGGCTGAATGATTTTATTGAGAACCATATTTCTGTACCGGCAGGAAGAAGCCCAGTCATCATTACGTTTGATGACGGGTCGGCAGGACAGTTTAGTTATCTCACCGGAGAAAACAAAGAGCAGGAGATCAATCCCGCATCTGCGGTGGGTATGTTGTTGGATTTTGCCAAAAGTCATCCCGAATTCGGACATACTGCGACATTTTTTATTAATGACAGGCCTTTTGGGGCTAAACAGGATTGGCGCGAAAAGATGAAAAAGCTAGTAGATTTAGGTTTTGAGATCGGGAACCATACGCTGACACATCCGAGACTTGATAAAATATCTGATGCTGAAGTACAGAAAGAATTAGCCGGTTTAGCTAAACTGGTTGCGGAGAATGTACCTTTATATCAAGTGAAATCGCTGGCCCTGCCTTTTGGTATTTCACCGGCGAATCCTGAGCTGGCCGCAAAGGGTAATTATGAAGGCTATGATTATACCAACGGGGCTGTGTTAAAGGTTGGGGCGAATCCCGCCTTGAGTCCGAACAGAAAGGGGTTTGACCCGTATCGGCTGCCCCGCGTTCAGGCCAGTACTAAAGAATTGGAAAAGTGGTTAAAGTATTTCAGTAATAATCCCGGCGAGCGTTATATCAGCGACGGAGATCCGCTGACTGTGGCCGTACCGAAAGAAAAGGAAGAACTCGTGTCGGATGAATCGCTAGGGGCAAAAACTCTGATCTTGTGGTAGCGAAATAGGACTTCCAATTTGAGCAAAGACAATGTAAAGTAGTACCTAGAAAATAATTGGTCAAAGCGCTACAAGCGCCTGTTTAGAATAGATGGAGGTTTTGTTATTAAATGGTACAGACAAAAGGTTTAAGCGGACTCAGACCGGTAAAAGAATATATTGCAGAGATCACATGTCCGCCTTATGATGTAATAAAACCAGGGACGATACTGCAGGAGTTTTTACATGAAAATAACGATTCCCTGTATCATATCACTCTTGGTAAAGACCCGCTTTCCGCGCTAAACAGACTGATTAACTTAGGACGTCTCCAAGAAGATAACGAACCTAGTTATTATGTATATGAACAGGAATATGATTGCCAAAAAAGGGTCGGAGTGCTCGCTGCAGTCGAAGTATCCGCCTATAGCAAAGGTGAGATAATCAGGCACGAAAAAACCTTTGACGACAAAGTCAAGGGGAGACTTGAACTCAGAGCTAAAACCGGCTATACTTTTGAACCGGTATTTCTCCTGACAAAATCACCGCTTGCCGGAATACTTAATGATATTATCAATAATTACGAGCCTGAATACGAATTCGTCTCTGATTTTGCCGGCGCTTCCGAATTGCACAACATTAAAAACAGGGTTTTCCGTGTGAGCGAAGGGACGCGGGAGGGGCAAAGCATCAAGAAACTGATAGCTCTTAATCCTTTATACATTGCTGATGGCCATCACAGATACCATGCCTCTTTACTCAATCAACAGACACACTGTTTAGCCTATATTTGTGAAGCGGAGGCTGCCAGGATTCAAGCTTATAACAGGGTTATTAACGGTATAGTTAATTTCGATGAGGTGAAAGGCAGGCTGGCGATCAGAGCTGTCGCAGAGTTTAAGACGCCGCCGAAACACTGTTTTGCAATATATTCCAAAGGCGGCAGCTATCTGCTGATTCCCACGCGAATACCTGACGATGTTATTGGCAGGCTTGATTGCAGCATACTCGAAGAAGAACTCTATCCGCACCTTGGGCTTACCCATGATATGATTACTGATCAGCGCTATTTTGATTATTATGCGGAATATGAACTGGACAAAATGGTCCTCGCTGTTGATTCCGGTAAATATGACCTTGCCGTGGCCTTGCACCCCGTCTCTGTAGCGGACTTGCTGGCTGTAGCCGACCAGGGAATAGTTGAACCGGGTATTGTCATGCCGGAGAAGTCTACGTTCTTTGCCCCGAAAATACTGTCAGGTATCTTTATCTATAGGCATGGGAAGGCAGTATAGAAGGAAAATTGAAAAATAAAATACAGTAAATATACGTTTAAGAAGCCGATAAAAAAGAGGGAAATCCTGATTGGGTGTTGAATTAGAGTAATTAACGCAGGTATGTAATTCCAATTGAAACGGAAACAGAGGATAATTTCAGTGAGGTGTCGGAATGTATAAAGGTAGAAAAATTATCTTACGCCCGTTAGAGACTAAAGATGGGGAGATTATACAGAAGTGGTATGTCGATAAAGAGTTCCGCATGGCCTATGATGAGTATACGAGCGTAGAACTGGATTCTATTCGTAAGGAAATCGATATAACCAGCGGTAATGTTTTGGACCCCAAGACACAAAAAGTCGTTTATCTTGTCTTAAGAAAAAATGACATGCGTCCGATTGGTTTAGCTTGTTTGCGTCAGATCGACCGGAAAAACGGGAACGCCGAGCTGGTTCTTGGAATAGGAGAAAAGGATATGCGCCTGGCCGGTTATGGCGTTGATATTCTCATAGTATTACTTGATATTGTCTATTATGAGTTAGGTCTTGAGAAGGCTTATCTAAGAATATACGATTACCATGAACTGGGCTTGAACAGCGCAATTAGTTTTGGCTTTCTAACAGAAGGTAAAATGCGAAAACAGGCATTCGTTGAGGGCAAGTATGTTGATTTATGGATACTTGGCTTGCTTAAAGCGGAGTACGAGGTGTTGCCGCTTGTACCAAAGTGGAAGAAAAAGTATTAACCTCAATCGGAATGAACTATTGCAGCCGGATTACCGGACAGGACTCATGAAGCAATCAGTACCTGTTAGTGGTACTGATTATTTATCTTTTTTCCGCTAGCTAACTTCATGCTAGTGCTGCTTTGCGAGTTTAACGAGTTACCCTATCTGAATGAAGTTTCATTTTTCCCTGGTTAAGGGATTATACAGGGGGATCATAATGAATAAACCAAAAATTGTAGTTGAGTACAGTGATAAGAAAAATTCTTCCGGTAAAGTCATTGACGGTACAATACATTTGAATATTTCGAGCCGTCTTAGCCCTTTAGAAAAAGAAAAACACATTGCGAAACTTACTGAAAATTTAACTGGTAAGATTAGTTGGGCTCAACGCTACCAGTTTGGAAACAGTGAAGGAATCGTCAAGACGGATGAAGAGCTTTTCCGGTTAGCTAATGCCATCAACAAGGCTTATTACAATTTTACTTTTCAGAATATAGAATTCCATAAACAAAACAGCACATGGGGAACATGCAGCCTGAAAACCAAACAGATTTTTATTTCACATCGCTTAATCGGGGCGCCGATGGAATTGTTATGGTATGTTGTCGCGCATGAGCTTTGTCATCTGGGTGAGCCGTCGCATAACCAGCGCTTTTGGAGTATCGTAAGCAGGGCCTGCCCTAACTATGATGAGTGCAGGAAAAGGCTAAAAGCGTTTGGTCTGCAGTGAGTAAATAAAAAGCAGCCGGAAGCTGCTTTTTTATATGGGCATTCGATAATGTGTACATAAATACCGTTGGATTGCTTGAATCACGCAGGAGGATATTTATGACTTTGACAGCATTGTTTTTTACATCTTTCTTAATGGGATTTTCGGGCGCAATGATGCCGGGGCCCTTATTGACCGTGAATATTCATGAAACGTTCCGGAAGGGTTTTCGCACCGGGCCGCTTTTAATTTTTGGTCATGGTCTGCTCGAAGTGTCTCTTGTCATCGGTTTGACGATGGGATTGGATCTAATTCTGCTAAAACCATTATTTCAGGGCGGGATAGCGTTAATTGGCGGGCTGGTATTACTCTGGATGGGCTGGGGGATGTTGAAGGATTCCTGGCTTGGCCGGGTAAACCTGGAGCTTACCACAAAAAATGATATCAGGAGTATGCCCCCCGTACTGGCAGGAGTTATTGTCAGTGTCTCTAATCCTTACTGGCTATTATGGTGGGCAACGATTGGCCTGACCTATGTAACGCTGGCCATGCAAAAGGGCGCCCTGGCGCTGGCGGTATTTATGTCCGGGCATCTTTTGGCAGACCTGACCTGGTATAGCGCTGTTTCATTTGCAGTCGCACGCGGCAAAAAGATAATTAGTGACAAGGTCTACCAGGGTATTCTTCTCGTTTGTGGGGTATTTTTATTAGTATTAGCCCTGTATTTTATCTGGTCAGGGAGAATGTTCCTGACAAACCTTATTGGCCTAGCTTGATTTTCTCGACATTTTCAGGATCAAGCGATTTAATTATCGCCAGCAGGAGCTGCAGCGTATATTCATAGTCGATATAGTCAAAAACGCTGTAATGACTGTGGATATAACGAGTGGGGATACTGATGACAACAGCAGGTACGCCTGGGCCGAATTTGTGTACGGCGCCGCCGTCTGTCCCGCCGCCCATCATTGTATTGAACTGAAGCGGGATATTTGCCTGCTTGGCCATATCTATAACAAAATAGCGCAGACTTCGGTTGCCAATTAGCGAGGCATCAGCGAGGGTCAAGACAGGGCCGTTACCCAATCTGACCTCGGAATCTTCTTTTTCCAAACCGGGGGTGTCGGTAGCAATAGCTACGTCAACAGTGAGGCAGATGTCCGGTTCGACAAGATTCGCGGCAGTGACAGCCCCCCTGAGTCCGACCTCTTCCTGGACAGTGCCGACGCCGTATACCGTGTTTGGGTGCGCGGTATCCTGCAGGTTTTTGATAACATCGATGAAGAGCGCACAGCCAAGACGGTTATCGAGCGCCTTGCTCATGATCTTGCTTGTTCCGTTGAGGACATGAAAATCGCTGCCCGGAACAACGGGATCGCCAAGCTGTATACCTAGAACATTCTCTGCTTCTTCTTTGTCTTTGGCTCCGACATCGATGAACATCTCTTTCTTTTCCACAATTCTTTCCTTATCTTTTGCAGACATTAAATGTGGTGGTGTTGAGCCAATTATTCCTTCCACGTCGCCAAGACGGGTTTTAATAATGACTTTCTGGGCGAGCATGACTTGATCCCACCAGCCGCCAAGCGGAACAAACTTCAAATACCCGTTTTTTGTAATACTGTTGACCATGAAGCCGATTTCATCCATATGACCCGGCAGCATGATTTTTGGCGAGCTTTGTAAGCCGCTTTTTTTACATATCAGGCTTCCAAGGTAATCCTGGCTAAAGACTGCTTCCTCGGCGAGGTGCTTGGTGATAACATCCCGGATATCCCTTTCAAAGCCGGAGGGACCATGCGCAAGAGCCAGTTCCTTAATTAGATCGAGACTTTTCATAGCTATTTTAATACCTCCTGTGAAAACTATTTGCTATAGTAAATTATAACCGGATATTTAAATAATAGAATGAGCTATTTTTTATTTTCGTGATATGCTACAATTTATTCACGGTAAAAGGCGGTGAAGGTCATGGAAGTGCTTGCGCTTATCGGTTCGAGCGGGACGGGCAAAAGCCATCGTGCGATGGTTTTAGCGTATGAACAGGGCATTGATACGTTAATTGATGATGGTCTGCTCATAAAAGACGGGCGCAAACTGGCCGGAAAGTCAGCCAAAAGGGAAGCTACGGCGCTTCAGGCTGTTAAAAGGGCGATATTCCTGGATCCTGATCATGCAGAAGAAATACGCCATTGCTTAAGCGTGGAAAACCCGGAAAAATTGCTTGTCCTCGGGACTTCTTTACGCATGGTCCAGCGGATTACCGATACGCTTGGTCTGCCAAGGCCGACCCAGTTAATTTATATTGAAGAGATTGCTACAGAAAAGGAGATTCAGCTTGCTCATGAGCTGCGTGAAAATCATGGCATGCATGTTATTCCGGTTCCGACTATTGAGGTGAAAAAAGATTTCCCGGGTTATCTGGTTGATCCATTAAAATACTTTTTCAGCAAGAAAAATGACAGCAGACGCAAGGTAGGCGAAAAATCGATTATACGGCCGAAATTCAGTTTGCTCGGGAAATTGGTTATTTCGGAGAATGCGGTAGGCCAGATAGCAACTTACGTTACACTGCAGACTTCAGGGGTAGCAATGGTTAATAAGGTTGTTGTAGATATGGGGCACGATGGCGTTAACGTCCGCATGGAGATAACTGCCCGATATGGTTACTATTTGCCCAATGTAGCTAAAAATGTTAAGCAGAATATCGAAAAAAATCTTGAGGATTTGACCGGATTGCTCGTATACGACACGCGTGTGCAGATAAAATCCCTGGATATTGAGAGTCGTCCCAAACAGGATTGAGGCAATACTGGCATGAGGAGGAACTTAGTTTAGTGAATCAGCTTAAATTTAGTCAAATGCTCCTCGAGGGTGGATATGTTGTGCTGCCGGTACAACTCCTTGAAAAAATACAGAGTTTAAATCTAACTCCGGAAAATCTGGGCTACCTTGTTTTAGCCCTGGCAAAATGCCAAAGCCCTGTCGGTACTGAAGAACTTGCTAAAGATAAGTGGGTTAAATGGTGTCTGTCTGAGGGTTGGGCCCAGTGGCAAAAACAAGGTGATGGCAAGATAATTTCCTTTACCCCATTATGGACGCGCCTTTATAGCCTTTATGAGGATAGCGCCGAACGGAAGGAAGAGTCAAGGACCCAGAAAGTTGGGGAGTTTGATTATGGGAAAATATTAAAATGGCTGGATTGTGAGAGAGGTACACTTTCAATAACCCTTAGGGAGAAGCAGGTTATACAGGAGTTTAATCTAAAATACGGCTGGTCTACAGAGTTTCTCATGATTTTTCTGCAGCTGGCCTTTGAGCGGGGCCTTAACCAGGTTTATACATATCAGCCTGTTGCAAAAAGGGTTTATGAGAACGGGATAGACTGCGTAAATGATCTCGTTTCATTTATGAATGAATTGGATTGGGTTCAGTACAAGGTAACTGAGGTGAAAAAGTGTATCGGGCAATATGGCGGGGTAACGAGACCGCAACGAGAAATGTATTTGAAGTGGAATAAGCAGTGGAAACTCAGTCATGAGCTGATCATAAGGGCATCAGCGGAAACGGTGCGTACAAACAGCCCTAGCTTTAAATACATAGATGCCATTTTAAAAGACTGGTATGAAAAAGGGGTTCAGGATGTCCAGGCAGCCGAACAGATGATTGCGGCACATGATACAATCAGATCGCCGCAGCGCAAACCGGAGAATACGCCCAAAAGACTCAGCAAGGCGGGCAATAGGGATCTGGACAAGCTTTACGGACTCGAATAGTGGGAAGGTGGAAGTTAAGTGTCTCTTTCCGATCGATCAAGCAAACGTCAGAATAAAATAGCGGAGTGGGAAACGCGAATTCAACTATTACATACGAAATATCCGCGTCTCGAAGAGATTTCACAATTATTTGCGCAAATGGCCATTGAATTAGCCATGGTTGAGCTTGGCAAGGGAAAGACTGGGATGGGGCGAGAAGAATTAATTAAAGCTCAGGAGGCTCTACAGGCTGAAAAACAGGACATCATGAAAAAGCACAAGCTGCCGGAGAATATTTATGATATCTGGTGGGATTGTGAAATATGCCGGGATACCGGATTTGTTGAGGCTGGACGCAAGTGCGACTGCAGACGCAGTGAAGAAGTAAAATGGCGCTGGCAGATGAGTGGATTATCCCCAGAACAGAAGCTGCAGACCTTTGAGAGCTTTTCATTGGAATATTATCCTGAAAAAGAGAAATACCGTGTCGTTGTTCATAAATGTATGTCTTTTGCGGAAAAGGTAGGCAAGGGGCAGCCGGCGGAAAACATTCTGATTTGCGGGCCGGTCGGAACAGGCAAAACACATATCTGCAGCGCGATTGCCAATGGTGTGCTGCAAGCGGGGAAAGCGGTGGTGTATCTTAAATCAGGCGTCCTCTTGGACTTAATCAGACAAGCAAAATACTACAAAGACAAAAATGAACAGAACGAGAACAACCAGTTTATGGAATCACTATATCGCGTTCCGTTATTAATCGTTGATGATTTAGGTACCGAGAATTTAACAGACTTTGCTCAGGAACAGTTGCTTTTACTCATAGATGAAAGGATTAATTACCGCCTTCCCTGGGTCATTAGTACAAACCTTAGCCTTAATGAAATGGATACCCATTACGAACTCAGATTGATTGACAGGATTATGGGGACCTCGAAGGTTCTGAGATTTTCCGGAGAAAGCATACGTCAGCTCAAAAAAATGCATAAATGAGAGGAAGCCATTTGATTGCATCTTATAAGGGGTTGTTGTCTTTGAGGAAGGTAATAATTTCTTTGTGCTTTCTGTTCTTGTGTACAGCTTGTTTGAAGCAGCCCGCAAATGATATGACAAAACCCATTACAATATCGCCCGAAACTAGGATTACACAGTATCTGCAAGAGTTGACCGGAGATGATTTTTCAGGTCGCCAGGCCGGGAGTGCCGGAGAGTCGCAGGCGGGCTGGTATCTTGCGAGTTTTATGCAAAAGTCTGGGCTTTTGCCGAGCGGAGAAAAAGGGACTTATTTTCAATCATTTCCGTTAAAAAGATATGAGCCGGTGCTAGTTGACCGGCGTATGACTTTCAGGCTGGGCTCAAAGACAGGGGAAACCATGAGCGAGAACATTCTTGGTTTGTTGCCGGGGTTGAGTGACGAGATCATTGTTGTCAGCGCGCATTACGACCATCTGGGTGTCATCGAAAACAGGCTCTACCCGGGCGCAAATGATAATGCCTCCGGGGTAGCGGCGATAATGGAGCTCATCTCTGCTATGCAAAAGGAAAAGCCTCCATATAGCGTACTTTTCGCCTTTTGGGGAGCAGAGGAAATGGGACTGTTGGGTTCAGGGTATTTTTGCGATAACCCTCTTATCCCACTGCAGAAGATAAAATGTGTCCTTAATCTGGACAGTATCGGAAATATTTTGCCGGACAAAAAAATATTAGGCTGGAAAGCAAATAAGGTTGAGCCGGATTCACCGGTTATTGAAACGATAAGCCGCGAGGGCTGGGTCATTGAGTGGGAGAATAACGACAGACACAGCAGTGACCATGCCTCGTTTGCCAAAAAAGAAATAGCCGCATACACATTGCTCTCACCGCGTTGGCTTGAGAACAACCATACCCCGCAGGACAATATCAAAACAATAAATACCGGGCAGTTGGCCGAGTTGGTGCTAGCCATAAAAAAAGCATTGTTAACATAGTTATGGTATCACGATAACTGTTTTCGCAGGAGAGATATGAACATGACCCTATCTGATTGGCAAATACTATTATTTTCGGCGTTGCCGGTAACTGAACTGCGTGTGACCATACCTTTGGCCTTATCCAACGGAATGTCTGTGCAAAGGGCTTTTATGCTTGCTGTCATCGGGAATATTATTCCGATTGTTCCGCTTTTGTTGTGGCTGGAGCCAATTAGCAATTGGCTGCGGCAATATCCTTTTTTGGATTCTTTGTTTCAGAATATCCTTCTGCGGACACGCCGGAGAGGGAACAAAGTTCGTCGATACGGAGCAATTGGGCTCATGCTTTTTGTAGCAATACCGTTTCCGGGCACAGGCGCCTGGAGCGGGGCTGTTTTAGCCTGGCTGCTTGGGCTGCCGGTTTTTTCTTCGGCTGTTGTCATCAGTTTTGGAGTTGTGCTGGCCGGGATTATTGTGGCGCTGGCGAGCGCAGGCGTGATTCAGTTTGCTTATATCTACGATCTCGAGTACCTTCTGGCCGCAGTTCTTGTTATAGCTTTGTTTTTCTTTGGGCACAGGAGAAAGAAAAAAGCTTAGTGTAACGGAAAATTTATAAACATCACACAGGGATACCCTCATGTTTTGTCAGGGTATCCCTGTTATTTTGCCGGGAAGCCAGATAGAATCAGGCTTTTTTAAATAATTTTAAAAAAACAGCAGGAAAACTAAATTTCTAATAGAATATAGTGGTATAAAGTGGTGAATAGTGGTACAATGTGGTATGAAGTGGTAAGAGAGGGCTGAGTAAAACATGTTCACCGGTGAATACCAGCATACAATAGATGAAAAAGGCCGGTTGATTATGCCTGCAAGATTCCGAGAGGTTCTGGGTGATGCTTTTATCATCACAAAAGGCCTGGACAGCTGTCTCTTTGTTTATCCGCAAGAAGAATGGAAAATACTAGAGGAGAAACTAAAAAAGCTGCCTTTCACGAATAAAGATGCTCGGGCTTTCGCGCGTTTCTTCTTCTCCGGTGCGACCGAATGCGAAACCGACAAGCAGGGACGTGTCTTAATCAGTGGAAATTTACGGGATTATTCCCATCTGAATAAGGATGTTGTGGTAATAGGCGTAGGAACGCGTATTGAAGTCTGGAGCAAGGAGATCTGGGAGAATTACAGCCTCGAAACTGAGAAAAGCTATGAAGACCTGGCAGAGAAGATGGTGGATTTAGACCTGGGATTTTAACAAATACGGCTTATGTAAGGATATATTATGGAAAAATCTTTTGAACACAAACCCGTTCTGCTGCATGAAGTTCTAACGTATTTGAATCCACAGCCAAAAGATGTCATGATAGATTGCACATTAGGAGGGGGAGGGCACAGTAAGGCCATCCTGACCAGGATTATACCAGGCGGCAGATTAATTGCGCTTGACCAGGATACACAAGCAATTGCCGCAGCCCGGGAGAATTTAAAACCACTTGGAGAGAAGAACTTTGCGATATTTCACAGTAATTTTCTTCATCTGAAAGATGTCTTACAAGAAGCTGCTCTGGATAAGGTTGACGGAGTATTATACGACCTCGGTGTTTCTTCATACCAGCTTGATGAAGCCGCAAGAGGATTTAGTTATCAACAAGACGCCCCGCTGGATATGCGCATGGACAGGTCCATATCCCTGACGGCAGCGGACCTCGTAAATAAAATGAGCGCAGCTGAACTAAGCAAGATAATATTCGATTATGGTGAAGAACGTTGGGCGAAAAGAATAGCGGAATTTATCGTCAGAGAAAGAGAACAGCAACCTGTAACGACGACAGGGCAACTCGTAGATGTTATTAAGAAAGCGATACCCAAAGGTGCGAGAAAAGAAGGACCTCATCCGGCCAAAAGGACTTTTCAGGCCTTGCGCATCGCTGTTAATAAAGAACTGGAAATACTGGCGCAATCGATTGAGAATGGAATAGACGTATTAAAGCCCCAAGGAAGGTTAGCTGTCATTACCTTCCATTCTCTTGAAGACAGGATTGTAAAAAAAACGTTTCAAAAGATGGCCGAGGGGTGTGTTTGCCCGAAAGATTTGCCTGCCTGTGTCTGCAAACATCATCCGGCTGTCAGGATTGTAACCGGCAAACCCATATTGCCGGGTGAAGAGGAATTATTGGACAACCCACGTTCACGCAGTGCAAAATTGAGGGTCGTAGAAAAAATAGCCGGGTTCTAAAGAAAGGAAGGGGTGAATATTCTTGGTAGTAGCAATAAAACGAGCTGTTGGTTCCGAATATCAGTATTCCGGAGCAACTTATCTCCCACAAGAAAAACAAAGCATTAAAGCAAGATCAAAAAGACAAATCTCCCCTTTTCTCAGAGTAACCCTCGGTATATTTTTTGTCGCGGTAGTCTTTTGCGGTGGGCTGTCATTTCTTTATATTAAAGCCGGAACAGCGAAAATGAACTATGAAATCAGTAATATCAAAAGGACTAACCTGGAAATAGTTATAAAAAATGAAAAGTTAAAGCTCGAAATTGAAAAACTAAAATCCCTTGATAGGATTGAAGCGCTAGCGGTAACAAGTCTAGGTATGATCAAAAGTACAAACATTGAATATCTAGTAATGTCGGATCAGACAAAGCCCACCGCTAACGGAATAAGCCCAGCAGCGCCGACACTAGCAGCAGCAACAAAAAGTAGTACGGATATAAATCAAGCGGAAGCGCAGATTTCGTCCGGGGAGAAGTTCTTGCAGAGGATTGAAATGTTGGTTTTCAACAAGGGTTAAGATAAGGCAGCTGATGGAGTGAGGGATTTGTCCGTTTCTATAAAGAAAAGGAAAAGAATAGGTCTCATATTTTTGCTGGCAAGTGTAATACTGCTTGTTATAGTGAGCCGGCTGGTCTGGGTGCAGTTTGTTATAGGGGAAGAGCTGCGGCAAAAAGCTTTTACGGCACGTTTTCGTAATGTCGAGATAAAAGCGAAAAGAGGGATTATTTATGATGCTAAGGGTAAGCCCTTAGCTATTAGCGTTAGTACGGAATCCTTTTACGCCATTCCCGCACAAATCAGAAAGTCTCAAAATGCCGAAGAAATCGCGACAAAAATAGCACAGATTATAGGTGTGGAGCAGGCAAACGTTTTAGAGCTGATAACCAAACAACAGGCCTTTGTCTGGATACAGCGTCATGTTCCGGATGATCAGGCTAAAGCAATAAAGGCTTTAAACTTCGAAGGGATAAGCTATGTCGAAGAACCTGAGCGCTTTTATCCCAAAGGGAAATTAATGGCCAATATTTTGGGATTTGCCGGAATTGACAATCAGGGATTAAATGGTATTGAAACAACGTATGATAAGACATTGAGCGGTATCTCCGGGACTATCATGGTGGAATATGACGCCAAAGGGCAGGAGATACCTGGCGCCCTTTACAAGTACATACCTCCGCAGGATGGAAATAGTATTTACCTTACGATTGATGAGACCATACAATATATTGCCGAACGTGAACTCGACGAGGTTATGAAGATTAATAAACCTAAGCAGGCCGGGATAATCGTCATGGAGCCCAAGACCGGTCGCATACTGGCGCTGGCCTCACGCCCAACGTTTGATCCTAATGAATATAAAAAATACGATGAATCAGTGTGGCGTAATTTCATGATCTCCGATGCGTATGAGCCTGGCTCGACGTTTAAGACAGTTGTAGCAGCAGGTGCGCTTGAAGAGG
Source organism: Peptococcaceae bacterium UBA6129 (assembly GCA_002422465.1). GTDB lineage: Bacteria > Bacillota > Peptococcia > DRI-13 > UBA6129 > UBA6129. Next base: position 1,023 of record DIVP01000107.1, on the reverse strand, counting down.
GTGTAGTCAAAACTACCGACACGTTCTATGACCCAGGCTATATAAAGGTAGGCAAAGAGACGATTCAATGCTGGCGGCACGGCAGACCTCATGGACAACAGACTTTTGCCGAAGGAGTACAAAACTCCTGCAACCCGGTTTTCGTTACCATTGGGCTGCGCGAAGGTAAGGAAGTGTTTTACAGGTATTTATACGGCTTCGGCTTTGGCCAGAAAACCGGAATAGAACTGCCCGGAGAGGCGTTGGGCATACTTGTCGACAAGAATAGAGCCAAAGATATAGATATCGCCACGATGTCCATCGGGCAGGCCAATGCGGTGACGCCGATACAATTGATAACCGCGTTTGCAGGCATTTGCAATGACGGATATCTTATGAAGCCCCAATTGGTTAAAGAAATACGCGATAAAGATGGGAATCTCGTAAAAACTATTGAGCCCGAAAGGGTTCGCCAGGTTATCTCTAAAGAGACGTCAACGACACTCTTAGAGGTTCTTGAAAGCGTAGTAAGTGTAGGCACAGGTAAGAATGCATATATCGAAGGCTACCGTGTAGGTGGAAAAACAGGGACAGCTCAGAAAATAATCCCTGGCGGAGGCTATTCAAGCAATGAATTTGTGGCTTCTTTTCTCGGAGTAGCGCCGGTAAACGACCCGCAGATAGTAGCGCTTGTCATTATAGACACACCGCAGGGTATTTATTTCGGCGGGCAGATTGCGGCTCCGGTATTTAAAAATGTTGTCCGCGATTCACTTAGGTACTTACAGGTGCCGGCGCAGGTTGCTCCTGACAAAATAGGCGGGAGTGCGAAAGAATCGGTGGTCGTACCTAATTTGACCGAGATGAGCTTGCCTAATGCACTGTCGCAGCTGCAGAAAATAAAGTTATCTGTTGATGTAATCGGTGATGGCACGAAGGTAAAAGCTCAGTTGCCTCTAGCCGGGAATAAACTCACTCAAGGCGGCCAGGTTATTTTATACACCAGTATACCGGCAGCCGGCAGTAATCCTGAAACCGTGGTAG
>DIVP01000004.1 GCA_002422465.1 Peptococcaceae bacterium UBA6129 | reverse complement strand
AGGTAGTCGATGCGGACCCTGATTTAAACAGCTTGCCCGTACTGCAGTGTTGGCCGGCTGCCGGCGGAAGATTCATCACGCTGCCGCTCGTGTTTACGAAAGACCCCCGGACAGGCCGCCGCAATTGCGGGATGTACCGTATGCAGTTCTATGACGCCAAAACTACCGGAATACACTGGCATCTGCACAAAGATGGGGCAAGACATTTTGAAATGTACGGCTCACAGAAGAAAAACATGGAGGTAGCGGTGGCTCTCGGTGGGGACCCTGCTGTTATCTATGCGGCGACGGCGCCTTTACCCGAGAATTTTGATGAAATGTTTTTTGCAGGATTCTTGCGAGCGGAGCCTGTGGAGATGGTCCGATGCAAGACAGTGGACCTCGAGGTTCCGGCTCATGCCGAGTTTGTGCTCGAGGGCTATGTGGACCCAGAAGAGAGCAGGACTGAGGGGCCTTTCGGCGATCATACCGGCTATTATTCTCCGACCGATGAGTATCCTGTCTTTCATGTAACCTGTATGACTCATAAAGCCCGGCCGGTTTATCCGGCCACAATTGTCGGCAGACCACCGATGGAGGATTTCTTTTTCGGGAAGGCTACCGAGAGGATTTTTTTACCCCTCCTGAAACTTATTTCCCCGGAAATAGTGGATATCAACCTGCCGGTCGAAGGGACTTTCCACAATTGTGCTGTTTTAGCGATTGACAAACGCTATCCCGGTCAAGCCAAAAAGGTTATGCATGCTCTCTGGGGGCTAAACCAGATGATGTTTACAAAGCTCATCATCGTAGTGGACGCGCATGTCGATGTCCAGGATATGTCGGCAGTCTGGTGGCGGGTCTTTAACAATATTGATCCCAGACGTGATGTTGTGATTGTTGAAGGTCCGCTCGACGCGCTTGATCATGCTTCTGCTTTGCCGGGCTACGGTGCAAAGATGGGTATCGACGCCACCCAAAAATGGCCTGCTGAAGGACATGCCCGTGAATGGCCTGATGAATTGCGTATGAAACCCGGTGTTATTGACCTCGTCACAAGGAGATGGCAGGAATATGGTTTTATTTCGAAATAAGGTCAGAACATTTGCAGGGCTTGTTAAATTTGAGCATACGGTTTTTGCGCTGCCTTTTGCCTATTTAGGAGCTGTTCTGGGCATAAGGGGGCTGCCTGCTTGGGAGCAGTTGTTCTGGATGACTATGGCGATGGTCGGCGCCCGCAGCGCAGCTATGGGCTTAAACAGGCTGATTGACCGTGAACTCGACCAGGCCAATCCGCGCACAGCCGGGCGCCACCTCCCGCACGGGCTTGTTTCCATCCGTGAGGTTAAGACTTTCATAGTTGGCGCCTTATTACTTTTTACTCTTTCGGTATACCGGTTGAGCCCCGGTCATGTTGTGTATATTCCGCTAATTGCGCTCTTGATGATAGGCTATTCGTACACCAAACGCTTTACCTGCTTGTCTCATATTGTGCTCGGACTAGTCATCGGTCTTGCACCGCTCGGGGGGTGGATATCCGTTACTCAGAAGATAGAGTTGCCGGCTGTTTTGTTGGGGTTGACAGTCGCGTTGTGGATTGCCGGGTTTGATATAATCTACGCTACCCTGGATTACGATTTTGACAAAGGATACGGATTACACTCCCTTCCTGTCGCCAGGGGGCTGCGCAGCGCCCTGTTCATATCTGCCGTGTTTCATTTTATTGTGGCTGTTCTGCTTGTAACCTTATATTTTTTACTTAACCTTGGTTCATGGTATCTCACCGGTGTAATTCTAAGCGTACTCTTACTCTATTACCAGCATGCTCTCGTTTTGCCGCATGACTTGAGCCGCGTTAACACGGCGTTTTTCAATGTTAACGGGCTGCTCAGCATACAACTTTTGGTTTTTACGGCGCTTGACATTTTTTTGTGATCACAGAAGCGGCAATCCTATATGCAAGCAAGGCTTATTCTGAGGGGGATACAGGCGTGGGTATGCAGTTCGCAGGCAAAAGGGAATATGTGCAAAGCGCTTTTGAGAGGATTGCCCCCTATTACGACGGGATGAATCTTTTTATGAGCTGGGGATTGATAAAGAGGTGGCAGCGTTTTGTAATATCTGAGGCCATGCTGCCCAAAGCGGCAAAGATCCTGGATGTCTGCACCGGTACGGGTGAACTCGCTATCTTGCTGGCCGAAAAGGCGGGGCCGGATAGTGAAGTCATTGGGCTGGATATGGTGGAAGCCATGCTTGAAGTTGCCCGCAAGAAGGTACGTAAACGAAAAAGAAGCTGTACAACAAAAGCGGGAATCTCCTTTATGACCGGGGATGCCTTACGTCTGCCTTTTCTACCGGAGTCCTTCAATTGTGTAACGATGGGGTTTGCGTTACGTAACGTCACCAATATATACCGCGCGGTCTCAGAAATGTATCGGGTCTGTAAAAAAGACGGACTAGTTATCTGTCTTGAGATTTCCGAGCCTGCCAATGTTTTATGGAGGGCTGGTTTTTGCTTGTATTTTTACCATGTGATACCCCTATTCGGCCGGTTGGTTGATCATGACAGCGGAAGGTCAGGAAGAATGCCGGCTTATACCTGGCTTAGAGAATCTATGAAGGGATTTCCGCAAGGAGTGGAGATGACCCGCATCTTTTCCGATGCGGGTCTTGCGGATGTCTGTTATTATCCGTTACACGGCGGCATAGTCACAGTCTATCGGGGGACAAAATTGTAGTAATGGTTTGATCGCGTGGATAAAAAAAGAGTCAAGGTCGCAAGCGGCTTTGACTCTTAGATATTCGGAGTTTATCAAAACATATCCAAATAAAGCAGTCTCATCGCATTCAGCTGGTGAGCTACGATAATCCTGAATACTGCCATATGGTGGCATGCTTCAACCATACCATGCAGGTCGTTGGCCCTCTGGATAAGCTGTGTTTCAGTTAGGAAGGCATAGCGGGCTGCTTCCATGAAATCAACAAAAACAGGCACATCCATTAAGCTATTGCAGGGGGGCATTACGTCTCCGGCTATAGTCCGATATAGAGCATCAACTGCCTCCATCGTCATATTGACAGTCATAAGGTTCATTTCGACAATTCTTCTGGCTTCCTCGTTGGGTGCGTTCTGCACCATATAAGTGTAGGCTACTCTTAACTTCATGAGGTCTTCATGAATACATGCCAACAAAGCGGGTGTAGATGACATTACCATCTTCCTTTATTCCTCCTTTCTAATAAACAGGTGATAGATATCTCTATATAAAGTATGCAGGACAGAAAGAAGCGTGACAGGCATATTTTTTCTTGGACTGTCAAAGAATAGAAAAACAAGAGGAGTGCAGCCAAAGGAGCGTAATCATGGCAGGGGACAAGATGTGGAAAAAGGCCGTTAATCTTCTGACATTCCGCGAGATTAAAAAAAGGGAGGGCTTTATCCTTTACGGCGTAGATGACCGGACCGAGAATAAAAAGGAAGCAACTGAAACAGCAACTGATCAACGAAAAAGAATACATAAGAAAAAACCGGAGAAATCACATAGTAATTCAAATAAAAAACCAAATGGCATTAATAAAGAAAGTAAAAACGATCAGGATATTACAGTCAATAAAAATACAACGGGGAATAAAGAAGAAAATAACGGCTTAAAAAATTTGCTCGTAGACCGGGATTTGGCTGTTAACAAAGCTAACCTTGAGAAGATCTATAGCCTCCCTAAAAACAAAGATATTGTCATCCGCGAGTTCATGATATTTTCAGATTCATCGACTAAAGCCTTTGTACTATTTATTGATGGCATCTGTGACAGGAAAACGATTAATGAAAATGTTCTGAAGCCATTGATGCTCCTGACGGGGCGCTCCAAAGAAGTTCATAACGCCAATATAATTGAATATATCAAGGAGCGTATCATCTATGGCAATCAGGTTGACATTCACAATACATATGAGGATGTTATTGAGAAGGTAAACTATGGCGGAACGGCTGTTTTTGTTGATAAGTGCTCGGCGTGCCTGGTTGTCGAGACGAAGGGGTGGGACAGGCGTCCTATTGGCAGGCCGGAAACGGAGCAGGTCATCAGGGGTCCTCATGAGGCTTTCAATGAAACACTGCGTAGCAACACCGCGCTGCTTCGCAAGGCTATCAGAAATGAAAATATGATTACAGAAATGTTTAAGATTGGTGTGCGTAACAGGACTGATATAGCTGTGATGTATTTGGAGGGGCTCGTTAACCCGAGCCTTGTTGAAGAGGTAAAGCGACGCATCAATTCCATCGATACTGATTATGTTGGAGAGTCGGGAATCCTCGAACAATTTATTGAAGATCACCCGTTTATGGCGGTTCCGCAGGTATTGGTGACGGAGCGTCCGGACCGGGCGGCCTCTTTTATTCTTGACGGGAAAGTAGTTATCATTATCGATGGAAGCCCAAATGCTCTAATCGTACCGACTACGTTTTTTGCGCTTATGCATACTCCGGAGGATTACTACCTGCGGGCTCCCTATGCTAATTTCGTACGTTTGTTAAGGGTTACAGCTATCTTTATTGCTATCATGACACCAGGGCTTTATGTGGCTGTGACGACCTTTCATCAGGAGATGATCCCGACCGATCTGATCCTAGCGATTTCAGCAGCCCGTGAGACTGTACCATTTCCAACAATTGTTGAGGTTTTTATGATGGAATTTGCGTTTGAGATGATCCGCGAGGCAGGCGTACGCGTACCTGGCGTCATCGGGAACACAATCGGTATTGTCGGCGCCCTGATATTGGGACAGGCTGCTGTTTCGGCCGGAATTGTCAGCCCAATCCTGATAATTGTGGTTGCAGTGACAGGTCTTGCCTCTTTTGCGATCCCTAATTATTCTATTTCCTTTGCTTTTCGCGGTGTCCGGTTTATTTTTACTGCCCTAGCGGCTACCTTTGGTTTCTTTGGGATTACAGCCGGTCTTTATATTCTTTTGACAATGATGACCAGCATGAAGTCGTTTGGCGTACCGCTTTTGTCGCCAATCGGTCCAAGAACGAAGGCCGGACCTGATATTGTTCTGCGCGGGCCGCTCTGGTCGATGGAGGAAAGACCTGATTTTCTCGATACGCTTGATCGTAAAAGGCAACCTAAAATCAGCCGGGGCTGGGTTAAACCCCTCATGGGCAAGTTTGCGGAAAGTGGTGATAAACCTGAACAGGACAGTTAAACTTGGCTATTCTGAGGCTGCAGCTCTGGTTATGCTTATGATGGGGGCGAAGGCTTATTTAGGATATCCCCGTATGATGGCGCAGTTTGGCGCTACCGCCGGCTGGCTCATCGTTCTTGCCGGAGGAGTCATCAGCCTAGGGCTTTGGCTGGGCATAGCGGCGCTTTTGTCGCGTTTCCCCGGCAAATCACTGATGGATATCAACGTGTCGGTGTTGGGGCAATATGCCGGGCTGGTTGTAAATGTATTATTGTTTCTTTATATAATGGCCACTACGAGCTTGCTTCTCAGGCTATTCAGCGAAGCGGTTATTCTGACCGCATTGCCGGAGGTGCCTATCAGCGCTGTAAACCTGCTTTATCTGATCCCTGTATTTTTTGCTGTTCACCTCGGACTCGAGGCAATCAGCCGCAGCGCGTATATCTCGGTACCCTTTATCCTCGTGGGAACGCTAGCGGTTGTCCTAGCGATGTACCCTTATTGGGATGCTAAACAGCTCCTGCCATTACTGGGTTCAGGCCTCTGGCCTTTACTAAAAAATAGTTTATTAAACATCTCCGCTTTTAGTGAGGTTGTGGCACTGGCGATACTCGTCCCCTTTTTCTCATTTGATGCAAAGATAACGAAGAAGGTAGGGGTATTTTGCATAGCTTTTGTAACAGTTTCTTTAGTGATTATCACAGTCGTCTATCTGATGGTCTTCCCAATGCCGGGTGCGCTTGAGAACCTGGCGCCGTTTTACCAGATGTCGCGCACGATTTATCTCGGACGTTTTTTTCAAAGACTCGAGTCGGTCTTTATTCTTTTCTGGACTTTTACGGCATTTCTGCGCCTGTCTGCCGGAGTCATGATCTCCGCTGTGGTACTTCAGCGTACGCTGAAGATTCCTTATTACCGTCCCCTCTTGCCGGCGCTAGCAGTATTAATGTATTCCCTGGCTCTGACGCCGGCAGATCTTTTACAGGCCGTCGAGGTTGATAACATACTCAGACATGATTATGGCTGGGTTGTGACTTTTTTTATACCACTTGTTATCTGGATTATTGCTTTATGGAGAAAAAAGGGGAATGCACATGCTCAAGAAAACAGGCAGGGGTAAGATTCTTCTATTGTGCTGTATCTTTCTTTTTCTGACTACAGGATGTTGGGGCGCCCGCGAAACAGACGAACTTGGCTATATCCTCGCTATGGGTATCGATAAGGGCAAGGAAAGTGAGCTTCATATTACCTTTCAGATTGCTATACTCGGAGGAGGCGGCGATAAAATCAGCGGGGAGAAGGGGACAGAACTGTATACAATAGAGGCCGCTTCTGTTTTCGGCGCGCTGCAGCTTGCTAATGCTTTTGCCAGCAAAAATCTGACGCTTATCCATAACAGGGCCGTAGTTGTCTCAGATGAAATAGCAAAAGAAGGTTTGGGCGAATATATTAATACTTTTATCAGGAGCCGCGAAATACGCCGGAATACCTTTTTGTTCGTAACCCCAGGTCAGGCGGCTAATGTTTTAAAAAACAACAAACCCCTTTTAGAGTCGAACCCTTCGAGGCAATTGGAGCTTATTATGGGAGCGGAAAATTTTGCCGGGTTCATACCGACGACAAGCATCCATGAAATAAATACCGCGATGAAATCGCCTGGCAGGGAAGCGGTGGCTGCCTTAATCGGTGTCAATGAAGGCAAGGAGACAGAAAAAAAAGATCAGGGGCTTGAGGAGAAAATCCGGGAAGAAGTGGCTTATCTGCCTGGACAGATCCCGCGTCAGGGTGGGAACAAAATAGACATTATTGGCCTGGCTGTCTTTAAAGGGGATAAGCTCGTCGGCTATCTCGACGGCTCCCAAACGCGCTATTACCAGATGGTTAAAGGCAGTTTTAACAGCGCCATCTTTACTTTCCCTGATCCGCGTAAACCCGAAGAATTTGTGCTGGAGATAAAAATAAAAAAAGGCCGCAATCCGGCCATCAAAGCAAAATTTGTTGACAACATACCGCAGATTGAGGTGTCGCTATTTTTAGAAGCGGAGATAATCAGCATAGCGAGCGGGATTGATTACGAGACCGGAAAAATGGAGCATGAGCTTGAACAATATCTTGAGAGGTATATCACGGCGGAGATCAGTAAGTTAGTAAGCAAAACTCAAGAGGAATACCAAAGTGATATTTTTGGATTCGGTGAATATACACGCAAAAATTTTTTAACGTGGCAAAAATGGCAGGATTATGACTGGCTCGGGAAATATCCTGATGCCCAAATAAGCGTAAATACTAACCTGGCTATTCGCCGCACCGGCCTTATGAGTAATACGACAGAATTGCCCGCTAATAAGAAGGAAGGGGAAAAGGTCAATGAATAATACTTTTTATGATTACGTTATTTGGTTAATCCCTTTGGCCGTTAGTTTTTATACCCTCAGCTATGCCTTATGGCTGTGGCGGCAAAAAATGAGACTTGGCGCTGTAGGGGTAAGTATTCTTGCTTTTTTGGCCGCATTTTATGCGGGAATTATTCTATTTATTACACATATATAGTAATTCAGATATAAAAAAATAGCTCCATTTCGTTGGAGCCATAAAATAAAACATAATATTGGAGGGTATGTTTTAAGAATAGCATATTTGATGTTTATGGACAAGAACTATTTAAAAATACAAAAAAGATAGGAAAATATACAAAAAGCAAACAGTATACAATATACAAAAGGCCAAACTGATGCTATAATATAGTAGTAAATTCAAAAAAGGGGGAGTCACCATGGATAACAATTTGTTTTATCAAAGGGCCATTGGCTTGGTTAAAAAAGGATGCGATATCCTTGGTCTCGATGAGACAACAAAGAGTCTCATAACAGAGCCCAAAAGATTCCTGGAAGTAACAATACCCGTGAAGATGGATGACGGATCAACTCGTGTATTTAAAGGTTGGAGATGCTTACATACGGATGCTGTTGGTCCAGGGAAAGGCGGATTACGCTTCCACCCGGACAGCACCGGCGATGAGGTCAAAGCTCTTGCAACCTTAATGACCTTTAAATGCGCTATTACCGGGCTTCCTTATGGCGGGGGCAAGGGTGGAGTTAGGGTTAATACAAAGGAATTGTCAAAGACGGAATTAGAGAGACTCAGCCGTGCATATATCCGCGCTGTATATCCCGTCATAGGTGAGGACAAGGATGTTCCGGCTCCGGACGTTTATACGAATCCGCAAATCATGGCCTGGATGATAGACGAATTTGAGACAATCAGACAGCATGCAGAACCCGGCGTCATTACCGGCAAACCCCTCAGCATAGGCGGGTCCAAGGGCCGCGGTACTGCGACAGCTCAGGGCAACCTCTATGTTACGCAAGCAGCTTGCCGCACTCTTGGTATCGAGATTAAGGGCGCTAAGGTTTGCGTCCATGGTTTTGGAAATGCCGGTTCGATAGTTGCCCGTCTCTATGCTGAACAAGGTGCAATAATAGTTGCGATATGCGATAGTAAGACCGGGATTTATGACCCGAAAGGGATAGATATTCCTCTAGCCGAAGAAATTAAAGCAAAAACCAAGAGTCTGGATACTTATCCGAGGGGTCAAAAGATTACACCGGATGATGTTATCGGTATCCCCTGTGACATCTTTCTCCCGGCTTCGCTCGAAGGTCTGATTAATGCGGATAATGCCGATAAGGTGAAGACACGTCTAATCTCAGAACTGGCCAACGGACCGACTACACCGGAGGCTGATGCGATATTAAGCAAAAAAGATGTTATCATCCTGCCGGATATTCTGGGCAGTGCCGGTGGCGTAACCGTCAGCTATTTTGAATGGGTACAAAACAGGTACGGATATTATTGGTCAGACGAAGAAGTCCAGGAAAAACTTCAAAAAGCAATGGTAGATGCCTTTAACAACATTAAGAAATTCAAGGAAGCAAATAAGATTGCTGAATGGCGCACCGCAGCCTTTGGCGTGGCAGTACAAAAGGTTGCACAGGCTATGAAAGACAGAGGCTGGTGCTAGAATTTAGTAATCTCCTGAATAAGCTAACAAATAACCGAGTATAACCAAATCACCCGGCTGAACATATCATATAGGGCGAGAATTCTGTAAAGGGGATGTGTCCTAATGCAATATGTTGTTCAACCGGGTGATACTTTGTTTTCGATTGCCCAAAGGTTTGGCACGACTATTGAGGCAATTGTTCGCGCCAATAATCTCACGAACCCCGAAGTGATATTTGTCGGGCAGGTGTTAACCATAACCACCGCTACAACGCCTCCAACACCGGTGCCTCCAACTCCGGTACCGCCTTCACCGCAGCCTCCGGTGGCATGTCCGGTACTCTCAAGGGGCTCTAGGGGATTAGCAGTTACCAGACTGCAGAATTTATTATTGAGCAGGGGATTTAATCCTGGGACTATTGACGGTATCTTTGGTTCGAGAACTGAGTCTGCCGTGAGAACCGCTCAAACTCAATACAACTTGCCTGTAACAGGTGTTGTTGATGTCAGAACTTGGATGGCTTTAGGCCAGAATTGTGCAGTGGTTCCTCCAGTACCGATTCCGCCTGTTCCAATCCCACCTACACCGGTACCTCCGTCACAGGAGCACCACTGTCCTGTAACGCTGCGACCAGGTGAGCAGGGACCTACGGTAAGATTGCTGCAGCGGCTCTTAAAAGAAAGAGGCCTATTTGCAGGCGCTATAGACGGGGTATACGGCAGAAGTACTGAGCGGGCAGTACGCCAGTTCCAGCAACAGCGGGGACTGGCTGTGACCGGCATAGTAAATAGGGCTACGTGGGAAGCCTTAGGGGTTAGATGTGCACAGGAGCCAAGACCTCCGGTCGGGACGCCGATAGATACAAAGGTAGGAAGAGGTCTCAGACATATTTTATATACTAATAAACGGACTTATAGCAGGGGAGAAACTGTCAGAATAACGCTCAGCAAAACTAATATTACTAATGATGAGGTTACTCTTCGCTACAGTACTAACCAGATTGTTGAGATTACCGTGACTAATGCAGCTGGGAATATTGTCTGGCGTTATTCAAGTAATAGGAGTTTTGCACAGGGTTCCAGGTTGATTGTTATTTATCCCGGAGGTACGCAGGTTATTAATGAAACCTGGAATCAGGTCAATAACGCCGGGAGCAGGGTGCCTCCAGGCACTTATACCATCACCGAAACAAACCTGGCCACTAACGTCAGCTTAGCAGTCCAAATAATAATCAGGTAAGTAAATAGCGGCTGTTGAACACAAAATTCAACAACCGCTATTTATTTTTTGGGGTTATTCCTTTTTATATATGCTTACATAGTTTTTACCCATACCTTTTGCCTGATATAGAGCTTCATCAGCCTTTTGCATGACTTCCTCGCCATTATTGGCGTCCGTCGGAAAAGCGGCTATACCGATAGAAATACTGATATTGGAATAGGGCAAAAGCTTAGGGGTTGTCAAAACTTTGTTGCGGATTCTTTCTGCGATATCTTTGCTGACTTCTTTCGAAGAGTTTGGCAGGATTACCGCAAACTCATCGCCGCCGTAGCGCGCGACAACATCATATGACCTTGTACATTCTCTGAGAATACCGGCGATTATCTTCAAAACGTAATCGCCATGATGGTGGCCTTGGGTATCGTTAAGGAGCTTAAAATTGTCGAGATCCAATAAAATTAATGCAAAAGGGGTTCCGCCGGTTATCAGCTTATGAATAATAAAATTAAAAAAACGTCTGTTGTGTATTTTCGTTAGGGTATCCTGGTTAGCCTGCTGGAAATAAGTCTGATTGATGTTTTGGACCAAGAAACGCGTAAAGAATGCTAGAATAAAAAATAAAATAATCTTGGTAATTACAGGCAAGAGAAACTGGTTTTGCATTATTGAGATAAATATATAGAGAAAACCGGAAAGAAACGCGGCTATATAAGGACATAAAGGTTGTTTCCCAAAAGCTACGGCAATAATCGGGAAGAAATAAAAGCACGAAAAAGTGTCGATGTACCGGTCCGAATAATAAATAAATGAACTTATCAGGATTATGTCGAAGAACAGCGTAATTGGTATTAACAATTCAAAAAAATTATTCAGCTTTGGCAGCAGGTAGAAGACGAGCGCATAAAATAGTGTAATTCCGGAAAGGTAATACATTTCAGTGCTTAGTGTTCTGTCCATTAAGAGAAAACAAGGAAAGAAGAAGATACAAATTATCAAGCGAAGTAAGGGCATATCATGCCGCACAGCACTGTCAGATATAGACAGCATGCAATTTTTTCCTCCTTCGTTAATACTATTGGTTATTATTCTAGATTGGGATTTAGATACCTTCATAAAAAGAAAATAATGTAAAAATAAGGGTAGGCAAGACAATAGGTATTGGAAAATAATTTCTTGAGATGATATAATCTCTGCCAGGGGGTGGCGTTTTTGCTGCAGCCATGCCGGCTTGTATAATACTTTGTTATATGCACAAAAACTAAGTGGGGATAGGAAAATAGAAAGCAGGGATGACTTTAAGATTCGCAAAGGAGGGGCTTTTAGTTAAACAATGAATACAAAAAAAATAACGCGTATTGCAATTATAGCTGCTTTGTATACAGCAATAACAATAATGCTGGCGCCGTTTTCTTACGGGATGGTTCAGGTCCGGGTATCTGAAGCGCTCACTGTGCTGCCGTTTATTTTCCCGGAAAGCGTTATCGGACTTTTTATTGGCTGTCTTATTTCTAATGTCTATGGGGGATTAGGTTTAATAGATATTGTATTTGGCAGTCTCGCTACGCTGATTGCCGCATATCTGACAAGTAAAATGCCGCGAACCTACTTGGCGCCGCTGCCACCTGTCCTTGTTAATGCAGTCGTCGTCGGATTTATCTTAAAATATGTTCTCGGCGCACCGCTCTTTCTATCCATGCTGTATGTAGGAATTGGACAACTGCTGGCCTGCTACGGGCTTGGTCTTCCGTTGCTATACCTGTTGAGAAGGTACAATTTTAATTGGCTGTGAGCAATTGTAAATGCCAGGCGGAAGGAAAAACCCCGCATGGTGTTAAAAAAAAAGGGAGTATTCAAGGGAGCATATCAGCTATGACATGCTCCCTTGAATACTCCCTTTTTATACAGTTCATTCATGCCTTAATTAGATGAATCGCCTCTTCAGGGATGAATATATCTGTCTCTTTACCAAGGTTGAGTTGGTTTTTAGCGAAGGTCTCTTTGCTCACGATAACTATCAGCTTGAGAGCATCGTCTGTCAGCTTGTAGACGTAATGGAGGGGGGATATCTTATCGATAGTATAAGGATAGCTGTTGTAGTCTTTCAGCTTCCCTAGCCTGATGAGGTTTGGCTTGATGAGGATTTTTACACTCGTACCGTAGGGAAAATTGCAGATGTTATTTGTGATTAACATTCCGAGAGGTTCACATTTGACAACAAGGCTATTATCATGAAATTCAACCACTTTGCCGGGCAGGATGTTTTCGATACCAACCAGACTTGCTGTTATATCTGTGTCGGGATAATTTAAGATCTTTTGCGGCGAATCATCTTCGAGGATGCTGCCCTGTTCAAGAACACATACACGTTCGGCAATTATCGGAATTTCGGTGATATTGTGAGTGATAAAAATAGTGGCCAGACGGGAATTTTTCAAGATATCGCAGAAGTCCTGCATTAATCCGGCGCGGCTGGGGGTATCTAAAGCGGAAAAAGGCTCGTCGAGAATCAGTAACTCAGGCTCGGTAACCATTGCTCTGGCTAGGTTAACCCGCTGGCTCTCCCCGCCGGATAATCCTCTGACGTTTTGCCTGGCCAGGTGCGTTATCTTGAACAAGTTCAACCAGTAATTAACCCTCTCATTAATTTGGGCATCGGGTAGGCCCCTGATTTTTAGACCAAGGGCAACGTTGTCGGTGACAGAACCTCTTAAGAGCAGCGGCTCCTGAAAGACGAGGGAGATTTTTCTTTTGATATCCAAGGAGTTTATACTACAGGGCCTTCCATCATATGCGATAGTACCTGAGCTAGGCCGCTGCAGCAGGGCAAGCAGTTTAACCAAGCTGCTTTTACCGGAGCCGTTTTTGCCTATTAGGGCAAGATTTTCACCTGGGGAAAGGGAAAAGTTTTTAACGTTTATGATGGTTTTCCCGGATATTTGCCAAGTCAAGTCGTTTGCCTCGATTAAAGGACGCATTTATTTTCCCTCCCGCTGCTGAAGTATTGTAAGCAATAACGTTACGGAATAGGCCAGGACTAAGAGGATGGTTCCGAGCGCCAGGGCAATTTCAAAGTTGCCCTTTGATACCTCCATGACTGTCGCTGTAGTCAAAACCCTGGTATAGCCCTTGATATTGCCGCCGACCATCATTGAAGCGCCGACCTCGGAGATGACTCCGCCAAATCCGGCTATGACGGCAGCCGTCAGGGCAAACTTGGCTTCCCTGATCAAAAGCAGGTAGTATTGAAAACGGGATGCCCCAAGTGCTTGAATCTGCAAGTGCAGTTTGGGATTGAGATTCTGGATGGCGGCAATCGTAAAAGCTGTAACGATAGGGCTTGCTATAATAAATTGGGCTATCAGCATCGCAATTGGCGTGTACATGATATTCAGATATCCGAACGGACCGTAGCGCCAGAGAAAAATACTGACCCACAACCCAACCACGGTTGGAGGCAACCCCATACCGGTATTGACGAGACTGATTAGGAAGCTTTTACCGGGGAAGCTTTTTATGGCAAGATATATTCCGAGCGGAATACCGGTAAGGACACTCAAGACAGTGGCAGCGCCGGAAATTTGCATGGTCAGCAGGGTGACCCGGAATACCTCCGGATCACCCTGAAAAATCATCTTGAAAGCTTCTGACAAACCGGTAAGAATAGTATCCATAATTAGCTCCTGCTGTTATTCTATTTTACGTCTGAGAAAAACAAGGGCTGGCCGAATTTATCTTTGCCATAAGTGGTGATGATATCCTGGCCGCTCTTACTTAGAAGGAATTTAATAAAGTCTTTGGCGCCTGCATAATTTACCTTACTAAACTTTGCGGGGTTCACGGACATGACGTGGTAGATATTAAATAAGGTAGTGTCGCCTTCGTAGAGAACCTCCATGTTTTTCAGGTTTTGCTTCAGGTTCAGATAGGTTGCCCTGTCCGTCAGGGAATAGCCCTTCTTTTCGGCAGCGATATTCAGGGTATCGCCCATACCGGAACCGGTTTCCTGATACCATGAGCCTCCCGGTTGAAGTGATGCTGCTTTCCACAATTCCAGTTCCTTCGTATGAGTCCCTGACTTATCTCCCCTCGAGAGGAACAAGGATTTTTTATTAGCAATCAGGCCTAGGGCTGCGCTGGCGCTGGCAGACTTTTTGATGCCCGCCGGGTCGTTTGTGGGCCCTACAATAATATAATCGTTGTGCATCAGGAGAGTATAATCGATAGCATAGCCTTCATCAACGAGGGGTTTTTCAGAGGCCGGGGCGTGTGTCATGAGGACATCAGCCTCGCCTTTGTTTCCCATTTCGAGCGCCGCTCCGGTACCGACCGCAATTGTTTTGACCTTATATCCGGATTCTTTCTCAAATACCGGGAGTAAGACATCCAAAAGCCCGCTATCTCGCGTACTCGTTGTGGTGGCGAGGATTATATCAATGTTTTTAACGGCTGGTTCTTCTTTTGGTTGTCCACAGCCTGTAAAGAGGCTGGCAAGCAATATTAAACATAAGGCTAGCGAGATGATAGATTTTCTTTTCATTATATTTCTCCTCCAATTTAAATATCAAGATACAGATATGCAAGAATCAATAAGTAGCATAACAAAGAACACCATTTCTTACGCTATTTGACACCAAAAAAAAGATATGCAGGAATAGCGCATATCTAAATAAACGTATACACTTCCTCCTTTCCAAAAGGGAGGCTTTACAGTTTCCCATAAAACCCATTGGTTTACCTTCATAGACATGAAGCCCTTAGAAAAGTAAACTCGGAGCCATTATTCAATTATTAATAAATTATAGTATATGTGAGGTTGTAAAGCAATTAGAAAGAGGTTTTGTTCGAAAGGGCCATTGTGATAATCTTGTCATAATATGATAGAATAAGTCTAAA
Source organism: Peptococcaceae bacterium UBA6129 (assembly GCA_002422465.1). GTDB lineage: Bacteria > Bacillota > Peptococcia > DRI-13 > UBA6129 > UBA6129. The sequence continues at coordinate 14,931 of DIVP01000004.1, read as the reverse complement.
CACAGTACAGAGGCGGTTTAAGGATGGATGACAGGGGAAAACTCTCTGCGCGGTATGAACGCCAGATCGGCTTACCTCAGATAGGTGAAGCCGGGCAAAAGAAGCTTTCCCAGGCAAAGGTGCTTGTTGTAGGCGCCGGAGGATTGGGTTCGTCGGTCTTGTACTACCTGGCCGCTGCCGGGATTGGCACGCTTGGGCTGGTTGATCATGACGTTGTAGAGATTTCCAACCTGCAGCGCCAGATTCTGCACTGGGAAAAGGATTTGGGTGAAGAAAAAGTCGTTTCAGCAAGCGAAAAGCTGGGCCAATTTAATTCTGCAATACAGCTTAACACGTATTCCTGCCTTTTCGATGAGAAAAAGGCACGGGCGATGATACCCAGTTACGATATCATTGTCAGCGCTGTTGATGACATGGTGACACGTGATGTTATCAACACAGTTTGTTATGAAAACATTAGACCCTGGGTCGATGGCGGAGTAAACAGATTCACCGGCAGGATTACAACCTTTCAGCCACCGCAGAGGCCCTGTTTCAGGTGTATCTATCCGGATACTTTGCCAAGCCAGGGAAAAGTTCCGTCCTTGTTATTAGGGACATTGCCCGGTATAATAGGGATATTGCAGGCGCAGGAGGTACTGAAGCTTATTTTAGGCATCGGAAGTTTGCTGACAGGCAAATTCCTGATATTCGAAAGTCTCGAGACCAGAATGGATAAAGTTGCAATTACTGCTGACCCTGAATGCCCGGTCTGCGGGTTGCGATAGTACAACTAACGAGCAGGTGAAAAATATGCGTTTATACCGCGTCAAGGATCCCCAGGATGTTTTGCGGATTATTAAGGAAAATTTTTCTCCGTTAGGCGTAGAACGGATCAATATATCTGAGGCAGGCGGACGCGTGGCAGGTGAAGAGATCACAGCGACGGAGGATGTGCCGGGATTTGACCGTTCTACGGTCGATGGCTATGCCGTCTGTGCGAATGATACGTTCGGCGCGGGAGAGACACTTCCTGCCATGCTGGAGCTGCTTGGAGAAATATGTATCGGGGAGTTGGCGCCGCCGCTTTTTCCCGGGAAATGTTTCTATATACCTACCGGCGGGATGTTGCCGGAGGGCGCTGATGCTGTTGTCATGGCCGAGCAGACGGAGGCGGCCGGCGATACTATCAACTGTTACAGTCAGGTAGCCCCCGGTGATAATGTAGTGCGGCGGGGCGAGGATCTAACACAGGGAAACGTGGTTATTAATAAGGGAAGAAAGCTGAGAGCGGCTGAGCTCGGGCTGCTGGCCTCACTGGGGATTGTACAGCTGGCTGTAATGAAAAAACCGCGCGTAGGCATTCTCTCAACCGGCAACGAACTTGTACCATATGACACGAAAAGAATACCGCCCGGAAAGGTGCGCGACAGTAACGCTCTTGCACTATGTGAAATGGCCGGGAAAAAGCAGGCCGAGATCCTCTATGGCGGGATTCTTCAAGATAATTATCTGGATTTTCGTCACGGAGTCGAAGGTATGTTGGGACAGGTCGATTTTCTTGTCCTGTCCGGGGGAAGCTCAGTCGGAACGAGGGATTTTACGGCACAGGTTTTACAGGAATTGAGCGATGGCGGGCTGTTAGTCGAGGGGATTGCCATATCCCCGGGAAAACCGACCTTGCTCGCGAACTGCTTGGGGAAACCGGTTCTCGGATTACCGGGGCATCCTGTTTCGGCGCTGAATATTTTTTCGTTGTTTGGTCTGGTAATTATCGACCGGCTCGTGGGCAGAAACGAGGAGCAGTTTGTTCCTACAGTCCGGGCAATTTTAAGCCGCAACATCCCATCACGTCCGGGCAGAACCGACTACATCCGCGTGAAACTCGAGAAAAAGGATGACAGAGTCGAAGCGATACCTGTTTTCGGCAAATCCGGGATCTTGCGTACGCTGGCCGAGGCTAACGGTGTTGTTATGATACCGGCCGGGAGCGAAGGATTGCTCGCTGGGACAGAAGTAGAAGTAATCATCTGGGACTGATGAGTGTATATAAGATTGGTATATATAAGATTGGCATATATCAGATTGAGGAGTCTACTATGAGAAAAATATATCTCGATAGCATTCCACGTGGTCAAGCGAAGGAAACCCTCCTGAAAAACTTCATTGTATCCAATCGTACGGAAGAATTGCCGCTTCTTGAAGCGCTTGGCCGGGTCACAGCAGAGGCTGTTTATGCCCGGACATCAATGCCGAACTTTCCGGCTGCAGCGATGGACGGAATTGCCGTAAAAGCGCGGGAAACCTTCGGGGCGAGTGACCAGCAGCCCCTCACACTGCGTGGCGGTGAGAATTATCTGCCTGTCGATACCGGCGACCCTATGCCGGACGGGTTTGATGCTGTTATCAAGGTCGAAGACATCCATGAAGCAGACGAAAACATTGTTGAGATACTGGCGCCTGTAGCTCCGGGACAGTATGTCAGACCGGTCGGCGACGATGTCGTCGCGGCGGAAATGATTATCCCGGCTTATAGTGTCCTTACTCCTGTGGAGCTTGGCGCGATTTTAGCCGGTGGACATAGTAAGATCACCGTTTTTGATAAACCGCGTATAGCTATTATCCCAACCGGTGACGAGCTCGTACCGCCGGGAACAATTGCGATGAAAGGCGAGATTGTCGAGTTTAACGGGACAGTTATAGCTGCCTATTTGCGCCAGTGGGGCGCAGAACCGGTCCTTTACGGAATTGTCAGGGATAGGCTGGAATTGATTGAAGAGGCAGTCAGAAAAGCCCTGCAAACCTGTGATATGGTTATAATTAATGCAGGGTCTTCTGCCGGCAGGGATGATTATACCGTGCATGTCATTAAATTGTTCGGGGAAGTACTCGTACACGGCGTTTCCACGCGGCCGGGCAAACCTGTTATTCTTGGGATGGCGGCAGACAAACCCCTCATTGGGCTGCCTGGATATCCGGTTTCAGCTTATCTCGCTCTCGATTGGTTCGTCAAACCGCTCATCTGCAAATACCTGCACCAGGCAGAGCCCCAAAGGCCCAGAATCAAAGCAACACTTGGCCGCCGCATTGTCTCAGAGCTGGGAAGCGAGGAATTCATCCGCCTGACCGTGGGTTATCTGGGCGGGAAATATGTGGCCAATCCTTTGGCGCGTGGGGCGGGGGTAACGATGTCTCTTGTCAGGGCGCATGGTTTATTGACAATACCTGCAGAGTTACTTGGCTGTGAACAGGGTGAGGAAGTCGAGATCGAGCTTTATCGCAGTGAACAGGAGCTAAGAAATACGTTGGTTGTTACCGGCAGTCATGACCTGGCTCTTGACCTGTTGGCTTCGGCGATCAGAAGAGTGGATACGCGACTTTTCCTTTCCTCGTCGAACGTTGGCAGCATGGGCGGACTTACAGCTATTAAAAAAGGTGAAGCCCATCTGGCCGGCATCCATCTTTTTGACAGTGAGAGTGCGGAGTACAATGTATCTTATGTAAAGAAGTTTTTAGGCGGCGAGGACGTGATCCTATTGAACTTTGTCTACCGGACGCAAGGCTGGATTGTTCAAAAAGGCAACCCTCAGCATATTTCCAAGATAGATGATCTCATAGGGACAGAGACAACCTTTATCAACCGGCAAAAAGGAGCCGGCACCCGCCTGCTTTTTGACTATCTGTTAAAGCAGGGAGGATATGTTCCCCAACAGGTGCATGGTTACAAACGCGAAGAGTATACACACCTAAACGTTGCCGCTGCCGTTGCAGCAGGTACTGCTCAGGTTGGACTTGGACTGCTTTCGGCAGCCCGTGCTTATAACCTCGATTTCGTGCCGGTCGCCGAGGAACGCTATGATCTTTTAATGAACCGGGAGTTTTATGAATCCTCTCTTGGCAGAGTTCTCGTCGGAGTAATAACTGATCCTGTTTTTCAGGCTGAGGTAGAAGCTCTGGGCGGTTACAGCATGAGGGAGGCCGGCAGGGTGATTTATCCCCACTGAAGTAAAAACGAAAACTTGCCATTATGTATGTAAGAGGGGCTTCGGGGAGGCAATACTTATGGAACGGCAGTTGGTGGACAGCTTTGGCAGGAAACACGATTATCTGCGGGTATCGGTCACGGACCGCTGTGATTTGCGGTGTGTTTATTGTATGGGTCCGCAAGGCGTAAAGCTTCTCGAACATAGTCAGATCCTGAGTTTTGAAGAAATCATCAGTGTTATCAAAACAGCGGTGGCGCTTGGAATCTGTAAAATACGGCTTACCGGCGGCGAGCCTCTGGTTCGGAGAGGGATAGAACTCCTGACAGCAAAAATTGCGGCTGTTCCGGGGATTGATGACCTTTCGATGACTACGAATGGGCAGCGCTTGTCCGAGTTTGCCGCAAGCTTGAAAAAAGCCGGACTGAAAAGGGTTAATATCAGTCTCGATTCGCTTAATCCCGCAGTTTACCAAGAGATCACGCGCGGAGGGGAGTTGCAGAAGACTCTTTCGGCAATTCAGGTGGCTTTGGATATGGGATTGGCGCCGGTCAAGATAAACGTTGTTCTCATGAAAGGAATTAATGATGCGGAGATCAGGGATTTTCTCAGACTGGCTTTTGAGTATCCTATTCATCTGCGCTTTATTGAATATATGCCTCTTGATTCGCATGATATTTTGTGGCAGAAAAAATACCTTCCTCTCTCGGTAGTTCTTGAGGAAGCGGCCGCCCTCGGCGTTCCGTTGACAGAAACAAGCGAATCCGGAGGGTGCGGACCGGCAACAATGTATCGGCTGCCGGGGGCGCCAGGTTCAGTCGGGCTTATCCGTCCGATCAGCGGTCATTTTTGTCGCACCTGTAACCGCCTGCGTCTGACGGCCGACGGGTTTATTAAGCCTTGTCTTTATTGGCATGAGGAGTTGCCTGTACGTCCTGTCATAGACGATCCGGCCGCTCTGCAGTCATTGCTTGAAAAGGCGCTCCTATATAAAAAAGAAAAGCATGGGATGACCCCGAATGGGAGTAAGCTGCGGGGTAGCGGGCAGCAGTTAAGGGAAATGTCCAAAATTGGCGGATAGGAGGCAGGACATGTGCCAGTACCGATATTATTAATTATGGCTAAAGCTTCCGGGACAGGGAAGACCACTATCATGGAAAAACTTATTGCCGAGCTGACGCTAAGGGGTTTTAGGGTGGGGGCTGTTAAGCATGCGTCGCGGCAGATGGATATTGATCGGCCCGGCAAGGATTCTTGGCGCTTTACCAAGGCGGGCGCGGGTGCGGTAGCCGTGATTACCAATAATCAGTATGCTCTGATCCAAAAAACCGGGGAACGTTCACTTTTGACGGAGATCACCGGACTGTTCCGGGAGGTGGATATTATCCTTGTCGAGGGTTTTAAGCACGAGAAGCTGCCGAAAATAGAGATTATCCGCGCGGAAATGGGCAGTGAAATTACAGCGCCGCCGGAGGAGATGGTCGCTGTTGTGACAGATATAAAGGGGCTGGAGTCAGCCGTACCGGTGTTCGCGCTTGAAGATACTAACGGACTTGCGGATTTTGTCGAGTTAAGATTTCTCGGCAAGGAGTCGGGACCTGCGGAAGAACACACGACTGATGAGGAGTCCGCCTGTTTTAACGGGTTAACACATTTTGATTCAACGGGACAGGCCAGGATGGTTAATGTCACCGAAAAAGCAGCAACACACCGTGAAGCCCAAGCCTGCGGGGAAATCACGATGGCTCGTGAGACGCTTGCGCTGGTCCAGGCGGGCAGTATGAAAAAAGGTGATGTTTTAGCTGTAGCCCGCATAGCGGCTATCATGGGCGTCAAAGAAACCGGACGTCTTATCCCGATGTGCCACCCGCTCGTCATCGGCGGGGTTTCCGCAGATTTTCACATAGATGAGCCGAACTGCAAAATAGAAGTGAGAGTCCGCGTGCACATGACAGGGCAAACCGGTGTTGAGATGGAGGCGCTGACCGGCGTAAATATTGCGCTTCTAACTATATATGACATGTGCAAAGCGGTTGATAAGAATATGGTCCTTGGGAATATCCGGCTGATCGAGAAAAAGGGCGGAAAATCCGGTCACTACCTGAGAAAGGGTGAGACAACATGGCCAGAATAATTGCAGTATGTACGAGCCAGGAGAAAGGACAAAGGAAGAAGAACGCCGGGACCGGCCTGCTTGTCAAGAATCTTGGGATAGAAGGCGACGCGCATGCCGGATTTGCACATCGTCAGGTCAGCTTACTCGCCGAGGAAAGCATTAAAAAAATGCAGGCTAAGGGACTGGATGTCGGGCCCGGTGACTTTGCCGAGAACCTCACGACCAGGGGCATCGAGCTCATGACTCTGCCGCTCGGAACGCGCCTGAAGGTAGGGAACGAAGCGTTTTTGCGCGTCACGCAGATAGGCAAGGAATGTCACAGCCGCTGCGCTATTTATGAACAGGCAGGGGATTGTGTTATGCCGCGCGAGGGTATTTTCACCGAGGTTTTAAAAGGAGGGGCCATCAGCATTGACGATACCATCGATGTCTATCAGGTTTACCGTTTTGCGGTAATCACAGCCAGCGATAAAGGCGCACAGCAGTTGCGCGAGGATAAAAGCGGACCGCTGCTCAAAGAAATGCTTCTGCCGTGGGGTGACGTGACGGAGTATCATGTTGTGCCTGACGAGATCGGGAATTTAAGTGAGCTCATGGTTCATCTCGCTGATCAAAAAAAAATCGACCTTATACTTACGACCGGCGGGACAGGTTTGAGTCCGCGTGATGTTACGCCGGAGGCGACGCGTCAGGTCATTGAAAGAGAGGCGCCCGGTATTGCGGAGGCCCTGCGGCTGGAGAGCCTGAAGATAACAAAGAAGGCGATGCTCTCGCGCGGGATTGCCGGTATCAGAGGCAGGACGCTCATTATCAACCTGCCCGGCAGCCCGAAGGCAGCACAGGAAAACCTCGCTGTGTTTCTGCCGGCGCTCGACCATGCTCTTGAGATTTTATGCGGTCGCGGCGGCGAGTGCGCGCGGACAGAGTGATGCTTGAGAAGCCAACCGGAAATATAAAACAAATGAACAGGGACCGAAACAGCAAGTATTTTAAAAAAGGATGGGGCAACAAGATTATGTTGAAAAGAGCAGTATTTACCATAACTTTAATTATTCTCATAACAATAACATTAGGCGCTGATAATGTTTCGGCCATGGAATACTCCGGCGAGGGCTTTTCTTTTTCACTGCCGGAAATCTACAGGGTTACGGATATGAATAACAGTGATATTACGCTAAGTATCGCAAGTCCGCAGGCAATAGTCCAGGTTTATAGCCAAGAATTGAAGTCGGGTGTCTCTGCTGCAACATATATCGAATATAGTAATATGCAGCTTTACAAGGGCAAAGCCGGTTTTTCGATGCTTACGAACACCACCTCTTCTGTAAATGGCTATAAAACCCGCGAGATTGGCTATTCCCGACCGCAGATTGCAAATATTGAGGATAAAAACTATTATTTTGAAGCACATCTGATAGATTCAAAGAAAAACGTGGTCATCACTTTTTGGGGCAAGACCACCCAAGATAATTACGGAATCTTAAAAAAGGATATCCAGGCAGCGGTCAAGAGCTTCCGCTGGGATAATAATCAGAGTGCAACAACGATAAAAGCGACTCTCGAGGTTACTCAAGAAGTGGCAGCCCCCATTATATATACCGGAAACAAGACCAGAATCGAAATCCCGCCGGGCAAATTAGTCTGGGGCAGGTTTTATCCCGGGGCTTCGGAGCAGGACCCTCTCTCCAGAAAAATGGTTGAAACGGAAAACCAACTCAATCATAAATTTGAAATGCGCATGACCTATTGCACTTTTCCGGGCGAAGCTGTTTTCCCGGAAGATGTTATTAAAAAGGTCTATGCTGATGGGCGTATGCTCATGCTGACCCTGCAGCCCTTTACGAAGGAATTGGACTGGATTGCCATACCGGAAATCATAGCAGGCAAACATGACCGGAAGATTCAGGAATGGGCGGAAAGTCTCAAAAAAATAGGAGAACCGATTTTTGTGCGTCCGCTCAATGAAATGAATGGGGACTGGGATCCTTGGTGCTCCTGGTATTATGGCAAGGATAATGAGCTGTATATTCTGGCTTGGCGGCATATTGTGAACATCTTCAGGGACAGCGGCGCCGACAATGTCTTATTTGTCTGGAATCCCCATGACCGCTCTTATCCGGATTTCAAGTGGAACAATCCGCATCTTTATTATCCCGGTGATGCATACGTTGATTGGATTGGCCTGACCGGATATAACAACGGAACAAGCCATCCCGGAGACGTCTGGCGGGAATTTGACGACATCTACCGGCCGTTATACGCAGATTATCTCAAGCACTATGCCGATAAGCCCTTTATGATAACTGAGTTTAGCTGTAATGAGGAAGGCGGAGACAAGGCCGCCTGGATTGAGAAAGCCATGCAATCGCTGGGAGTAAACTATCCGCATATAAAAATTGCCGTCTGGTTTGACGGCCAGGATAATAAATGGCTGTATCAACTGGATTCTTCGCCCGAGGCTTTTGCGGCTTTTAGACAGGGGCTGGAAAATGGGAAATATCTGAACGATGCTGTAACTATGCTATCGTAATAAAAAAAGGGGGCAGGCTTTACTCGACCCGAGTAAAACCTGCCCCCTGCCTGATTGGAGGGGCTGCTATTTTTACTTTGAACCCATTGAGACTAAATTCCCTTTGAGTAAATCGACAATATAGTTGCTGCCCTTACTGGCGAGTAGGCCGGTAAGTATTAGGTCAGTAACGTAGAAAAGAATCGTAAAGATTGTTTGCAGTATCGGGAATTGCTCAATATAGATAGATGCTGGGGCAAAACCGAGCGGAGTCAGGATACCGGAGCCTGTGACGGACGAAATGAGCATAGCAATACAGACACTGACTTTTTGTGTCTGGGCATTGGAAAAGATTTCTTTGTAAACCTGGGTGGCGCCAATAGTGAGGCTGCATAAGATTATAAATTCTTTTAAAAATGTGGATTCCATTTGGTTATCACTTCCCGTAATCAAAATACTCTTTTTTAGTTAAGCCCATGAATGTAATATAACCAACTAACATTTCTTGTTAGATAGAAATAGATAATAATGAAAATTGAGTTGATTATTACTACAGGTGTTCCAATCTTGAATAGTTGTCGCTGCGGAAGACCAAAGCTGCAGCACAAAGTTACAGCTACATCAGCGCAGATGGTCATGAGGCCAAAACTGAGCGCTTTCATAATCAGTACATAAAGCCAAATACTTTGTTCTCCCGGCAAACCCAGAGCAAAGGGTGTCGCAATAGCGGTGACAGCTCCATTGGGCATGAGATTAGTTATGATAGAGAGTACGCTGACCAGCCCGGTTACTGTGAGCAGTGAGTAATCAATATTAAAGTATGATATTAATTCAGGGTGTGCTTTAAGATATATTCCAACGAATTTCCCAAAGAAAAACGCGAAAGACCATAAATACAAAACTTTCCACGGGAGCGTCTTAAACAGGCCTTTATCAAACTTGCAGACAAGTACTGTCAAACCGGCACAGAGCACGGAAAGCTGCCAGCTTCCGTCTGTAAGTGTATTAAATAGAATAACAGCGCTAATTATGGTGATGACAATAAAACGCCAATTCCTGTAATTAAATGGTCTTAAAATAGGGGTTAAATAGTCATTGTTCCTTTTTAAGACAGTAAACCATAGAATTAAGCCTGTTAAGATTATCGCTGATATTGTCGTGGGCCAGAAGAGCCTGAACCAGACACTTAAATCTAAAGTATAGCCGACTTTAGCGGATAGCAACTGCCAGGTTACGAAATTCATTCCGCCCCCATACGGAGAGAGATCGTTTCCGACTGAAGTACCAAATGCAATTGTCAAGAGCATTGCGTTAATATTGAGATTCCTTGACTTGGCATAATAGAAGCCGAGGGGGAGAAGTATGCTGGCTGCTGCCACATTTGGGATAATTCCGGTCAATAGAAAGGAGACAACATACCAGCAGACTAACACACGGGAGGCCCTTTTGAATTTATCAAAAGGCCGTGTTACAAGATCGACCAGCCCGACGGTACTTGCTCCGTTTACAACAATAACCAGCGAGAACAAAACACTGACCTTTAAGAAAAACTCGATGATCGCTTTGAATGTAAAGATGCTTTCTAACATATTCATCCTCCCTGCCTTTTACAGACATGAACAGGTCTTGTTTTTAATTTTCTTCTTTACTTCTATAGCTGTTTTGAATTCATTGAAGCCATCGGCGATATTTATATCTGTCCTGTAATCGCGCAGTTGGAAACAGGGAACGAAGAAACCTTCCGCATCAATATTGACCCTATGACCACCGTTGCCGAGAAACCCGGTGCAGTTTTCTATGAGCGCTTTATAAAGGACGCCGTGCTCAGCAATCTTCTTTTCAAGCGCTTCCCGCAGGTTAAAGATGTCCTTGTTACAGTCAGCCCCCCTGCCGACAGCGCTGAATATCTGGAAAAAGGCGTTAATATCGTGTTTCTTTTGCAAAGAACAGACATGCTCAATACAGCTATCTGCGACAGCGCTTTCAAAGAGCACACATTTAACGGAGCATGGGATTCCCTGTTGGAGAGTCTTTTCTAGGAACCCAAGCGCCTTATGGTATACCCCTTTTCCCCGGATACCGTCATGCACCTCGCAGGGGCCGTCGATACTGACCTGAACATGAAGGCGGGCCGGGTCGAATTCGGAGAAATCCATCGCATTTGTGCCATTCGTGTTTACTTTCACCTGGGTTCCTTCCTTAGCCAGAATATATCTCATGAGCGCTTTGGTTTTTTCCTGCATTTCTGGGAGCAAGGGTTCCCCGCCTGAGAGGTAAAAATTAGTCGCATATGGGAATTCAGCCAAGGCCGCAAACCATTGTTCCGCAGTCAGCTCAGTCGAAGTGTCGATAGCAGGGGAGGCGCTCGTATGGCAAAACGGACAACTCAGGTTGCATTTTTTGGTGACGTCAATTCCAACCGATCTGATCATTCCTGACCCTCCCTCAACATATCGTTATCTGCCAACAAATCGATGACGACGAGCAGCAGATACTTTAACTGTTCTATCCCTGTTTCCGGGTCTGATGCCAGGGTATCGCGTATTCCCTGAATTGTAGCGGCGACCTCGTATGGCAGCAGAGTTTTCGGCAGCATAGAGTTATCGTCGTTTGTTTTTCGTGGTATCATCCTTTTCGCCCCCTTTTATACTGAGTCGGCAGTTACGATTGGATAGTTCACGTAATCATAACGGATTTTGAGATTCTGGAGATAGCTGGCATAGTACTGATAACGATCATACGAACAAGTATAATCTGTTTGGTTTAAGCCACTGGTTATGCCAATACGGACCTTGCTGTTTTTATTTACTTCAACGTCAACAGTGATAGTCTGAAAGCTAGTAGAGGCAATAGCGGCGCTATAATACGTGCTGCTATCTACGATGACTGAACAGTTGCCTCGGTAAGAGCTGCTAGAGGTGCGCACGTCAAAGGTAAGCCGCATCCTGCCGGATTGTGGTGAAATGAATCTTTTATATTTGGAGGTGTCAACAGGGTTAAAAAGATAGATTGAGGAACTGTCATAGGTCGTGACGAGGGCGTCGGCCGATTGCCGGATAGTGTTGGAAACCTCGTAGATATAGCCTGTATTGATAATCAGGTCATCGAGCCTTTTCGAGTATTTGAACAGCGTATCTGTCCCCGCGGAAGCAGGATTAGCCGTACCGGTCAGGGTCTCAAGAGTGTCGACATAGCCCGATAATCCCGAAACGTTATCATATATTTGCTTCAATCGCGCAAATACGGTGCCGGTCCCGGCGGCGTCCGTATTGACGCCTACCTTTGTATTGACCGTGACAACGTTAGTATTAACTGTATCGACGCCGCTTTGTGTTGCCCTTGAACTTACTGTTGTATCGAGGTTGTCGACTTTTGCCGCCCTGGCTGTGGTCCAGTTCGTGGAAAGATAGTCATATATTTGTTTCAATCTGGCGAATAGTGTCGTTGTCCCGGCGGTATCCGTATTCGCCCCTGTAAGTTCCCGGATAATAGTATTGAGTGGCTTGGTCAGAAATTCACTGTTTAAAGCCTTCTTGATATAACCCCACATGTGTGCGTCCCTCCTTTACGTGGTAGTTTCTTTGATTTGACCCGCTGTGGGTTGGTTAAACTCAGTAACTGTGACAGAGTTTATCCCTTTAGCTGTACATGTTAAAGTCACCCGGATGTTTCCCGCTATCGGCTGATCAAATTCTGTTGTTCTCGTTGCAAAAATACTGTTATCGGCAGTTTTATAAAGGGTTTCCGTAATATTCCCGACAGCAGGGGTATCAAAGGCAGTAACCTTGTAATATCCTTGCAAGGCGCCGCTTTCGTCGAGGTTGAACATTGCGTTTATACTGTCGGAATTCTGTTTCATAGCCTGATCAATCAGGTCCATGTTGTCATTGTGATCCTGAATGTTGTAATATTCACTGCCTAAAGGCTTTTTCAAATTGTAATTCGGGGTATATTCCGGCATTTAAATCACCTCTTCCTGGCGAAGTTGGGAGTATGTATATGCAGATAAATAGCTGTTCGAAAACAGTGAAAGCGTGTTATAGGTGTTATAGGTATACTCAAGGCTGTAGAACAGATGGGCAGGTTTGATATCCTCAATGGTCTTCTTCAGGTCATCCATGTTCGGAGGGATTCCGACTGTTCCGACAAACTTTATAGTGAATTGATTATTGCTGTTATCCTCAATAATTTCTACATTGCCCTCGGTATAACTGGCCGCTGTGTTCTTGATAAGCGCGAGGGTAACTGTCCCGGTACCCCTGAGTCTCGCTTTAATCACGCTGCGCCGGTATTGTGGGGGTTTGTTATTCTCGATGGGGATACCCAAATCGATTTCCCACTTTTCGAGAGCATCAGTAGCCGAATCGATAAAGAACTGGTCCAACGTACCTTTTAATCTGGCCTGAAAATTCAGGAGTTCGGCATCCTCGGCGCTGGCAACGTTGGCCATGACCTGCGAGGTTCTGTAATAGTAAGGCAAATATTTTATCACATCAGGCAACGGTAACCACCCCCAGTACGGCAACCTCCTCGGTACCGATGCTGATGTTTGCGATACCGCCGTTAACGGTAAGATCCGAATGATCACAGACGCCGTTAGCCTCTAAGATTAAACTACCTAAAATTGCAAAGCTGACTATATCGGATTGAAAGGCAATCTCCTTCAGATAGTTATCGACTTTTGTCTCAATTGATGATTTAGCCTGTTCGAGCGTATACCCGAGAGAAAGAGACAGGGTGACATTAATGTTAATGGCTATTTCCGCAGCGCTGATAACAGTGACGGTCGCACCAATAGGACGTTCTACTTCAATGTAATCAATAGTCTCGGCGACTAGTTCGGGAGCGGCAGCTTTTTTATTGGAATCGATGATGACAACCTTTACGGTTCCGGTCCCGTTCCAGAGCGGAAAAACCCTGGCATCACCGACACCGACAACCTCTTTGGCCCAGTTGCGGTAATGGTACTTGTTTCCTGAGGTAGCAGGAGTCCGTACTTTATCAAAATAGCGTTGCCTCAGTTCGTCATCGGGCTCGCCGTCATAGCCATTTGTTAAAGGATTGGGATTAGTAACACCAGTTAACCCTGGCAAAGTAACAGGAAAATATTTGATCGAACCAACCGGTAGATTTCCGACGTTCCCGAGTTCTTCGCACTCGACAGAGACGCTCTCGTGCCCTAATGCTCCGATGATTTTACTTTCCGAAAAGATAAAATTGACCGTATCGCTCGCAACTTTATCACCCGAATTGATAACAGCGCCCTGGCTGCCGGTTACAGTTACGACAGTAGTGGATTTTGTCGCCGGTTTCCTCGTAAGGCCTTGCTCCGCTACTTTTTTGTCAAGGTATTCGCCAGTCGATGTCCCGGCAAAACCTTTATCGAGAATTTGTTCCTGTTCCCGGTAAGAGGATTCTAATTCGATAGCCACCGGTTTAATAGCATCATAGAAAAAAGAGCCTTCAGATTTGTCGTATTCAGCGCTGATGTGGGACAGCATTCTATTTTGGATGATTATTCTGTCGTCGGTCATTAGATGTTCACCTCCTTATCAAAGAAACTGCCATTGACCAGGTTTACGCGGAAGGATATTACAACGAGCGGACTGGCTTTTTTTATCCGCCAGTCTGATAAACTGCCTATAAGAGGGTGCCTTAAGAGCGCAGCTTCTATCTCGCGCTTGAGTTCGCTCTCAACAAAAGCCGGAGGATAATCCCGGCCTATTAATAAATCTTCGAGGATAACACCATACTCGTTTTCATCGGTTCTTTCATAGATTTTGTATCTGAATTTTTCCGTTTTGAGCATCTTATTAACCCAAATTTTTAAAGCCTCGATGTCCTGGCATTTAACGAGACGACCGTCTCTGACGAGAAAATCACCCCTTGAAAAATCAAAGAAAAAAGACGTTCCCAGTTGGGTCGTCTCGGCAGGCTCTTTTTCGATATCTAACCGGGTTATTTCCGGAAACATTAAAATCTCACCGCCTTATCAATGAGAAAATACTTTTGCCTGTCCGGGGTTGGAATCAGGATTATGTCATCACCACTCTTTAAGGTGTCAACAAATTTTAAGCTGCCGGATAGAGTTATTGAAGTGATGTTGTGGTAGTGTTCCCCATGGTCGCCGACAGAGGCCAATCCGGTTATACCGGTGACGAGACAGGTCGGCAACTCAAAATCACGTTGGTAATTACCCAGAGTGTGAGCTGAGATAATGAGGTGTTCTTTGCCTAGAACAATCCTCTCGCCCAGGCTGACCTTAATTTCCGGTGGGGGACTGATTATTCTTCCAAGCTGCGGACCTGGGTACAAAATATTCTCTCGTTCTTTGAACATTTTTG
>DIVP01000033.1 GCA_002422465.1 Peptococcaceae bacterium UBA6129 | reverse complement strand
CGATCACCCCCCCTGCTGCAGCCTCCGGTGATACGTGCCCTATCGCAGCGCCCCTGGTAGCTCCGGAAAATCTGCCATCTGTAATCAAAGCGACTGAAGAATCTAACCCCATGCCGGACAATGTTGCTGTAGGAGTGAGCATTTCGCGCATTCCCGGGCCGCCTTTGGGGCCTTCGTAGCGGATAACGAGAACATCGCCCGCTTTTATCCTGCCGCCCATAATTGCCTCTGTCGCTTCCTCTTCACTGTTATATATCTTAGCCGGCCCTTGATGCACCATCATTTCTGGCGCTACGGCGCCCTGTTTTACTACTGCGCCTTCCGGAGCAATGTTACCTTTTAAGATAGCTATCCCGCCATCAACGCGATGCGAATTATCCAGAGTCCTGATAACGTTTCCACTCGTCTCCTTTGTGGCTGCGAGAACATCGCCAAGAGTATTCGCCGCTACTGTTTTAACGTTTTTATTGATAAGCCCTTTTTTCGATAGTTCCTTCATAACTGTCATGATGCCGCCCGCTTCACCGAGGTCTTCGATAAAGGCTGGTCCGGCGGGGCTTAGTTTACATAGCTGCGGAGTGCTTTTACCGATATTATCAATAATATCCAGATTCATTTCTATACCTAAATCCTGTGCAAGTGCAGTCAGGTGGAGTACGGTATTGCTTGAGCAGCCTAAAGCCATATCTGTTCTTAAGGCATTCATTAAGACTTCTTTAGTCATTATATCTCTTGGTTTAAGGTCCTGAGCCAATACCTCCATAACTCTTTCACCGGCCATTTTGGCCAGGCGGCGCCGTGCCGCCGACACAGCAAGAATAGTCCCGTTACCGGGCAGTCCCATACCCAGAGCCTCCGTAAGACAATTCATTGAGTTAGCTGTAAACATACCTGCACAGGAACCACACCCCGGACAAGCACAGTCCTCCAGCTCAGTAAGTTCAGCATCGGTCATCCTACCCTGGCTATACTTGCCAACTGCCTCGAAGACATTGGAGAGCGATATGCGCTCACCGTTTAATCTGCCTGCCTGCATCGGACCACCGCTGATAAAGATACTCGGGATATTCAGTCGGGCTGCAGCCATAAGCATACCGGGGATAATCTTGTCACAATTCGGTATAAAAACCAGGGCATCCACCGGATGCGCCATGATCATTGTTTCAATGGAATCGGCTATCAATTCACGGCTGGCTAACGAGTATTTCATGCCTGCATGGTTCATCGCAATCCCATCACATACTCCAATAACCGAGAATTCAAACGGCACCCCGCCGCCATAGCGTACGCCGGCCTTGGCCGCCTCACTGATTTCTCTCAGATGCTGGTGCCCGGGGATAAAGTCATTGTAAGAGTTGACAATACCGATAAACGGCCGCTTCATTTCCGAATCCGTAATGCCGAGCGCCCTTAACAGCGTACGGTGCGGCGCTTTGGTTACCCCTTCTTTGATCAGACTGCTTCCCATGTTCATTCCTCCTGTATCTTCATATTTTTTATGACTTCATAATTCTGCTGCTTTGCTAAGTCAAAAATATCTATATAACAGCAGGTAAAATGTAGAATTATTGTATATCAGCTTTAAATCATAATATCTTGGTCTAAAACGGATGTCAACAGCTATTTAGCCATTTATGCGAGAGCTGCCCGCCACTGAAGTTTCATTTTACAGATATCTTTTCCATCTTAAAATTTCAATTGTTTTGTATATAAAACAACGTGTTGCGGCATGCTAGAATTGAGATATTGTATAAATTTTCATAATATGCTACAATACCCCCATAGGGTATAATAACCTAGCCTTGAAAGGAGGCCTGACACTTGAAAATAATCTTATCTGAAAGAGCTAAAAACACTTTGCTTCAACAAACCAAGGACCAGGACAAGGCTTCTGTACGTATCCTCTTACAGGGCTTTGGCTGAGGAGGTCCCAATTTGGGATTGGCTCTGGATGAGCCTTCGGATACTGATGAACAAATTAGTGTAGATCAGCTCAACTTTATCATGGAAAAAAATATGGTTAAAAATTTCCCTCAACTGACTATTGATTACAACGACTCCTGGTTTGCCAAGGGGTTTTCTATCAAAGCCGGTGGTACAAGCAGTTGTTGTTAATTGTTCCAAGGACACCTTCAGGGATTGCCTTAAACAAAGGGCAGTCTCTTTTTCTATTAAAAAACAAACTCCCGCCCTTAACAGCCTATACGCTATTAGGGACGAGAGTATTCTCGCGGTACCACCCTGTTTACCTTCCCTAAGGAAGGTCACTTCATTACGTATAATAACGGCTACCACCGGTTTATCCTACTTAGTTTCAGATAAACAACTCAGGGACGAGACAGTCATTCACGGCGCACCGGTTCCCAGCAACCCGGCTCTCTTTGGCGTCATATATCTTTTGACAGCTTCCCTTCACAGTTATTCAAAGTATTTTCCTGAAAGAATGTTATATACAGTATAGTGGCCAACGGCTAGTATTGTCAATCAAATCTTCTTTTTTATCATATCTTTTTTTATTATGTCTACCAACCCCTGCTGCTGCCGCCGCCGCCACCGGAACCACCGCCTCCGAATCCTCCTCCACCTCCTCCGCCGCCGAAACCGCCGCGGCCTCTGCCACCACGAATCAGCATCGTCAGAATAAGGCTCAAAAGGAAACCATTCATATAGCGGTGATCAAGATATAGCAGAAATATCAAAAACACTATTCCAACCACATACGCCCAGGACGGCATAGGTTTTTCGACCGGCTCAACATTGCGGGTCACAGGCTGTGGGGCCGTTAGGTTTAACTCGACCTTATATTCTTTGGCTACTTCTGACGCGAGGGCAAGATAGCCATTCATAACCCCTTGGTTATAATCACCGTTTTTGAAGTGCCCAATCATGTATTCATCCTGGATCTGTCCTGTCTTGGCATCAGGCAAAGGACCTTCCAGCCCATACCCCACCTCGATACGCGCAACACGTTCCTCTAGCGCGACGAGAAGCAGCAATCCATTGTTAAGCTCTTTATCGCCAATTCCCCACTGGCGCAGGATGGCAAGGCTGTACTCCTCCAAAGAGTAGTCCTGCAGACTTTTGACGGTAACGACAGCAATCTGCGCTTTCGTCTTTTGCTGCAGTTGCGTAGATATGCCGACAATAGTGTCCTCAGTATCCTGGCTTAGGATCCCGGCCTGATCCAGTACATAAAACCTGCTGTCTGGAGAAGGGATTGGCGCATTTGCCGCCTCAAGCGAAAGCGGGCAGAAACTTAAGAGCATGAAAAACAGGATTAGAAGGGCATATAGCCTTTTTTGCATCTTGGCCCCCCTTTCTTTAACCGAAAAGCGCGTTAAACTTATCTATTTTTAAACCTTAGAAGCTCACCTTCGGTGCATTTTTAGCCTCTTCCGTAGTCTGGAAGTACTCACTCGGTGCAAAGCTGAACATCTTCGCATAAATCATTGTCGGGAATCTTTTTATATTGGCATTGTAGACCTGAACTGCATCGTTATAGTCTTTACGAGCTGTGGCCAAACGGTTTTCTGTTCCGGCCAGCTCATCCTGAAGGGCACGGAAATTCGCGTCTGATTTCAACTGGGGATAGTTCTCAACAATCGCGAGCAGTCGTCCAAGCGCTCCGGTCACAGCCTGATTAGCCTCGGCGGCTTCTCCTACGGTCTGGGCTCCTGCCAGTTTAGCCCTGGCATCGGCCACCTCAGTGAAAATACTCTTTTCTTGCGCAGCAAAGCCCTTCACAGTTTCCACGAGGTTAGGTATTAAGTCTGTTCTGCGCTGGAGCTGGTTTTCCACCTGACTCCATTTGCCGTTAACGTTTTCTGCATTAATAACCAGGCTGTTATAACTGGACATGAAACTCAAGAATATTATCCCTACAACCAGTATTGCGATAATCCATTTTTTCATTACTTTATCCTCCTTGTATCTTTGAAGAGTATTATTATATAAGTTGTCCTGCTCTTCTTTGACCTTCGCTAAAAGAATACCATTTCTTCTATGGTTCTGCAACAGCTATTGTGAATTCCCGCGTGATTTCTGTCGTGATTTATAGACCGAGTTCTTCCCCAATAATAATAACTGTAATATCTGTTTGAGTTGGTTTTTTACGCATGATTGTAATCACATTACAGATACGCTGCTCACTTTCACAGTCCATGCAAAAGCCTGTTTTTACGCAGGGATTTTGGTAGCCCAGCCGGTAATTGTTCATAGGCGCAGCAAACATTTCTATTCTTTCGAGCGCACTATCAACGTCTTTTACTATCTTATTAATGCCTATAACAATTATTACCTTTTGTGGCCCATATATCATAGCTGCGACACGATTGCCGGTACCATCCAGGTTTACGAGTTTCCCGTCTAAGGTAACAGCATTAGTGCCGGATAGATATACGTCCGAAGTAAGCTGCTGACGACGTACTCTTGTTTTTTCTTCAAGTGTTGCCATCGGGTCATTATGATCAAGAATTCTATTGCCGCGCTTCTTTAATTCTTCAAGAACATTGAGCTGTCTGATAGTCACTGACCCTCCCAACCCGACACTAGCTTCAGTCGGGATCAATTCGAGCAGCCATTGACGAACTGCTTCCCTTGTAGCCATAAATTCCGCCTTAAATCTGTTTTTCTTCAGCGCCTCAACAACCCTCAATCCTAGCTTCTCGTTCTGCCATATATGAGCTTCCGTCATTCTCCGACACCCCTTTTTAAAATAACTCAACTATCCGTTATTTTATAAACCGAGTTCCTCCCCGATAATAAATATAGTGATATCCGCCTGAGATGGCTTTTTACGCATGATTGTAACCACATTGCAGATACGGCGCTCGCTTTCACAGTTCGAGCAAAAACCGGTTTTAGTGCAGGGATTAGGAAATCCGAACCGATAATTGGTCATAGGGGCGGCATACATTTCTATCCTGTCGAGCGCACTGTCCACATCTTTTACTATCTTATTGATACCCGCAACTACTATTACCTTTTGAGGTCCATATATCATTGCCGCGACACGATTGCCGGTATTATCCTCATTGACGAGTTGTCCACCTAGCGTGACAGCATTAGTACCGGATAAGAAAACATCCGAAGTGAGCTGCAGACGACGCCTTATATTTCTCTCCTCGACACTTAACTTCTGGTCAGTATGATCAAATAATTTATGGCCACGCTTATCTAATTCTTCCAGAACATTGAGCTGGGTTATTGTCAGCGATCCTCCCACCCCAATACTTGCCCCGGCAGGTATCGTTTCCAGCAGTCTTTGACGGGCTTCTTCCTTTGTAGCTAGATATTCCGCTTTAAATCTATTCTTTTTTAAGGCTTCTACTACCTTCAAACCCAGCTTCTCATTCTGCCATATATGAGCCTCTGTCATTCCCCCGCCTCCTTTATAAATATCTAATAAATATTTTATATCATATAGATAGATTATACTATCCCCTCTGACTGGGCAAAGACAAATCAGTATAGATTTCTCATAAAAAGGCAAGACAGTTCAACGACTGCCTTGCCTTTTTATTGCCTTAACATGTTAATATTCCTAGGTTTGCTTGCGTTTCATTCGTTCGCCGAGGCGATTGCCCATGAGAAAGGTGATAGAGTAGAGCCCTGCTAAGCCGACGATTGAATAGATTATCCTGCTAAGAAGAGAGGTCTGCCCGCCAAACAAGGTCGCCACGAGGTCAAAGTTGAATAAACCAATGAGTCCCCAGTTTAAAGCCCCAATAATAACTAAGATGAGTGCTACAGTATCCATCCATTCATCTCCTTTTTATTAATTTTTTGGTACACTCATTAGTATGATTAATTTGACTGGGATTTATACCTTTTACTTATCTCAGAAGCAGCCGGAGAAACCAAGGCCTTTTTATTTTTATGGCATCGTGGTTGCATAATTCATGGCAGCAGAAGCAGTGGATACATTTATTTAAATCTACATATGGTTTTCCCTCTTTCAAGGAAATGGCATGCGGAGGACAGCTTTTTTCACACACTCCGCAGCTTGTACATTTATGATGAACAAATCTGGGTATGGGCTTAATATGGCTGTCCAGGAGCTTCCTCAGAAATTTAGGTAGAAATATATTGTAATAATTCATGGAAATTTTTACTGTCGGCTTCTGAAAGTTTTTTACTGTGACGTTTTCCACTCTTTCCCCAAGTATTTTAATATCATTTAAGTTTCCGCTGCATAATCCCCTTTCCCTGCTTTTAATAATAGTAGGGACTTGCTCGCTTTTAAGCCCGATTATGCTTGCTGCCACTACATCAAGCACGTAGGGGTCAGCGCCTGCTATCACGAGGCCAACCTTTTTTGGTTTGCCTGCCGTGGGTCCGTAACCTTCCATCCCTATGACGGCATCCATTACCGTTAATACCGGTTTGCTGAATTGGCAAATATCAATCAGCAGATCCGCGAAGTCTGCGGTATCATCGAAACGCAGGTGGTATTCGGCTTTATAGCTGCCCGGGATGATGCCAAACATATTTTTTACCGCGCCGCTGTAGACTGTCATCATATGTGTTTTTATCTTCGGTATATTTATTATTTTATCTACTTCCAGCACAGGCCGGATGGTTTTAATGGTCTTCATTTTTTTGCCTTCATGAAAAGGAACATCAATTACCTCGGTGTTATAGTTTAGCTCGGCACCGCTTTTTTCTGCCGCCTCCTTCATACCACAGGTTTCATAGACTGATTCCAGAACATTCCTGTTATAAAAGTGGTATCCGCCCGGACTGTCGCCGATTATTGGAAAACCGCCTGCCTCAATAACCATCTCTGCCAAAACCTGAGGAAAGGCGGGGTGAGTTGTAGTCACCCGCTCCGGTTTTCTCTTCATCAAAAGGTTTACTTTTAGTAAGACTTTATCTCCAGGTTTGATAAAAGAAGCTATACCACCTATTAAATCTACAGCGCGTCTGACAGCAACCCGTAGTTTTTCAATTTCATAATCCTCGCATCTTATGAGCGCGATATCATTCATTAAATACTTTCCCCTTTCTAAGCCCGGCTTTAGGTCAGGAAATTTATTAGCAAACCTGCCATACAAGCAAAAACAATATTATAAGCTATATAAAGGCTAAAGTGCTTAACACTCAGGATAATTTTGACCGCGCCCAGGTTTGTCAGTTTTGTTGCCGGGCCGGTAATCATAAAGGCTGCGGCGGAACCTATACTCATACCTGCATCCAGCCACGCCTTTAAAAGGGGGATTGTTCCTCCCCCACACGTATACACCGGTACGCCTATTGAAGCGGCCAGAAGCACTCCCAACCCTTTATTGCCGCTGAAAAGATAAGCAATCCATTCTTGAGGGAAATACCGCTCAAACAAAGCAGTCAGGAATATCCCTATCAGAAAATAAGGAGCTGTTCTTCTTATGGAGCGTTTAATACTGCCTAAAAAACTATAGAAAGATTTTTTCTCACTTCGACAGTCTTCGCTATTATTAAATCCGGCAAAATCAAATAAAACCCTGCCATTAAAAAATACCCTTACTAAGAGACCTGCCGTTATACCTGCCAAAACGCATAGTAACAGCCTTAGAAAGGCAAGGGGTACCCCGAGGGCAAAGCTAAAGACAAAAAGGTTCGGATTGATGAGGATAGAACTGACCATAAAAGCTGCCAGGAATTCCTGAGGAAGCCCTTTTCTTCCCAGTGACGCTATGAGCGGAACAGTGCCATACATGCAAATGGGTGAAGCCGCTCCTAAGCTTGCGGCGGAGATTATTGAAAGTATAATGTGCTTGTTTGCACCTAAGTTTACGATCGTAGCCCTGATTCTCGCGGAGGCAAACTCTGAAATGAGAGAACCTACCACGACCCCTAAAAGCCAGTACGGAGCAATCAACCGAAACTGAAATACCACCAGATAGTATATGATAATTAATTCGGTGTATAAACTCATTCAAAAGGACTCTTAAATTTCATTTTTATTGACTCAAGCTCAGCGCCGACAATCTTAATCTTAGCAAGATCAGTCACACCAAGTTTTTGATTTCCGGCATAGATGACATGGGCAACATCTTCAGTCTTGAATCCCATAAAATTGAGAGCAACCGTATCAACCGCCACAATATCTTTTCCTGCCAGGACTATATTCGACTTAACGGGAGTACATTCCAAAGGGCCATATCCTTCGCCTCCGATAATCCCGTCAATTACTGTAAAATCCGGTTTCCTAATCCTGTTCAAATCAAGGATCACCTCTGTTAAGCCCAGAGCATGAACACCGTCCCTGAAACCTGCCGTACTGTAAATCGTCGAGGGCGCGACACCTATGACGTTCTTCAAACCCAATGACACCACGGCAGCAGGTTGGTAATGGGTTTTCAGCTTGGCGACTGTGATTACTACATCGGCGTCCATATAAACCTTCGGGACGAATAAGCTCCTTCCCGTTAGGCTTATTCCCGGTTTAAGTTCATAACATTGTTTTATGTGCGTACTGCTTAAATCAAGTGTTTCGACACCGGTTATAGTCCCATATTTTCCTGTGTTCAAGGATGCAGTCATTGTATCTCCGCGAATCCCGCCATCCGCAACGATTATCCTCGAAGCGCCGCACTCGCGCGCGAGATCAGCGACTTTCTGAACTACCCTGTAATCTGTTGTCAGGGCTGAATCCACTTCGGCAATAGTACATAAGTTGGGTTTGATCAGAACTGTATTCCCCGGCTTGATAATCTCACTCAGCCCTCCGGCATTTTCAATTGCCGCTGCCGTGACTTTTTCATGGTCTTCGCCCCTGCTTATCCCTACAACTGAATTCTCTGCAAGAGGCACCACCGATTTTTGCATAACGTCAATTACATGTTGGGGCAATTCAACAGCTTTTTTCTGACAGCTTGCTAATAACACAAGACAGAGCAGGGCTGCAATTCCGCAAAGAACTATGCTTTTATACTTTTTCATGCTTTCACCTTCCTTTTTTGGCTTTATTTTCAGGTTCTGTTTAAAAGACTGATAATGCTAAAAGTAATGCCAATGAAGCTAAATAGAGGTAATACGCCGCTACAGCCTTATACTTAAAAATCGAGAGCAGCGCCGAGAAATTTATAATATTCATCATTATGCCGATTATAATCATTGTCAGCGTAAAAAGAGGATTGGTAACATCACGGGTGGAAAAAAACAAAGGCATAAATACCGTATGCGGGTTTGTATATAAGAAGCTTATCATCCCAACCATGATATGCCGGCGGAAAGCCACATTCAATATTGCTCCTAACAATAAGTAAATAGCGGCAGTACCAATATGTTTGCTCACATACTTCGCAAATTCAGATAAATTAATTGCATTCATTACAGGCATATTTTTTCGCCGCATGATATTCTCAAATTTTATCCTTGCTCGCTTCAGTGTAAGCCCTGCCAAGATCGCGGCAATAAAAGCAAGAACGACCCGGTTTATGCCTGTTTTCCAGATGAAGCTGGCCTCAGTATAAGGAATGAGCATATTAAATATTGAATTTGAAATAAGAAAAGGAAAGATAATGGCAATTCTGTAACCAGCCGTATACAAAGCAACAAAAATAGGGATTGCGCCATAAAGGCCAAAGGGGATAATCAAACCCAATACTGCAGATAGGCCGATCACGGCTGTATCGCTCAAACATCGCGTTTCCGGGTTACCTTTTCTACAGAGGGCATAATAATACATGGGTATAGACAATACACACCCGGCTAATATCTGTATTGTATTGGACAATAATGCGGCGCCGATATCAATGACTGCATTGGTCATATTGCATCCTCCGGTAAATCCAAGTCAGTAAATATCTATGCCCCTATCCTTGGGGAGGAATTATTAGTATAATGTTAACAATTAAGAATTTTTGTTATTAACATTTTTTGCTGATCTTAATTATATTTATTCTGGGGGGAGATAAATGTCGGAGAAACCAAAGGAAAAAATCCAAAGACTACTTCAATTTATTGAAAAAAACATCACGGGGGAAATCAGTCTGGACATCCTGGCAAATAGCAGCGGTTTGTCAAAATATCATTTAGATAGGATTTTCAGGGCAATTACAAGAAAATCACTAATTGATTATGTCCGTAACCGTAAATTATCATGCAGCCTATATGATTTGCTTAATACGGATTTAAGAATAATAGATATAGCAAGTAATTATAATTTTAAATACGAACAATCCTATATCCGTGCATTCACAAGAAGATTTCATATCAGTCCCGATAGATATCGTAAAGAAAAACCCCTTATCGAAATAACAGATAAGATAAACCTGGCTTCAATTAATTCCATAGGAAATGACGGTATGATTGTTAATCCGGCGATAACTCTGAAGCCGAGGTTTGCGGTTATTGGAATCGAACAAAAGTCTTATTTTGAGGACAATGAAAAGAACTATACCTTAAACAAGCTGGGCAATGATTTTTACTATAACCACTCCGATAAAATTCTTAATCCTAAAAGCCATGACACCTATCTTGGCCTTATCAGGTATGTGCCTGGCGAAAGTCAGTATTGCTATTATACGGCCTGCCTGGAAGTATTAGCCCTAGAAGAGATACCTCCCGGTATGACCGGCGAGATAATTCCTACGAATAAATACGCAGTCTTTAAATACATAGGATTGCATCACCCCAACCAGACAAACATTGCCCATCTGATGGATATTAAACAATTTATTTACGGTAATTGGTTAATAAATTCAGGGTACGAGTTATCAGGCCTGTATCACATGGAGAGTATGAACGGAGTTATCGCCAGGGATGACTACTGCGAAGTAGATATCTATCTTCCCGTTCAGGAAAAAACACAAAGTATAAAGCATGAAGGGACTAGATTTATTTGATGAAAAAGGATAAGGGAACCAACAACTCCGTCCCCTGATACCGACCGGTAACCTCAATCGATCCTTTCCCGATGCGCATAAATGTTTGCTCTGTCTCCGCGCGCAAAACCGACAAGGGTCACTCCAATCTCCTCGGCCTTTTCGATTGCCAGTGATGTCACGGCTGAGCGCGATACTATTAGTGGTATATTCAGCAGAGAAGCCTTTATAACGATCTCAGCCGCTACACGGCCGCTTAAAAAAAGCGCGGCATCCTCCCCGTCTATTCTGTTCAGGACACAATACCCAAGCAATTTATCCACGGCGTTATGCCTGCCTACATCCTCCCGGAAAACCAGTCCTGAAGGCAATAAGAGCGCTGCGCTGTGGACACCGCCCGTTTCACGAAAAATCTCGGATTTCGCACTTAGCTCATTGATAGTATCGAGACACTTGGTTATTGCTATTTTCTTAACCTGCCCCGCAGCTTTTCCCTTTTCGTATCGTGAACCGGTAACCACGTTTACTGTATAAGGGGTTTCCTGCACGAGCGCCTCGACAACAGAATCCCCGTTTATTTTTCCTAAGACAAGCAGATGCCCGACAGCAAGCTCGTCGAGACAGACCGGCGTACACAGCAAAACTGCTGTTTTTTCGCCGTTTAATGAGACTATGACCTGCTTTTCTTCGACCACCCAATCCTTCATGTCCTCATACCCGGCATTTATGGCATATCTTTTAATAGGAACTTCCTTTTTCATTTTCACAGCATCCTTATCCATCCGGGGCATGCTCCTTCCAATTATTTAGCTTTTTTATATTTTTTCTGCCGGATAACGATTTGTTTTGTTAAAATATATATGAGGCTTGTATTGAACATCGAATTTATTTGAAGGAAGGGTCATGAGGTGCAGAGTATCCGCAGTAAACTTGCCAACAGAAACAGGGATTTTATCAGTGACCAGGTCATAACTGAGTATGCCGTCTTGCTTCCGCTGGTCAAAAAGCGGAGCGAATTGTACCTCTTATTTGAGCTTCGTTCGCAGAGTCTCCGCGGTCAACCCGGCGAAATCTGTTTTCCGGGCGGCAGCATCGAGACTGAGGATATCAGCCCCTGCGATACGGCTATCCGGGAAACCTGCGAGGAACTGGGGATAAACAGAACAGATGTTGAGATATTAGGCCCGTTAGACATTTTGCTGACAGCATACCAGGTAAAGATACATTCGTATGTCGGCAGCATCAGCGAAGACGTCTCGCTCAGTCCAGACCCACGCGAGGTTGCAGAAGCCTTCTTTATTCCGTTAGATTATTTTCTTGCCACGAAGCCTTTTGTCACGCAGGTCAAGGTGAATATGCAGCCGGAGCCTGATTTCCCGTTCCAACTGATTCCCAATGGCAAAGATTACAACTGGAAGCAAGGACGTTACCCCGTATATTTTTACAATTACGGTAACTATTCCATCTGGGGGATTACTGCGCGGATCCTCAATAATTTCATCGAGATAATCTCGGCAAAATAACTTCATTACTTGAATAAAATAATTTATATAGCAAGCGCTAGCCCTGAAATGGTTTAAACCTCCGGGCCAGCGCTTCTGCTGTTTTTATTCCGTCGACGGCTGCCGAGACTATCCCGCCGGCATAGCCCGCTCCTTCGCCTGCCGGATACATACCAGCCAGGCTGGATTCAAAATTATCCTGCCGGACAATCCTGACCGGCGCTGAGCTGCGAGTTTCGACGCCTGTCAGGACAGCATCCCCGCAGGCAAATCCCGTAAGCTTCCTGTCAAAGTCAATAATCGCTTCGGATAGTGTTTCTCTGACATAAGACGGTAAGCATTCCGATAAATCCGAAAGGACGACGCCCCGCGCATACGTTGGCCTGATTGTCTGAAAACCCGAAGAGGGCTTGTGGGCTAAAAAATCACCAACCAACTGGGCCGGGGCCTGATGATCTTTATGTCCAAGCAAGAAGGCCTTCCTCTCCCATGTTCTTTGGAATTCAACACCGGCCAGCGGGTGGCTGTCCGGAAAATCCTCCGGCGTTACGCCCACCAAGAGGGCGCTGTTAGCATTGATGCCGTCGCGAGCATGCTCGCTCATCCCGTTTGTCACTACGCCGCCATTCTCGGTGGCAGCGGCTACAACCACTCCGCCGGGACACATGCAGAAGGTGTAAGCAGACCGCCCTGTCGGAGCATGATAGACCAGTTTGTAATCTGCCGCCTCAAGCTTAGGATGACCGGCAAACTCCTTATACTGGGCCTGATCAATCATTTTCTGAAGATGCTCAATTCTTACGCCAACCGAGAAGGGCTTGGCTATGAGATTTACGTTGCTATTATATAGTAGATTGTAAGTATCACGTGCGCTGTGCCCGGTTGCCAGTACAACAGCCTGGCAGGGCAGGCTGTCTTTACCGTTTATGGTCACGCCCGCAAGCTGGCCGTTTTCAATCTTTATGCCGGTGACACAGGACCCAAAAAGTATTTCCCCGCCCAGTTCCCGGATACGCAGACGCAGGTTCTTCACAACCTTGCGCAGAATATCGGTTCCCACGTGAGGTCTGTGCGAATAGAGAATCTCCGGCGGAGCCCCGGCCTCGACAAGCTCCTCCAAGACCTTGCGGCAACGGACGTCATTGATAAGAGTAGTGAGTTTACCATCAGAGAAGGTGCCCGCGCCTCCCTCGCCAAACTGGATGTTGGACTCCGTGTCCAACTCTCCGGCCGACCAGAATTTTAGTACCTTGCGACTGCGCATCTCTACATCATCGCCCCTCTCGACAAGGAGCGGGCGATATCCCATCTGAGCGAGCAGCAACCCGGCGAAGAGGCCGGCCGGCCCTGCTCCGACAATGACAGGACGATCATGCAGCTTTTCGGTCCCGGTTGCCGTGAATTCATAGTGAAAGGGCGCTATGAGGCTAATCCCGGGATCATTTTGCTTGCTGAGGATATAGGCTTCATCTTTAACAATCACATCGACAGAATAAACAAAAGACACCTTATTCTTGCGCGCGTCCACAGACTGCTTAGAAACATGCCATTCCCGGATTTGGGCAAGCCTGATTCCAAGCCTTTTCGCAGCAAGATGGGGCAGACGTTCGAGCTCGTCTTCAAGAGAGAGTCTGAGTCCTGAAACGCGCAGCATGCTATCTTATCTCCTTATCTGTAGAAAATGCGATGATTCCGTGGCATTTTCCTGTTTATTATTTCGGCAGTTTCGTTGATATACCTCCTTAACCCATTTTAAACTTTGTCTCGTCTTTTAACCGGGATTACTCCAGGGCCTGCCGGAAAGACTCCGCATCATACAAAGGCGTCTGGCAGGACTGGTTTTTGCAGATAAAGGCAGCTGCCTCGGCGTCGATGGCCTGATAATCACTTAGGAAAGGAACTGCTTCTCTAATATCCTCTGTCTCCGGAGAGACATAGAGACTTACGGTATGGGGCAAAAACTGTCCCTGTAAGATATCGAGCATTTCCTTTGCTTTGCCGTTTCCTGTTTTACTGACAATGACTATTTCGCGGGACGGCGAGCGCCAATAGAGATACGCCTGCAGAAAATAATTGTATCCGGTGGGATGCTTATTAACATCTCCGCCAAAGGCGCTGAAGATTACCACGGCCTTTTCTTCAAATTGAGTATCGCCGGTCAGCGCGGTCAGACGCAACAGATTAGACACAGCTGCCGAATTGCCGGAGGGAATAGCCCCATCATAGATCTCCTTTGGCCGGGCTAGTAATTCCTCGGCATTTTTTTCCGTCATGTACAGCCCGCCGTTCTCGTCATCCCAAAAAAGCTCAAGCATTGTACTGGTTAACGATAACGCCCGCTGCAAATATTCCGGTTGATAGGAGGTCTCGTACAGCTCCAACAGCGCCCAGCCTAAAAAGGCATAATCATCAAGATAAGCCGGATATGCGGCTTCCCCGTCGCGATAGCGGGCCAGCAGCCTGCCTTCGGAATTAAGGAGATTCTGATAGATAAATTTTACGGCCTTGTCGGCAGCCTCGATATAGGTATTATTCTGCAAAACGCGGGCTCCGACGGCCAGCGCAACTATCATGAGCGCATTCCATGCAGTCAGTATTTTATCATCCTTATAGGGATGAACCCGCTTCTCCCGGACTTGAAATAACTCTCTGCGGCATTTTTCTGCCAAGCTTAGCTCCTCTGGACTAAGCTCTTTTAGATTTCGGTCAATAAGATTTGCGATATTCTTGCCTTCAAAGTTACCGCGTTCTGTGATGTCAAAAAGCCGACAGTAAAAATCCCCCTTCTCCTTACCGAGTATTCCTTGAACCTCCCGGGGACTCCAGACGTAAAACCTACCTTCCTCGCTTTCCGAATCGGCATCCTCAGCCGAATAGAAGCCGCCCTCCGGCGAAGTCATGTCCCGCAAAACATAAGAGAATATTTTTTCCGCGACGTCTCGATATTCTCCTTTCTTAGTAATCTGATATGTCTCAAGATAGGCCAGCGCCAGAAGCGCATTATCATAAAGCATCTTCTCAAAATG
>DIVP01000091.1 GCA_002422465.1 Peptococcaceae bacterium UBA6129 | reverse complement strand
TCGGCAGGAATTACATCTTATCATGCTTTCCGGTCACGGTCAACAGGGTATTTCTGGAAGGACTGCTGTTATGTCTGTTGTGTTTCCTGGAATAATTCATGATATCGTCGCTGATAGCGACAGTTGATATATTACCATATCGGTTTTTGCGTGTCAACCAAGAATCACTGCATTTCTATGCATTTTTATTATGATTTATATTATTTTGAAGCACTTACTAAAAACGCTCTACCGGTATTATTGAAAAAACATCTCATTTATATTCACTAATCTCTCTTTACCTAATGGCTTTGTTCCCTCTAGTTGATACTTTAGGCCCATCTTCTCATACTTGGCTGCGCCCAGCTTATGATAAGGAAGTAATTCAATTTTTTCAACATTATTAAAACTGGCAAAAACCTTTCTCATTCTGTGCAGGTGGTCTGGGTTATCGGTCCAACCGGGAACAATGACATGCCTGAGCCAAAGCTTTGTCCCCGCATCAACAAGCGCTTTTTTAAACTCCTCCAGCTCGCCGATATTTCCGCCGCTTAAGAGGGCATAGCCCTGCTCGTCACTGTGCTTAATATCGAGGATAACCAGATCCGTATACTTTAGTATTTCTTCATAATTGCCTCGTCCGAAGCCTGCCGTATCAATAGCCGTATGCATATCATTTTCCTTACATAATCTTAAAAATTGAGAGAGGAATGCCGGCTGCATGAGTGGCTCTCCGCCGGAACAAGTTACACCTCCGCCCGATGCCTGAAAGTATGGTCTATATCTTTTTAACTTATTTACAAGCTCTGTAGCTGCAATTTCCTGTCCGCCGTTTAAATCCCAAGTATCAGGATTATGACAATAACGGCATCTTATCCGGCAGCCCTGGAAAAAAACTACTGTTCTTATCCCGGGTCCGTCCATTAATCCCATCGTTTCAAGAGAATGAATCCTTCCCATCATATCTCACCTCAACCTGCCATCGTTTCATGAAAAGTCCTGCTGATTACTTCGAGCTGCTGTTCTCTCGTCAACCTGTTAAAATGTACGGCATACCCGGAAACCCTGACAGTTAGTGTTGGATAATTGTACGGATTCAGCATAGCATCGCAAAGGGTTTCCTTTGATAAAACATTCACATTCAAATGTTGAGCTCCCTGTGAAAAATATCCGTCCAGTATGGCGATAAGGTTGCTTATTCTGTTCTCTTCATCTCTTCCGAGTGCCTGTGGAACAATTGATAATGTGTTGGAAATCCCATCCTGACAAACGCCGATGTAAGGCAGCTTGGCTACCGAATTAAGTGAGGCCAGGGCTCCGCACCTGTCACGGCCATGCATCGGATTGGCACCCGGAGCAAAAGCCTCTTTGGCTTTCCTGCCGTCCGGAGTGGCTCCGGTCTTTTTGCCATAGGCGACATTGGAGGTAATAGTAAGTACCGATAACGTCGGTTTTGCATCCCTGTAAATTTTATGTTTACGCAGCTCTGAGCTGAATCTTTTTAAAACCATCACGGCCAAATCATCAACCCTGTCATCATCGTTGCCGTACATTGGAAATTCCCGCTCGGCCTTAAAGCCTTCAGCAATCCCGTTGTTTCTTTCGACCCGGACATTTCCATATTTAATTGCACTTAAAGAATCTGCTGCCACCGACAAACCGGCTACACCAAAGGCGGCAATCCTTTCAACATCCGTATCGTGCAAGGCCATCATCCCGTTTTCATAGGCGTATTTATCATGCATATAATGAATGATGTTAATAGCATTTACATACGACTGAACCACGTATTCCAGCACTTTGAAGAAATTCTCCTTCACGTCCTCATAGTCCAGGTACAAGCCCTCCAATTTTTCTATACCAGGCACGACAGTTATTCCGCTGTTTTCATCTACACCACCATTAATCGCATAGAGCAAGGTTTTCGCGAGGTTGCAGCGAGCGCCGAAAAACTGCATCTGTTTGCCTAGTTCCAATGCTGAAACGCAGCAGGAGATAGCATAATCATCACCATAAAGAGGTCTCATTAAATCATCGTTTTCATACTGGATAGCCGCTGTCAGGACAGACATTTTTGCGCAATACTCTTTAAAGGCTAACGGGGAATCCTTGGCCCATAACACTGTCATATTGGGTTCCGGAGCTGACCCGAGATTCAACAGCGTATGCAGAAACCGATAGGAAGTTTTGCTGACCAAGGTTTTCCCGTCTAGCGACATTCCTCCGATGGATTCAGTAATCCAATTGGGATCCCCGCCAAATAACTCATTGTATTCTGGCGTCCTCAAATGCCTGACTAAACGCAGTTTGATCACAAACTGATCAATTAACTCCTGCGCCTCAGCTTCTGTGATAAGCATATTCTTTAAATCCCTTTCCAGATAAATATCAAGAAAAGTACTGCACCTGCCCAAAGACATGGCGGCGCCATTACTCTCTTTTACAGCAGACAGGTAGCCAAAATACAGAAACTGTACGGCTTCTTTGGCATTACTTGCGGGCTGTGAGATATCTGCGCCATAGCCGGCAGCCATTCGTTTCATTCTATCTAATGCTTTTAACTGTTCCGCGACTTCTTCCCTATTCCTGATTACCTCTTCGGTCATAAACGGCGCAAGATTTTCTAAATCCTTTGCTTTCTGTTTAATTAAGAAATCTATGCCATATAAAGGGATGCGTCTGTAATCACCAATAATTCTTCCTCTGCCATAGGCATCAGGCAGTCCGGTTAGGACTCCGGCTTTCCTCAGCGCCTTTATTTCATCTGTATAGACATCAAAAACCCCCTGATTATGCGTTTTGTGTATTTTGTCAAATACTCTCTCCATTTCTTCATCCAGAGAATAACCGTATGCCTGCAGAGCTTCTTCAACCATCCTGATTCCGCCAAAGGGATTAATCATTCTTTTCAAGGGTTCGTCCGTCTGTAAACCAAAGATTACTTCATTTTCCTTATCAATATAGCCAGGTTTAAAATTATCAATGCCCGCTGTGGTCGTACACTCAACTGCCAGTATACCTTTCTCAATTTCCAACCGGATCAGTTCACTGCATTTTCCCCATAATTTTCGTGTTTTTGGCGTAGCTCCCACTAGAAAACTCTCGTCACCTTCGTAGGGAGTGTGATTTTTTAGGATGAAATCCCGCACATCCGGCTTTTCTGTCCACTTTCCCGCAATAAAACCCTGCCATTCTTTCCTCACCATAGAAAAACCTCCTCGCTAAAATACCTTTAGCCCGGAGGTAAAACAAAAACCCGCCCGGACTAAGTGCCCAGGCGGTCGGCTTTCTTTTCACAAATCACACTCCCTGTGGTTATATCCACTTCCGCCAGTCATGTGATTCCTTTAAGTTGTGGTTTAGAAAATGTTTTTACATTTCTAATTTTACCGTTTGGAAAGTGTTTTGTCAATTGGTCAAACCTTTTATTGTGTCAAACCTTTTATTGTGTCAAACCTTTTATTGTGTCAAACCTTTTAGCAAACCTGTTTCAATCCCAAAATATGTGCTCGGTACCTGCCCAACAATAATCGTTTCCGCAATCGGCACCTGATTATTCACAACAACACCTTTGGTAACAAGTGGTACTACTATCTGGATAGTAGTTTCTATATTTAAATATAAAATATGGCGTACCTGATTAATTCCGGCTTGTTGAAACTCGTCAATGAAGTTCACATTGACTGTCCCTACCGGTGACAATTTTACACTAATCCGTGGGCCGCGGTTAGCTAAAAGCTGACTGCCCAGCGTTTGGCCGAGCGGAATTTGAATAGTTTCATCTTTCAGGTTTTTCAGCGCTTCTTGTATCTCAAGATTGGCCTGCGAAACAATCCGGCTTATTTTAACAGTATTGGCCTGCATCATCGTGATACGCTGCTCAGAATCTTTATGAACATATATCAATTCATTATAATTTACATTCGCCAGAACTTCCTCATATAAAATTCTATGGATGGTCTCAGTTGCAACTAGACTGGCGCGTGCCTCGGCAATTTGTACTATTGTGGGCTTCAGGTTTTTTTCAACGATCGTAAACAATAAAAATATTAGTACCGCTAAACACAAGATAACGATGAAAAACCTCGGAATCCGCAAGAAAAATATCCTGCGTCTTAACCCATATTTTGTTTTGCGCCAGCGGGCCATTGCCTCACACCCTTTATTTTTACGGCTTGTGTTTACTAAAACAGAATACTGTAAATATAATATATGTAGAGATATCTTAAAAAGTGCCAACCGGCATCATTAAATCTATAAAACGGACAGCTTGAATTCGGGAAAATACGCAGTAAAATACCTGTGAAGTTAAAATAACTTGACTATTATGCTATAATAGTGCACGTAGGGAAAGGAGGTTGTCATATGCCCCGTAAAAGGCCCCGCTTCAAGATAAAGTATGGTCGGGTTTCAGTCTTGGCTATTTTACTCGTTTCTTTTATTATCTTGGGTGCCGGCATTGGTTTTCTTGTTGGAGCAATCCAAAACATGCCAAAATATGATATCGAGAATATTACCGGAGACCTTTCGAGCTTTCTTATAGATAAAGATAACGTGGCTGTCTCTTCATTAAAGTCCAATAAAAACAGGGTCAACCTCGAACAAACGGAAATACCCCTGATTATGAAACAAGCCCTGGTCGCCATTGAGGATCAACGTTTTTATAAGCACCATGGGTTTGACCCCATACGTTTTATGGGAGCTGTAGTTGCTAACTTTAAAAATGGCTATGGTTCCGAAGGCGGAAGTACGCTAACACAACAGCTTGTGAAAATAGCAATACTTGAGAACCCCGAGAAGAAACTGCGCCGCAAAATACAGGAAGTAATTATCGCAATACAAGTCGAAAGCAAATATACCAAAGAGCAAATTCTGACACTATATCTGAACAATGTTTATTATGGTCATGGCGCCTGGAGCCTCCAGACCGCTGCACAGACGTATTTTGGCAAGGATGCTAAGGATTTAAACCTCGAAGAAGCCGCAATGCTGGCCGGTGTTATCAATGCTCCGGGCAGATATTCTCCCTACCTAAATGCTGAGAAGGCTGCACAGCGCCAAGCTCTGGTTCTTAACGAAATGGTCAAAATGAATTACATTACGAAAGAAACTGCAGAAAAGGCCAAGACAGAAAAGCTTAACCTTGTCGGTCTAAAATCGTCGAATTATCAATACCAGTCTTTTAGCGACTATATTATTGATGAAGCGACACGCATACTGAAGCTGGAAAGTCAGGATGTTGCCACGCTATATACGGCAGGATACAAAATATATACGACAATGGACAGTAAAGCCCAGGCAGCCGCTGAAGCAGTCTTCGCCGATAATAGCAACTTCCCGACCGGCAAAAAAGATAAGATAATTCAATCCGCGATTACTGTTTTAGATCCGCATAGCGGCGAAATACGTGTGCTCGTGGGTGGACGCGACCAGCAAGGCGAACGGCAATTCAACCGGGCAGTAAACGCTACC